>JASHOM010000052.1 GCA_030041115.1 Vulcanimicrobiota bacterium | reverse complement strand
AGTCGCTGCGACACTCATGCGCCTCATGGTCGCTGGCGAACGGGGCTGACATCGTCGCCGTGCAGCGGGTACTAGGCTACTCAGTGCCGAGCACTACTTTGAATCTGTATAGCCACGTGGTCGCTGGCGGTCGCGAGAGAGCGGTCGCAGCCGTGAGCGAAGCCCTGGAGCGCATCCAGGCTCCACGAGTGGTCGGTGAGAAATGAAGCCGCCGCGAGGGCCGGTTGCTCCGGCCGACTGCAACCAAACTGCAACCACACCCAAATTGGAAGGTATGCCAGAATCGCAAAAAGCCTATAGAATAAGGTCAGCCAGTAGTGTGGAGAGGTGGCAGAGTGGTTGAATGCGGCGGTCTTGAAAATCACTAAAGCCGCCCCGACAAGTCACCGCTAGCGTCGATTGAGCACGAAAGTCGGACGTATCCTAACGCCCGCGTACCTATCGTCACCTATTCCGTTAGCAAATTGTTAGCAAGTCCGCGGTTTGCTAACGCAGGCATGGCGATAGGGCGCCTTCCCTAGTAAAGCCAGCGAAAGTCGAAGCCGCCAATCGGGACCACGGCCGCGGTAATAGCAAGAACTTCAAAATACGCCACCATGTCGCAGTATCACGGGCACAGCTGCCTTACAAGTCAACGCTTCTAAGACTCGAAGCCGCCGTTGAATGACGCAGAACAGCTAGCTTCATCGGTGAACTCGTCAGGGGGTCACTGACTTGCATCTGGGATCGTGCTAGGATCGCCGCCGGACTGGAAATAAGCAGTGCGCACTTGCGATACTGCATCCTCAAATCGCTGGTTAGCCAGTGAGATCTTCGCGATTAGGTCTGTTGAAGCGTCAGTATTGTTGGATGAGAGTTGCTTTGCGCTATCAAACGCCTCGTCGAGAGCTTCGGCGGACGACTGTACCTCGTCCTTAACTGCGTCTGGAAGTCCATCGGGCAATGCGTCGCCGTCTTGTATCATCTTTACGACCAACGTTTCAGCATCTGCAATCGCTGACTCGTCCGACTTGCCCGACATCTTGCTTGCAAGGAGCGTCGGCATTATCATACCGTAGTCCGTATTTACTTTAGTCCAGTATTCCTCGATCGCATGCCGTGTTGCAGCATCGTCATTCGCGGAGGTAGACGGAGTCGTCGATGACGCGTTCTGGAAAGCGCCTGAGGTTAGCAAACCGATGAAGGCCAATATGACGACTACGAGCACGATGGCCCCCAGGACGCCAGCGATCCAAGCCCACGGTATCGCTCCTGACTTAGCTCTAGGCGAATCACTGCGCAATGGCGGCGGCACACTCTCTCGTGCTGGCATCTGCAAACCACAGTGACCGCAGAACCTTGCCCGTGCTCTACTCGATGCGCCGCAGGACTCGCAATGCAGTGTGTCGTCCATAGTGCTCTATCGCTGCGGTATAAAGACACTTACGATAAGGCTTGCGATCCAGACCACAAGCGGCGCCTGGTTCTGGCCAACGAGTCGCGAGCGCTTATACAGATAGACGGGTATAAGGAACAACCAAGCCCAGACAAGCCTGTCTGACTTGTAGCCGGCCTTGTCAAGCAGCTTAGAGTCATACCATGCGAGACCTACGTTTAACGCCGGCGTGATCCACCAGAGACTCCCAACTGAAACATGACTCGCATGCCCTATTGCCGATGCGGCGATGGTGCCGATAAGCGGAGCTACCGCCAAGAACCATACCGCCGCATCGTTGACGGCATCTCCGACGAGCGGCGGCGGCGTGTTTATGAGCCGTGCAAAAGCAGTTCGTTCAATTGCCAGCCAGTCAGGGAAACCAGCACGCCATACAAGGGATTTGGCGCCGAGTGCTCTTGAAGTAATGAGCGTAACGACTTGCGAAGCGCTCACGGGTCCGCGACGCTCACCATTCGACTCGTAGTACCATTTCTCACTGTCTCCGACCGCGCTATCGATGGAAGACCCGCATTCCTCGCAGTAAGCGATGCCATCCGAGACGGGGGATGAACAGACATGGCATTTGCGCGCTTCCCCACCACCATCCGAATGTTGCGGCCTTGCTGGCTTAGGCTCCGGGGGAGTTAAACCGTGATCTTGATGCGTAGCGAAGCACCTCCAACCCTGAACTGGCAGGCCATTCGGCAAGCAATCTGTCGCTCCTTGGCGCGCCGGTCGCACCCGGTTCCTACGGACTATGCCCAATCTCGAGGACGTACCACCGAACGCGGATCGCTCGCGTCACAGGTCTCTTCCTCGCGGCCTGCCCTCGCTATCGGGCGGTATGAGGGCCACATCCCCGCCATCAGGAGGAGTTGTTCGCAGTCGTCTAGGGAGAAAGTCGCGAACGCGAGACCGTACTAGAAACGCTTACGTCGCGACGTGAGCGGCTCGTATCGACGTATCACATTCTTGAGGCCTGCAGTTGAAAGATACCGCTCAACCTCGTCCCATTCGTAGCCTTCGCCCCGCCTATTGAACTGGGAGAACGCCATACCGTTCCCTGAAGCTCAGCAGTAAACCACGCTCAAGTATCTTCCACATCGCTACCTTAGGCCGACCTCGGCACTATAGACGTGAGCTTCAACCGTTTTCACTCCCCGGAGACTCAGTGCCTCAGGCGCCTTCGCAGCGATGCTGCCCGCGATGCGGCGGCCACCCTTTTGCGTTGTACCGATGTAAACGATGCGCGACTTCTTGCGGCCATAGGGCTGCGCACGGTCCCCGACGAGGAGATAAACCAGCTTTATGTCGCGTACGGCAACTCGCGTCAACGTTAACGCTGGTTCTTTATCCCCTCCGGCGATCTTGGCACGCCGAGGCCTCTTCGCAGTTTTCATCGGGTACCCCGTTTCATCGAGACCGAGTCTTTTGCTCGCCGTAAGAACCGCCGTTCCCAGGAGCGGACTCGTGCCCTTAGTAAATCTATCGCGCTAACGACCATCGCCGGCACGTCCTTGCGTGAATCGCATGAGAACCAGCCCGCCACGACGACTCGCCCGATTTTATGCACGACAGTTGGATATTCGTTGGCAAAAAGAAGCTCCTCATTGCCCTTATTGCAACTCTCGAGCGCATGGCGCCATGACTTGCTGGTGAATTCCGATCGCCGCTGATACTCTCCGACGATCGGAAACGACGTGTCATGTGACTCATCCATCAGAGCCCAACATAACCAGGGTCCGCGATCGATGTTCAGGGACACGGTAGGCGGCCCTTTTGGGTTTGGAACAGGCTCAGCGTAAACTCGACGGTCTAGCCGCTTCTGGAGCCGCAGTACAAGCCAGTCGATGAAGTCGACGAAATCAGCTTGGGCTGGATCTTTGTTAGCCTTCCGTGAGAAACCCACCACCTTTTTGTTAGGCATTTTCTCTCCCTCTTCGCGACGCGTCCTTATCCTGAAGCGGTGGCAATCGTGGCGGGGGTGGTTCAGTAGCGTTTTTTCTTTGCCTTTGGGGGGCGCTTTGGAGCCTTATGTTCTCGCAATGCTCTGTCCAGCTGCTCCCATGTCATGGAGTATTTCCTTAGGCGTGACTTGCCGCGGTACCAATCCACGCCACCTTTGCTAACGTGCAGATGACCGAGCAGTTTGGCGCCAGAGTGAACCCAAAAGCCAATATCGGCGTTCTTGATTTGGTGCGCCGGCTCTGTCATGACAACTTGATGTTCCGGCATAGGTTAAACTCAACCCCCTTTCACAACAGAGCGCGCAAAGGCGCTCTCGTCGATGAATAGGTCGGACTTCTCGCCTTTTCCTGGGCTTCCGAACGCGCTCGACGCGGCCGCCTTTAAAATGCACCGCGACCTGCCGCGGGAAATCCTGATCCCGTATATATGATGAGATGAGAAAGCCGGTCCCCAGGACTCGGCAAGGCACTGTCGTCAATCAGACACGCTTGCGCACGACCCAGGCCACCCTGCAGGCGTTGGCGCGTTCACGGCATGAGGGCCTAAGTGTCTCGCCGAACGCGGCAAACATGGATATGCGCTACGCCGTGGTGCTCGAACCGGACGAGGACGCCTTCCAGGTGATTGTACCGGCATTTCCCGAGATTCACACGTTTGGTGATACCGTCGAAGACGCGCTTGCCATGGCGCGTGACGCGATTGAGCTTTCGATCGCGGTCCGCCGCGACGAAGGGACCGAGGTTCCGCCTCCCGATGCGGGCGAGGCGCGCCTCGAGACGGTCGCCGTGAATCCGCACGCCGCGTAGCGCACAACCCGAAACAGACGTTTTCGACTCGTCCGTTGAGCAGGCTACCGCAGGTCCGGCCGGATCGACTCGTTCGCGTTTTTCAACGCCTGGGGTTCAAGGTCGTCCGCCAAACTGGCGCGCACTACTTCTTACGCCACGCGGATGGCCGCACGGTGAACATTCCGATGCACCAACGTCGCGATGTTCCGCCCGGCACGCTGCGTTCGATCCTCGCCGATGCGAAGATGAGCTCAGAAGAACTGCGAGAGTCGCTATAACCGGCAAGCGGGGGGCGCTAGCGGCCTAAGCGGGCCGTTAGGCCTGCGACCCCGCTCCTTTCCGGTTGTGCGTTTGTACGCGCAACCACCGGCTTGCGTTTTGAAAGATGGGCAGTCGAGATTAGCGCGCCGGCAAGTCGACGGCACGAAAAAGTATGGCGAGAAAGTTGCATTCGTGGTATACTTGGCCTAAGAGAACGTACTCGATTTATGACCGCATAATAATGCGGGTGTAATCCCAAGTCCCGATGCGATCGTTCGCGCGGGGCTTTTTCTTTTGCCCGAGGTGAACGTCATGATCTCCAAATCGGTGCCGGCGCGATCGCGCACACGCAGCTTCGCAACCGGCGTCGACTATATCACCGAGCATGCACACGAGCGGGCTTGTGTACAGGCTGGGCGTTCGTTCGGAGATGGCATCGGCTACGCCAGCGCACCGAAGAAAGCAGCTTGGGTGCAGCTGCGCGGCGTGACCTCGGTCGAGACGGCTGCACTCGAGATGGAAGCGGTCGCGGTGCTCTCACGACGGTGCAAGGATCCAGTCTATCATCTCATCGTCGCCTATGCTAAAGGCGAGCGCCCGACGCGCGAGCAAGTCGTCAGCGACGCGGAACGGCTGCTCAAAGCGATCGGCATGGAGCGAAGCCAGTACGTGCTGGCGGCGCATCAAGACACCGACAACTACCACGCCCACGTCATCGCCAATCGCATCGGCCCCGACGGTAAGGCGAATGATCTGTGGCACGAGCGGATCAAGCGCGAGCGCACGTGTGCGGAGATCGCGGCGGAGCGCGGGTGGGAGATCGTCGTCGGGCATCACAACCGCGACATCGTGCAGCGCGCGTGCCACCTGTATGCGCCGCCCGCGGACCCGGAGCGACGTATGAGTGACGGTGCGTATCGGCAGCTGCGCGAGCGCGGCGAGCTTCCGTGGTGCGAGAGTGCGCGTCCCTACGTGCTCGACGCCGTCGATCGCGCAAAGGACTGGAACGAGGTGCATGAGCGCCTCGCTGCTCACGGTGTCGTGGCCAAGCTGGTGCAGCGCGGCGAGCGGCTACGCGGTCTGGCATTCGCCGAAGGGTTCGAGCGCGGCGCGCCGGGTTGTGCGGCGTCACGCATCGATGCGCGCTGTGCATTGCCGACGCTCGAGCGCCGCTTCGGCCCGTTCACCACGTCGCACGAGCTCGCGAATGCGACGATCGTTGCGACGCAATGGGCGCAAAGCGCGCGAACAACGATCCTCACGGCAGTCGATAGTGCCCGTTCATGGGACGACCTCACGCAACGCCTCGATCGCGACGGCATCGTCGTCAAGCTGATCGCGCGCGGAGCGCGCGTTCAAGGACTCGCGTTCGCTCAGGGGCGCGATCCTGGCGCACCGGGCTGCGGCGCGTCGCGGATTCATCCGCGATGCAAGAAAGCCGCACTCGAGCAGCGCTTCGGACCGTGCCCGTTTACGCCCGAGCAACCGCCCAAGCGCGGACGAAGTGAGGTACGTGATCGCGCTGAGCGCGAGGCCCACACCGACCCGCGTTGGGCGCTGCGCGACGCGCAACGCATCGTTGACCATGCCCGTATGCGTTCGGAATACACCGCGTACCGCGACGGCTTCTTCGCGGAGCGTCATCGAGCGACGACAGAACGCCGACAGGCCGCCTGGGAGCGCGAGAGCATGCAGCGCCGGTGCGAGGCTCAGCGGCGCCGCGAAGCGCGCCTGCTCTTGCGCGCAGTGGCGCGGCTGGCCACGCGCGGCGCGGTAGCCCGACAACTCGCATACTGGTCGATCGAGGCGGTCATCAATCGCCGGCGCGCACGAGAGTACGACGCCGGGCGGGTGCGTTGGGAGGCTACCAAGATCGTGCTGTCATCAGAGCGCAAACTCACCCGCGAGGAGAAGCCGATGGACTATCGTTGGTACGTAGCGAAACAAGCTCGCGCTGGCGATCTTGGAGCGCAGAGAATTTTGGCCGCACGCGAGGCTCCGGCCCGTAATCGGCACGAGCAGATAGCGGAGGCAGCATCGCAACCCGTGACGCTCGACAAGGTGCGCCAGCGTCTGCACGTCATTCGGGCGGAAGAAGAGGCCCGCTACGAGCGCGCTCGCATGCAGCGGCAGCACCTGACCCGCATAGATCGTCCGCCGACGATCGAGCAGGCGCTCGCGTCGGCGCGAAAAGAGATCCGAGCGCGCGTCAGCGAGGCAACGCAGTTCACGCCGGCCGAACGTGCACAGCTTGCGCGACTGACGAAAGAGCAGCAATCCTGGAATCCGTTTGTGCGCAACGCAGCCAAGAAGGAAGCCCAGAAGCTGCATGCCGAGCAACGGGCCCGCTACGAAGCGGAGCTCACGAAGGCCACGCGCGACTTTGAAAGCGGCGACGCGCAGCGAATTGAACAACGCATTCGAGGCGATGAGCGGACTTACCGCGACTACGTCAGTGCATCGCTCGGTCTCGAAGCCCGGATGCGCCAAGCGCGGGCCGCCCTGCGTGACGAGATTCCGATGCTCGAGACGCGGCTAAAGGTCTTGGAGCGCGCCGGCGTTGCGCAACTCGACTGCGACGGGCCAGCCTGGGATGCTCGCCTTGACCAGCTCGCCGCGGCAGTCGATCGCGGCCACCGGACGGTACCGGATGTCTTGCGGCGAGACGTCGAGTTCGCGATCCGCAAAGAGCAACGCGGTCTCAGTCGTACGCGCTCGATCTCGATGGATCGGTAGAGTTCTTGACGGCACTGCACAACGCGCCGTTGACACCAACGCGGATGCGCGGGACAATTGGCGTGTCAGCGTATGCGGGACTTTAGCACGCATTATAATGCGTGCTTATCTATTTCCCGAGGTGTAACTCCGCGCCGGCGCTGACAGGAAGGGCCGTGCCGTGAGAAGCGCCGATACAGAACTCGATTGGGAGACCGCTCCGGATTCGTTGACGGTGAGAGAGGCGGCGGCGCTGCTCCGTATCCCGAGGAACGCAGCGTACGAAGCCGTTCGACTTGGACTGTTGCCGGCCGTGAACTTGGGCAAGCGGCGAATGCGCATCTCCAAGAGTGCTCTGCGGAAGGTTTTCGAGGCAGCATCGGGGCAAATAACCTCGACCGCCGCCTTCAACCACCTTCCAGGAGGCGTAAAATAAGATGGAAGGTCATCTATACCAGCGCGGCAAGTCCAAAGTCTGGTATTTGCTCTACGACGCGCCGCCGAATGGCGGGAAGCGCAACCTGCGCAGCGTGCGCATCGGCAATATGTCGAAAGGCGAGGCCGATGCCAAGAAGCGCGAGATCCTTTCCGCCATCGACAAAGGGATCACGCGCGACCAGGCCGCGTCGACGACTCTCGAGGCATTTCTCGGCTCATGGATGGAAGCGACGCGCGACCGATTGGCGCTGCGCACGGCGGAGCGGTACGCGTCGATCATCAAGCTGCACGTCGTCCCCGTCGTTGGCCACCTAAAGCTCTCCAGGCTGACACCGGAGCACGTCCGCAAAGTCTACAAGGCAATCAAAGATAAAGGGCTATCCAATCAGACCTGCCTGCACGTGCACCGCGCACTTCATACGGCGCTGCAGTATGGCGTGCGAGAGGAGCGGATTCTGACCGAAAACGTCGTTGGGCGGGTCAAGGCGCCGCAAGTGGAGCGGCGTGAGCCGGCGCCTGTAAGCCGCGAACAGATCCGCTTCTTGATGGCGGCTGCAAAGGGCACGCGGCTCGAAACGCCGATCGTTGTGGCGGCGTTGACCGGTCTACGCCGCGGCGAACTACTGGCGGTGCGATGGCAGCACGTCGATCTCGATAAAGGCTCGCTGTTCGTTGCCGCATCCCTCGAGCACTCGCGTGTCGCAAGCGGGCGCATTCGGTTCAAAGGGCCAAAATCGAAGACGTCGCGGCGCGTTATTCCGCTGGCGCCAGAATGCATTAAGCTGTTGCGTTCACATAAGGCCCAGCAAGAAGAAGAGAAGCGTATCGCCGCCGATCTGTACGTTGACGACGATCTCGTGTTTCCAGACTCTGACGGCAACCCTTGGCCGCCCGACACCTTCACAACACAGTTCTCGAAGCTTACGAGGACCGTTGGCATGCGAGGCGTTCGGTTTCACGATCTGCGCCACGCCTTCGCGTCGCTCGCTTTGGGCGACGGCGTTTCGATCAAGGAAGTGCAAACGCTTTTGGGGCACAGCTCGCCGGTCGTGACGCTCTCCGTTTACGCGCGCTCGATCGAGGGGCTCGGGCGCCGGGCGGTCAACGACCTCGCCCGGTCGCTGCTCTCTCCGGAGAGGGCCTAAAGTTACGTTAGCAAATGTTAGCAAATGGCTCTGCTGAACGATCTCCGTTAGCAAGCCCATTTGCGGAAACCGCAATAACAGTCGACGTTAGCGGGCACTTGGAGAGGTGGCAGAGCGGTTGAATGCGGCGGTCTTGAAAACCGCAAAACGTGATGAACGTTTCGAGGGTTCGAATCCCTCCCTCTCCTAGAGAAGGTGTCGTCGGCGGCGGTGTAGGCCGCGCGAGCACGTCTGGCGGTGGGCGGTTTCGTAGCGAGCGCGAAAAAAGGGCGTGTCCTTTATGCATGGTATGATTCCGAACATCATGCGTATCGTAGCATCCCTTGCGTGCGCTCTCTTGCTCATGAGCTGCGCACGTTTTTCGGAATCGCCTTTGCCGTCGGCACAAGGGGCGGGCGCATCGGCAATAAGGCCGGCATCCGCGTGGCTCTGCGGGCAGACGCCCTCGGCGCGAATGCGCGGCCAAACGGGCGCGCCACTCTCCGGCGCCGGCTATAAGTCGCTCTACAAGTTCAAAGCGGGTTCGGATGGCGGCTATCCGTTCGGCGAGCTGGCCGCCGTCGACGGCAAGCTCTACGGTACCACCGATGAAGGTGGCGCAGACGGCTACGGTGCGGTCTTCGAGATGACTACCTCGGGTCAGGAACACGTAATCTACAGCTTCAAAGGCGGCAATGACGGCGCGTATCCCTGCGCCGGTCTTCTCGACGTGGGCGGTGAGCTCTATGGAACGACGCAAGCGGGCGGCTCGACCGGATGGGGCACGATCTTCCACGTCAGCGCGACCGGGACAGAACATGTCCTTTACACGTTCAAAGCCGGTAAAGACGGCGCGGCGCCGTATGCCGGTCTGCTCGAGCTCGACGGCAAGCTGTACGGCACGACCGTCGAAGGCGGCGCAACCGGGTGGGGTACCGTCTTCGAATCATCCACGTCCGGGCCCGCGCACGTACTCTACAGCTTCAAAGCCGGCAAAGACGGCGCATACCCGTACTCGAAGCTCATCGCGATCGGCGCCACGCTCTACGGTACGACGCAGCAAGGCGGAGCCGCGGGCTGGGGCACCGCCTTTAGCATGAGCACGGCCGGCAACGAACGCGTGATCTACAGCTTCAAAGCGGGGAAAGACGGTGGCTATCCGTTTGCCGGCTTGACGGATCTCGACGGCAAGCTCTATGGCACGACGAAGGAAGGCGGCGCGGCCGGCTACGGTACGATCTACGATATGACGACCGGCGGCGACGAACACGTGCTGTACTCTTTCAAATCGGGTGCCGACGGCGCATATCCATATGCCGGGCTCCTGCCGTACAACGGCGCGTTGTTCGGCGCGACCTATGAGGGCGGGAAAGGCAACTGGGGAACCCTGTTCAAATTCGCGCAACCCAAAGAGAGCGTGCTCTATGCCTTCAAGGCGGGTCGTGACGGTGCGTATCCGTTTGCGCGGTTGGTCGAGCTCGGTGCGAAGCTCTACGGCACGACGGAAGGCGGTGGCGTCAACGGCGGTTGGGGTACGGTATTCACCGTCACGCCGTAGCCCGAAGACGCAGACTCAGCCGCCGTTCATATCGAGAAAAAGCTCCGTCGCAAGCGCGATCAAAAAACCCGCGCACATCGTTGCGGTGACAAACCCGGTCAGTCCGGTTCGCCGCAGCACGGTCCATAGTTCGCCGATCACGAAGACGAGCGCACCGATCGCAATCGCGAGGAAGAAGACCGAGAGCGTCGGCGAGTAAAAACTGTAGCCGACGATCGTGCCGACGAAGGTCGGACCGCCGGCCACCAGTCCGGCGAGTCCGATCTGCGCCCAGCTCGGCACGACGCGTCCGACCAGCGGCGCCGCGACGCCGAAGCCTTCGGTCGCGTTGTGCAATCCGAAGCCGACGATGAGCGCGAGCGCAACGGCCGTCGCTCCCGACGCCGCCGACGCGCCGATCGCCAGACCCTCGCCGAAGTTATGCGCGCCGATGCCGATCGCGATCAACGCGGCTAGGACGATCGGATTTTCGGCGTGCATTGCGGCCTTGCGCGTGAAGTGCGTCGTCGCGCTGCCCAGACCGACGAGTCCGATCAGTAATCCAATGACGAAGACTGCGACCTGTGCGAGAGGAAACGCGCCGGCGCCCGAGTGCCACGCGTTGAGCGCCTGCGAGATCGGGAAGATCGCATTTTGCGCGATCTCGACGACGAGATACAGCAGAATGCCGATTGCCAGCGCATTGAGCAGCGCGACGGTGTGCGGCGAAAGGCTGCGGGCGCGCGCGACCGGCAAGCCCAGGAAGATCGTGAACCCCGCGATGGCGCCGAGCAACACGGTCGTCCAAAAGCTCAGCGCGTGCGTGCTCGCACCCGCCGCCGGCTTCATGGCACCGTACATTGCGGTCAGCGTATTGGGCGTACCGATGTAATGGATCGCCGTGATGAGGCCGCTGGGCATTCCGCTCGCGTCTTCGATGTGATCCATGACGTGGCAGTGAATGAGCCACGTTCCGGGCTGAGCGTTCGCATCCACGACGACGTCGACGCGTTGTCCCGGGGCAACCAGCACCGTGTCCTCGACGTCGCGATACGTGAGCGGCTCGGCGTCGCGCGCGATGATCTGCTGGTAGTGCCCATGCGTGTGCATGGTATGAAACTCTTCACCGGAGATATTGATCCAGCGAATGCGAAAACGTTCGCCCGCATGAACGTCCAGCGCGCGCGTCGCCGGATATTCCTTACCGTTGAGGGTGAACTCGTTCTCCGTGGCGCTCTGGATTTGCCACGACGAGATCATCTCGAGAAAATCGTGTCCGAGGCCCCGTTCTTCCGGTCGCGGAGCGGACGGCTCGACGATGATCGCGCCATACAGTCCCGAGTCGAGCATCGCTTCGTTGTCGTGCGTGTGATAGATGAACGTCCCCGGCTGATCGGCAACGAACCGATAAACGAAGTGCCCGCCGGGCGGGACGAGGGGCTGCGAGATGCCGCCGACCCCATCCATGGAGACCGGAATGTCGTGCACGCCGTGCAGGTGGATCGAGTCTGGAACCGGTCCGTCGTTGGTGTAGTCGATTGTTAGCGTGTCGCCCTGACGTACGACGAGTGCTGGTCCCGGCACGACGCCGTTATACGTGTTGGCCATAACGGTCAAGCCCGGCTTGAGCGTCCATGGCGCAGGGCGCTCGACGATGTCGAACCTCTTGGTGCGTCCGCTTACGGCCGGAACCGCTTGATAAGCGCCGTCGGCGCGTTGAAAAACCGCCGTCTCGCCGGGTGCAGGCGTCGCTCTCGGGATCGGTCCGGCGATCGGCTGCAGCCCGAGCGACGTCGAGTTCGGCGACGCTGCCTCGTCGGCGTCGGCGAAGGTCCGAACCGGCAGAAGGACGAGCAAGAGCAGCGCAAACCCGGCGAGCCGGCGCGCGCTGCGAAGGTGGCGAGTCAGCATTTTAGGTTTGCCTAAGATTGTAGGTAGGTGCGCCAACCTCCTCGCCGCCGGCGGCTTTCCCTCGGGCCCGTCGTGGCGCTCGGCGGATCGAGCCGGTCGTCAAAATTCGTACCTGCACGCGATGCCGGGATGCTTAGCGTGCGCGTCTCGATGCGATCGCCTCGGCGAAAGCGGCGATACTTTCAAAGCGGAGCATGACGCGAAAACGAGCTTCGATCGATCGAGGAGACCCGTCCCGAGTCGGCGCAAGAGGCAGCGTGCCCGAAATACGGCTGACGCGTACGCTGAAAGTGCCCGCCGAACCGGCGGCCGAAGCGCTCGGTGAAGTGCTCAACGCGATTGCCGATCAGGAAGGGCCTTGGCGTGGCTTTGCGCTCCACGTCGGCTTGGGCGACTTGCGCCTCCCGGACGTCGGCTACGTTTCCGTTCCGATTCATTTGACCGCCGAACGAGATCCGCAGAGCAAGCTCGTTTTCAACATCGCCTTCACGTCGCGAAATTTGGCCGCCGCATTTCCGGGTTTTGCGGGGCAGCTCGCTCTCGAAGAAGCCGGCATGGGCGAATCGACGCTCGTGCTGCGCGGCTCGTACGAGCCGCCGATGCAGCTATTCGGCCGATTGTTCGACTCGGCGCTCGTGCCCCGGGTTGCGCAACGTTCGCTCGAGAACTTCATCGAGGAAATCGGCGCCGCGTGCGAGGCGCGCGTCAATCAGCGCGAAGCCGACTTCGTGCGCTATCGCTACTACACGCAAGTCCTGCGATGAACGAAGTGCGCGCCGGCTGCTGCGTCGTCGGCGGCGGTCCGGCGGGAATGATGGCCGCGATGCTCTTCGCGCGGGCCGGCGTCCGGACGGTGCTCTTGGAGAAGCATGCCGATTTCTTGCGCGACTTTCGCGGTGACACGATCCACCCGTCGACGCTCGAGGTCATGGACGAGCTCGGCCTCCTCGAATCGTTCTTGCTGCGGCCGCATCAGGAGGTGACGACGCTTGCCGGGAACCTCGGCGACACGCCGATCACCGTCGCCGATTTCACGCATCTTCCCACGCGCTGCAAGTTCGTCGCCTTCATGCCGCAGTGGGAATTCCTGAATTTCTTGGCCGAAGAGGCGAAGCGCTTTCCGGCGTTCGATCTGCGAACGAGGGCGCGCGCCGAGGATCTGCTCTGGGAGAACGGGCGGATCGCGGGCGTCCGGGCGGCAACGCCCGACGGACCGCTCGAGGTCCGCGCCGGCCTCACGCTCGGAGCCGACGGACGCGATTCGATCGTGCGCCGCCTCGCCAAGCTCGACGTCATCGAGCTGGGCGCTCCGATGGACGTGCTCTGGCTGCGGCTAACCAAGCGCGACGACGATCCGCACGAAACGTTCGGCTACGTGCGCGATGGCCGAATCATGGCGCTGATCGACCGCGGTGCCTATTGGCAATGCGCCTACGTCATTTCGAAGGGGACGCTCGACGAGCTTCATTGTCGCGGCTTGGACGAGTTTCGCCGGCAAATCAGCGCGATCGTACCCTTTCTCGCCGATCGCGTCGGCGAAATCGCAAGCTGGGACGACGCGAAGCTGCTGACCGTGCGCGTCAACCGTCTGAGGCGGTGGTACGCTCCGGGATTGCTCTGCATCGGCGACGCGGCGCATGCGATGTCGCCGATCGGCGGCGTCGGCATCAACCTTGCCGTTCAAGATGCCATTGCCGCCGCGAACATGCTCGCGGCGCAAGCGTTGCGGGGCGACGTCAACGCGCGCGACCTTCGCGCGGTTCAGCGCCGGCGCGAGCCGGCCGCGCGCCTCACGCAGTCGCTGCAGCTCTTCATTCAAAGCAGGATCATCGGGAAGGTGCTGTCGAGCGGGCGCGCGCCGCTGCTGCATCGGATACCGGCGCTGGTTCGCTGGCTGCCGTTCCTGCCGCGAATTCCGGGACGCTTAGTTGGCCTCGGCTTGCGTCCCGAACACGTCTTGAACCTCTCGGTACGGTAAAAGCCAGACGAGAGATTCGTCATGCAAGTCCACGACCTGCACCCGATTGCCGAACGGATCGATGAAGTCGCAGCGAAACGGCGGCAACAGCTCGATCCCATATTTTTTGGTAAGCTTTTCGCGGATTTCGGCTAGCTGCGCTTCGTCGCGCACGATCAGCCCGAAGTGACGCGCGCGGCTCGGCTGAATCCCGTCGACCTCGAACATCGCGAGAAATTGGTGCTCGCCCACCTTGAAGAACGCGTCGCCTTCGCCCTCGTCCAGTTTCTCGAGATCGAAGACATCGCGATAGAATGCGACCGCCTTCTCGATGTCGTCCACCTCGATCGCTATGTGATTGATCCCGTAAACCTTGACGCTCATGACGCGTTTGGTCTACTGCCCGGGCGTCGGCTCCGGCTCCGTCGCCGGCGTCGCCGTGAAGATATACTGATCGGTCGAGTTTTGCGAGTTGGGCGAAGGACTCGCGAACGAGTATTGCATCGAAAGCCCCGACAGCACGGCGGTCGTTTCGGGATAGACCTGACCTCGGAAGGAACCGTCGCTACTCATGGTCGCGACGACGTGGAGCTTGCCCTGCGGTCCCGCGCCGAGCCCGAGATCGATGCTCGACGGTCCGATATCGAACCAGATGTAGTTTCCGTCGCGGCCGCCCACGACCGGGATGTAGAGTTTGTAGTACGAGGTGTGATAGTACCCGCGCAGCGTGCCGTCCGAGAACATCTGGAGATCGAGACGGCCGGTGAGCGGATACGGCGATCCGTAAGGCTCGGTTATCGCGGTCGTATAGTATTGCATGCTCGACTGCGCCGATGCTGCGATCGGCACCGCCGCGCCTGCGACGCATACGAGCGCAATCCCGCTCAAGAACCGCCGGACCAAAGAACCTGACATGCTGACTCCTCTCGATCGACCTTTCTCAGGGAGTAGAGCGCTCGGCTTGGCGAGAACGTGACGAGCGTGGTACAACCAGCCGAGATCGACCTTCGCGGCCTCCCCGTCTGGGAGCGCCCGGATCTGGTCCGCAAAGCCCTGGACCGTCTTCCATCGGGAGCCTCGCTTACCCTTATAACCGAAAACGAGCCGCGGGCGCTCTCGTCGCGCATCACGCAGGATCGAGCCGATCGGTTCGTGATCGAAACGCGTCGCGTGGCCAGCCGCGTCTGGCAGTTGCGCTTGACGCATCGCCCCGGCGAAACGAGCGAACGCAGCACGGCCGCGCAGCACTTGAGTCGTTGCCCGCCCTTCGCGGCGTTCGACGCCGGCGTACGGGCCGAGCTGGCGGCCGCTGCGATCTGGCAGACCGGCCGGCGTGGGCAGACCCTGGTTGCCGAAAACGTCGACTGGCCGTTCATCGGAATGGTGACCGACGGCATCGTCGCACGTGCCAACGGCGGCGGCCGCGAGCGCGAGCGGATCCTCTACGAAATCTTTCCGTACGAGCTCTTCGGCGTGGCCGAATACTTCGATCGTGGAACGAAGATGGCGCGCATCGCCGTCTTTTCGAAAACCGCGCACGTGCTCAAATTGCCGTGGGAAGTCGTCTCGCGCATCGCCGAGCGTTACCCGCAGTTGACCAACGCGCTGGGGATCGTCATGGCACAACGCATTCGGCTCTTGGCCGATGCGCTCAGCGTGCAGGGGTCGCTGCCGATCCTGGGACGCATCGCCCGCGTTCTGCTTCCATACGCGATGCCCGAACGAGGCCTCGTTCTTGCCGCCGCATCGCTCTCGACGATCACTCAATCGCAGATTGCCGCCGCGGGTGGAACGGTCAAGGAGGTCGCCGCGCGCGCCATCGCCGAGCTCGAATCGCGTAAGGCGCTGCGGCGCGAGCACGGCCACATCCGTTACCTCGATCGCGAAGTCTTGCTCGAACTCATCCAAGACGTCAGCTAATCTACCTACGGCTGCGTGGCGCCGGGACGATGCCGTCCCGAGCGCAGCTCAAAGCGAGAGCGTGGAGAAACCGGCGTACGGCCGGAGCGCGGCGGGCAGAACGATCGAGCCGTCGGGCTGCTGGCCGTTTTCGAGCAGCGCCACGAGCGTGCGTCCGATCGCGAGGCCCGAACCGTTGAGCGTGTGCACGAGCTCGGGTTTGCTCGCCGGGTCGCGCCGAAAGCGGATCGACGCGCGCCGTGCTTGGAAATCGGTGCAGTTCGAGCAGGAGCTTATCTCGCGGTAGGTTTCGCTGCCCGGCATCCAAACCTCGAGATCGTACTGCTTCGCGCCGTTGAAGCCGATGTCGCCTGCGCAGACCGCAACGACGCGATAGGGCAGCTCGAGCTCTCGTAGCAGCGATTCGGCGTCGCCTGTGAGCGTTTCGAGTGCCTCGAAGGATGCCTCGGGCGCGGCCAGCCAGACCAGCTCGACCTTGTCGAACTGATGCAGACGCATCAAGCCGCGCGTATCCCTTCCGGCCGCGCCGGCCTCTTTGCGAAAGCACGGCGTGCCGGCGACGTATTTCACCGGAAGCTGTGCGCCGTCGAGAATCTCGCCGCTGCGAAATGCGGTCAGCGGAACCTCCGACGTCGGAATCATGAACAGATCGCTGTCGGCATCGGCGAACATCGCGTCCGCGAACTTGCTCAGCTGCCCGGTCGACCACATCGTCTCGCGCGACACGAGCAGCGGCGGCGCGATCTCGCGATAGCCGCTCGCGGTCGCGCGGTCGAGAAAGAACGCGGCAATCGCCCGCGAGAGCCGGGCGCCCTCGCCGGCAAGCGCGGCAAACCGGCTTCCGGAGAGCTTTGCGGCGCGCGCGAAATCGAGAATCCCTAGCTGCTCGCCCAGCTCCCAATGCGGTTTGGGCACAAAGTCGAATTTGCGAGGTTCCCCCCACCGGCGCAGCTCGACGTTGGCCGTCTCGTCGGCGCCGCCGGGAACCGAGTCGTCGACGAGATTGGGCATGTTGTCGAGCAGCGCGCGCAGCGGCGAGCGCGGCTCGGAGATCGCGAGCGACCGCGCCCGTTCCTCCAACGCGGCGATGCGCTGGGCGAGCTCGTCGAGCTTTGGTCGAAGCTCGCGCGCCGCGGCCGCTTTGTCGTCCGCTTCACCGATCGCCGCGGAGAGCCGATTCTTCTCGGCCTTCGCTCGCTCGACGGCGGTGAGCGCGGAGCGGTACTCCTCGTCGTAACGCAGAACCTCGCCGACCGGCGATGGATCCTGCCCGCGCCGGCGGAGAGCCGTGCGTACGCGGTCCGGATCGCGTCGAATCAAAGCGATGTCGAGCATGGAGAAGCGCGCCCTTATGCAGTCCGTAAATCCAGTCCTACCAAGATCGGGATTTGCCGCGGAACACCTGCTGCCGCCGAGTCAGGCGATCGTGGCGTATTTTGCCCGCGTGACGATTGCGCCGCCGCGCACCGAAACCGTATCTCTCGACCGCGCGCTGGG
>JASHOM010000051.1 GCA_030041115.1 Vulcanimicrobiota bacterium | reverse complement strand
CCGTGGCCGACGTGAATCGCGTGCTGCGCTCCTATCTCGACGAAAAGCGCGTCGTCGTTGCGTATGCGGTCCCGAAAAACAGCGGAGCGATCAATTCGGGCGGCGGCGAGCTGGCGAAGGAGAACAACGAAATCCCTCCGAGCAAGCACGAGCCGCTTCCGCCCTGGGCGGCGCACGTTCTCGACAACCTGCAAGTTCCCGAGCAGACGATCGCGCCGGCCGACATGAAGCTCGCCAACGGCATTCGCCTGATCGTCCAGCCCGAGCAAATCTCGCACACGGTGGTGGTTGCCGGCGAGATTCAAAGCAATGCCGGGGTGCAGGAGCTGCCGGGTAAAGAAGGCGTCGCCGGCATCACGTCGTCGCTGCTCCCCTACGGTACGGCGACCTACGATCGCATCGCGCTGCAGAGCGCGCTCGACGACATCGCGGCGGACGCCCAGGCCGGCACGGATTTTAGTCTCGACGTTCTCGCCTCGCATTTCGAGCGCGGCGTACAGTTGCTTGCCGACGAAGAGTTGCACCCGGCCTTCAACGGCGCGGATTTTGCGATCGTTCGCGGGCAAACGGCGGCGGGACTCGTCGGTGAGATGACCTCGCCGCAGCATCTCGCCGACGTCGCCCTGCACAAGGCGCTCTTTCCGCCGGGAGATCCCTCGCAGCGCTTTGCCACGCCCAAGAGCGTCGCAGCGCTGACGTTGGACGACGTCAAGACGTGGTATGCAAGCGCGTATCGGCCCGACCTCACGACGATCGTCGTGATCGGCGATACGAGCCCCGAGGCCGCCAAGGCGATTTTCGAGAGATACTTCGGCGGCTGGAAGGCGGTCGGGCCCAAGCCCAACGTCGAGTCTCCGCCGGTCCCGCCCAACGCGCCCGGCGACGTCAACGTCCCGGCAACCGGTCGCGTCCAATCGGCAGTGCGTTTGGTCGAAACGATCGGCTTGCTGCGTTCGGATCCCGCCTGGGCGCCGCTCGAACTCGCTAATACCGTGCTCACCGGTGGTTTCTACTCGTCGCTGCTCTATCACGATCTGCGCGAGGTCCACGGCTACGTCTACGACGTCGGCAGTTCGATCTCGGCGGGTAAAGTGCGCGCGACGTTCGGAATCGACTACGGGTGCGATCCGGTCAACGTGCTTCCCGCGCAGGCGCAAGTGAAGGCGATTCTCGAGCGCCTCCAACGCGAGCCGATCGACGCCGATCGCCTCTTGCGCTCGAAGGCGTTACTCATGGGCGAGGTGCCGATTCGCCAGTCGAGTTACGACGGCGTCACCGAAGAGCTGCTTCGATACGCGTCGCTGGACTTGCCGTTGAACCAAAATCTGCTCGACGCGCGCGCCGAGCTCGATGCTACGGCGCAGAGCGTCGAGGCGGCGCTCGCCAAGTACATCCGGCCCGACGCGTTCGTGCGCGTCGTCACCGGCCCCGCGCCGCGGTAGGCCGGGCGCAAGCGGCGTCGAACGCGCGCAGGATGGCGGCCGTGCGCGCGTTCGGTTTCGACCTCGATCACACGCTCGCGATCGACAACGGCCTCGAACGGGTGGCGTTCCTGCGCCTGCTCGAGGTGCTCCTGAGCGAGGGCGGACGGACGATCGGGACGCTCCGGGACGAGATCGACAGCATCGACGCGCTGTTGGCCCGCCAGCGCCAAGGCGAGTATTCGATCGACGAGGCCGTGCGGCGTTTCGCCGCCGGCCACGGCGTGGCACCGGCGGAGCGGCACGTTGCGGCATTCCGGCGAACGGCCGTAACGATGGTCGACGAGTTCCTCGTGCCGCTGCCCGGCGTCAAGCCGGTGCTCGACGCCTTGCGCGAACGCGAGATCGCCGTCGCCGTACTCAGCAACGGCTGGAATCCGTTGCAGGCGCGCAAGGCGCAGCGTGCCGGCTTTCACGGGCCCGTCTTGGTCAGCAGCGAGATCGGCGAACGAAAACCCGCCGCGCGCGCGTTCGAAGCCCTCTTGCAACGGCTCGGAACGCCCGCGCAACTGACCTGGTTCGTCGGAGACGATCCGCACGCCGACGTCGCGGGGGCGCAGGCGGCCGGCCTGCGCGGCGTTTGGCTCGACTGGGAGCGCAAGGTCTATCCGCCGGAGTTGAAGCCGCCCGATCGCACGATCCGCGGTTTGGACGAGCTCCTCGCCCTCCTACCGGAGCCGGAGCGCGTGCCGTGATGCGCCGTCCGGCCTTGCTTGCCGTCACCTGCCTGCTCCTGTGCGCGGCCGCTTCGCCGCCGGCGGACTACCAGCAACGGCTCATCGATCTCGAGCGCTCGTACACGTTCTGGTCGTTCTCGCAGGAGCCGACCAGCGCGACCGACGCCGGCATTCATACGTACGACGACCGTCTCGCCGATTATTCGCCGGCCGCGCAGGGCGCGCAGATGCGGCGGCTGCGCGTTTACCGCAACGAGCTGGCCGCACTGCAGCCGCCGGCCGGCGCGAGCGCCCATTCCCGCGTCGATTATCTCCTGATTCGGTCGAATCTCGAAGCCGATTGGTGGGATCGCACGGTCCTTCGAGGTCTGCAGCGCAACCCGAGCATCTACGAAGGCGAATGCAGCAACGGCATCTTTTCGATCGTCAAGCGACAGTATGCGAGTGACGAGATCCGCATCCACGCGGCCATCGCGCGATTGCGTGCCTGCTCGCGCGTGCTGCAACAGGGCCGAGCCAATCTGACCGGCACGGTCCGGGAGTTCGCCCAAATCGCGTCCGACGACATTCGCGACGGCGATTCGCTCTACACGACGACGCTGGACGAAATCGCCGCCGGCACGTCGCCGGCGACGAAACTGGAGCTCGCACAAGCGCAGACGGGCGCGCTGGCCGCGCTGCACGCCTATCGGGCTTGGCTCGATGCGAACATGAACCGATTCCGTGCCGGCGGCTTTGCGGTTGGACGAAAGCAGTACGATTGGTACCTCCGCCGCGTTTTGCTGCTGCCCTTCGATGCGAGCGAGGTCGCGGCAATCGGCCGGCACGAGCTCGCGCGCGATCGTGCTCTCGAGATGTGGGAGGCCGCGCGCGACGCCCAGTTGCCGTCACCGTCGCCGGCGCCGTCGTTCCCGTCAAAGGCCGCGTTCCTGGCCTACTACGAGCAGAGCCTTTCGAAGCTCGTCGCGTTCATCAACTCGCACCAGATCGTGACGATTCCGTCGTACATCGGCCCCTTCCATATCGTCGAGGTGCCCAAGGCTCTCGCCGCGACCTATCCCGGCGGCTTCATGAATCCGCCGTCGATGTTTGGAACCGATCCCGAGGGCTTCTATTTCGTACCGGACTTCAGCGCGAGCAATCAAAGCTTCTTCGTGCAGCAGGCGCGTCAGTCGGTGCTGCCGCTGCTGGGCCACGAGGGAATCCCCGGACACTTCATGCAGTTCACGTACGCGTATCACAATCCCGACTTCGTGCGCCACGTGCAGGAGGACGGCGTCTTCGCGGAGGGCTGGGCGTTTTACGGCGAGGAGATGCTGATGCGCGAAGGCCTGTACGAGGACGACGCCGGCGCGCGCAAGCAAGTGATTCATCTCATGCGCCATCGCGCGACCCGCATCGGCGTCGACGTCGGCCTGGCTACGGGCGAGATGAGCCTGCCGCAAGCGATTGCATACTTCATGAAAAACGCGGGAATCGACTATGTGACGGCGCGGGGCGAAGCGACACGCTTTGCCATGGGTCCCGGTCAAGCGATCGACTACCTCGTCGGCAAGACGCAGATCGAAACGTTATTGGGCGCCGTGGAAGACCGCGAAGGCGCGGCCTTCAGCCAACGCAGCTTTCACGACCGGCTGCTCTCGTACGGCACGGTCCCGTACTCCACCATCCGCTACGAGTGGCTCGGCGACGAGAGCTGGCTGCGCGCGTCGCTGCAGCCGCTGGCGCCGCAGGAGTTCTAGCCGGCATGGCGCCTCGCATCACCGGCGGACAGTTGAATAGCCGCAAGCTGCGCTCGCCCAAGGGCTCGCACGTGCGCCCGACGCCCGGACGCGTCAAGGAGTCGCTCTTCTCGATCTTGGCGCCGAGGCTCGAGGGGGCTCGCGTGCTCGACCTCTTCGCCGGCACCGGAGCGATCGGATTCGAGGCCGCTTCGCGCGGCGCGTCGCGCGTCGTCTCGGTCGAGGGCC
>JASHOM010000050.1 GCA_030041115.1 Vulcanimicrobiota bacterium | reverse complement strand
TCCGACGCGATCCGCAGCGAAACGTAGGCCACCGTTGCGCCGAGCGCGGCGACGGCTACGACGCCGACGCCGACCCAGAGCAGCGTGCGCGCAAGCCGGCGCTCTCCCTCGTTCTCCATGCTTGCATTCTTCCGCGCGCCGGGCTTACCGCCTGCCGTTTGCCGCCGGGGAGGCGGCGCCGGTCAAGGTGACGTCGTCGACGAACTGTTGCGTGGAAAGCCCAGCGTAACCGTCGCCGTGGACGCCGAAATAGAGCCAGAAGCTCTTTCCCGCATACGCGCCGAGGTTCCACTTCCCGACCACCCAGGCGGTCTTATAGTTGACGGCCTTGTAAAGATTCAGCACGACGTTGCCGCGATCGTCGAGCAGATCGGCCTCCTGATAGGCAAAGGCGGTATTGCCTTCGTTCGAGAGCTGATACAGCCGGGCCGTCAACAGGCCGTCCGGCGGAACGGTCACGCGCTGACAAACGCCCGAGTTGCCGTGCGGTTCGCCCGAGCCGTTTGCCGTCCCGGAATATTCGGAATAGGTGCCGTCGTACGGATGCGCGGTCGTGACGTAGGCATTGACGTCGCCGCACTGGTGCCAGCCGCCGTCGATCTTGCCGCTTTCGAAGCTCGGATTCGTCACCGCGTTACTCGCCGGCGCCGGACTGCCGGCCGGCGCACTCGTTGCGGTTACGCGCGGCACGCGGAAATGACCGATCGTTTGCCGGCGGTCCTGTCCGGACGGCGCCGGGCTTGCGCCGACGAGGAGCCACCCCAAAAGCACCGCAAATATGGCGGGACTCGGAGAGGTGGTCGAGCGGTTGAAGGCACTCGCTTGGAAAGCGAGCAGAGGCGATGAGCCTCTCGAGGGTTCGAATCCCTCCCTCTCCGGATGCTGCGATGCCGACATTAGGCGCCGGCAACGCGGTCGAGACGCGCCAGCCAGAAATCGAAGCTTGCGCGCGCTTGGGCTTCGAGCATCGCGTGGCCCGAGAGAACGTGGCGGTCCAGGCGTTGCCATAGCGTCGCGCGGTCGCCGTAATTCGCATCCATCACGACATCGGGAAGGCGCAGCGCGGCGACGATCTCGTCGGGAAGAGCCGCATCCGGCGGAAGCGTGCTGACGACGATCTCGGGAGGATTGGTCGCGGGCCACGCGCGGGCTTCGAACTGCCGGCAGGTTGCGCGCACCCGCTCGCCGTCGCGCCCCCATACGAACGTATAGGCATCGTTATCGTGCAACTCGGCGAGAATCGCGCGCGCCGTCGCGCCGTAGCCGAGGACGCCGATTCGCTTGAGCGCGACCGGCTCGTCGAGCACCGCTTCGATCGCCATGCGTGCGCCGATGCCGTCGGTGTTCGTACCGACGGCCTCTCGTCCGAAAAAGATCGTGTTCACCGCCTGCGCGCGGCGCGCTTCGCCGGTCAGCGCCGCACAGGCTTGCAACGCTTCTTCCTTCAACGGATAGGTTACGTTGCACCCGACATATCCTTGTGCGGCCAAGCGCGCAATGGCCGTGTCGCCCTCGCCGCGCGACACGCGAATCGCGAGATAGGTGCCCTCGATGCCGGCCTCTTCCAAGAAGCGCCGCTGGAGACTCGGGCTGCGGCTGTGGTCGACGGGGTCGCCGATCAGTGCGAGCTTCATCCGCGGCGTCCGTGCAGCATCAGCCGTTCGAAGAACCGGAAGAACCGCGTGATCGGAAAGTCTTTTGCTTCGATCGGCTCGGTCAGGATCGTGTAGAGCCCGCAAAGCTTGCCGCCCAGCACGTCGGTGAAGAGCTGATCGCCGACGACCGCAATCTCCCGGCGACGCAACTGCAGACGGCGCTTTGCCTTGAGGAAGCCGAAGGGCAGCGGCTTGAGCGCGTTCGAGAAACAGGCGACGTCGAGCCGGGCTGCCAGCGTGTTGACCCGTTCCGAAAGATTGTTGGAGAGCATGACGATGCGAAAGCCGCGCTGTCGAGCGCGGGTCACCCAATCGAGGTGCTCCTGGGCAAGCTCCGTTTCGCGAAAGCCCAGCAGGGTGTTGTCCAGATCGACGATCAGGCCCCGAATTCCGGCGGCTTCGAGCTCTTCGTGCGGTACGTCGTGAAGCCGCGGCGCAAAGCGATCGGGTCCCAACATGACCTTGCCTTGCACCGGTTATCCCCGGTATCCTCGGGACTGTCCACACGCCCTCCACCTGCCTGCTCGTCCGTTCGGCCGCGTCCACCGATTTCTTCGCTTAGGCACAAGGGATGCACAAGGATTTCACCCGAAGCCCCAATATCTTGTGGTAACCGGCCCAATATGACACAATAGGTATCCAATCGGCGCCGCAGAATCTATCGGACGCGAACGCGTGTTCGATACGAGCGAGGAGCTTCAGCAGATGAAATTTACCCGCACCTATTCCGCCCCCGGCAATCCCTATGCCGGTGTGGCCTTCGAGCCGCGCAGCTCGCGAATCGTCAACCCCGACGGCTCGGTGATCTTTGAAGCTGAGGACGTGATGGTCCCCGCGGGCTGGAGCCAGGTCGCGGTCGACGTCCTGGCTCAGAAGTATTGCCGCAAGGCGGGCGTTCCGAAAGCAACGGCCCGAGTCGCCGAAGACGGCGTTCCGGAGTGGCTCCAGCGCTCGACGGTGGACGAGAGCGCTCTCGCGACGCTGCCGCGCGACGACCACTTCGGCGCCGAGCGCGACGCCCGGCAGGTTTTCAATCGCATGGCCGGATGCTGGACCTATTGGGGCTGGAAGTACGGCTATTTCGATTCGGAAAGCGACGCGCAGATTTACTACGACGAGATGTGTGCGATGCTCGCGCGGCAGATCGGCGCGCCAAACTCGCCGCAATGGTTTAACACCGGCTTGCATTGGGCGTACGGCATTTCCGGTCCGGCACAAGGACACTGGTACGTCGACCCGGCCGGCGACGTTGCGAAGCAATCGCAGGATACCTATTCGAGACCGCAAATTTCGGCCTGCTTCATCCTCGGCATCGCCGACGATCTGGTCAACGAAGGCGGCATCTTCGACGGCGTCGTTCGGGAAGCGCGCATATTCAAGGGCGGCTCGGGCTCGGGTGCAAACTTCTCGAAGCTCCGGGCGGCGGGCGAGAAGCTCACCGGCGGCGGCACGTCGAGCGGCCTCATGTCGTTCCTCAAGGTCTTCGACCGCGCGGCCGGTGCGATCAAGTCGGGCGGAACGACGCGCCGGGCTGCCAAGATGGTCGTACTCAATGCGGATCATCCCGACATCGAAGAGTTCATCAACTGGAAGGTCCGCGAGGAGCGCAAGGTCGCCGATCTCGTCATCGGTTCGCGTCTCTTCGAAAAGCACCTCAACGCGACCATTTCGGCGGCCCACGATGCGCGGGTGCCCGAAAACGCGCGTTTCGATCCGGCGTTGAACGCCTCGTTACGCAGCGCGATTCGCCAAGCGATCGGCGCCGGCGTTCCCCCCGGAGCCACGCAAGCCGCGCTGGATTACGCTCGTCAGGGCTATACGCGCTTGGAGATCGAGCAATATAACACCAGCTGGGACTCCGAAGCGTACGTTACCGTATCGGGACAGAACTCGAACAACTCGGTGCGCCTTACCAACGGATTCTTCGAGGCGATCGACCGGGACGACGACTGGCTCTTGACCTCGCGAACCACCGGAGACGTGGTGAAAACCATCAAGGCGCGCGATTTATGGGAGCAGATCGCCGTTGCCGCCTGGCAATGCGCCGACCCGGGATTGCAGTTCGACGACACGATACAAGAGTGGCACACCTGTCCGAACGACGCTCGCATCAACGCGACCAATCCCTGCAGTGAATATGTTTTCATCGACGATACGGCCTGTAATCTTGCCAGCCTAAACCTCGTCAAGTTTCTCAATCAGGACGGGAACTTCGACGCGCCGAGGTTCGCGGATGCGACGCGCACCTGGACGACGACGCTCGAAATCTCGGTCGCAATGGGTCAAATGCCGTCGAAGCGCATAGCGGAGAAGAATCACGGTTACCGCACGCTGGGGCTGGGCTATGCCAATCTCGGCACGATGCTGATGCGGATGGGGCTGCCGTATGATTCGGAGGAGAGCTTCGGATGGTGCGGGGCGATAAACGCTCTCCAGACCGGCATGGCGTATCGGACTTCCGCCGAGATGGCGCAGCGGCTTGGGCCGTTCGCCCGGTTCGAGGCGAATCGCGAGCCGATGTTGCGGGTGATTCGAAATCATCGCCGCGCTGCTTACGCCGCCGAGCCGGGCGCGTATGAAGGCCTTACCGTGAAGCCCGTGACCTACATGCCGACGCTCTTTACGCAAAAGACGTGGGAGCTCGCCCGAAAGATGTGGGACGAGGCGCTCTCCATTGGAGAGGTAACCGGCTATCGCAACGCACAGGTAAGCGTAACCGCACCGACGGGCACGATCGGACTCGTGATGGATTGCGACACCACCGGAATCGAGCCCGACTTCGCGCTGGTGAAGTTCAAGAAACTCGCCGGCGGCGGCTATTTCAAGATCGTCAATCAATCGGTCGACGCCGCGCTGCACAAGCTCGGCTATTCCCAAGAGCAGATCGACGACATCGAAACGTACGCGAAGGGAACCGGAACGCTGGAGGAAGCGCCGCACATCAATCGGGCGACGCTGAAAGCAAAAGGCTTCGATGACGCCGCGATTGCGCGCATCGAGAAGGCGCTCCCCGGCGCCTTCGAGCTGCCGTTCGCTTTCAATAAATTCGTGCTCGGCGAGCAGTTCTGTAAGGAGAACCTGGGGCTCACCGACGAGCAGCTCAACAATTGGAGTTTCTCGATGCTTCGCGACGGACTGGGCTTCGGCGCGTGGCAGATCGAAGAGGCGTCGGCGCATATCTGCGGCCGCATGACGGTTGAAGGCGCACCTCATCTCAAAGAAGAGCACCTCGCCGTCTTCGATTGCGCCACGCCGTGCGGCAAGTACGGCACGCGCTACATCCGGCCGCTCGCTCACGTCGATATGATGGCGGCGGCACAGCCATGGGTCAGCGGCGCAATCTCAAAAACGATCAACTTTCCGCAGACCGCGACTATTGCCGACGTCAAAGAGGCGTATCGGTATTCTTGGGAGCGCATGGTCAAGTGCATCGCGCTCTATCGCGATGGTTCGAAGCTCTCGCAGCCGCTCGCCGCCAGCTACGATTTCGGCGGCGATGCAAGCCAAGAGGAAACCGCCGTCCCGCAACCGCTTTTCGCACAGCCGCTGCAGGTCGCTGAGAGAATCGTTTACCGGTACATCGCCAAGCGCCGCTCGATGCCGCAGCGCCGCAGCGGTTACACCCAGAAAGCGACGATCGCCGGCCACAAAGTTTACTTGCGCACGGGCGAGTACGAGGGCGGTCAGCTCGGCGAGATCTTCATCGACATGCACAAGGAAGGCGCCGCCTTCCGCTCGCTGATGAACAACTTCGCGATCGCGATCTCCCTGGGCTTGCAGCACGGCGTGCCCTTGGAGGAGTTCGTCGAGGCGTTCACCTTCACGCGCTTCGAGCCCAACGGGCCGGTCATCGGTCACGATCACATCAAAATGGCGACGTCGATTCTCGACTACATTTTCCGCGAGCTTGCGGTGAGCTATCTGGGCCGCTACGATCTCGCGCACGTTCAGCCGTCCATGCACATGGATGCGATGGGTCCCGAAGTGCAAGAGGAATACATCGCCGAGGAGGAGGCCGAAGTGCGCGTCCGGCCGGCCGGCGTCGCCGAAAAGCTCCATCCGGTCAGCACGCATTTGCATCCCGCCCCGGAGTTGCCGCACGACGTCGGTGCAACCGCGTCCCCGCAGACTCCCGCTCCGGTTTCCCGCTCGAGCAGCAACGGCGGACGGACCGCGGTCGCCACTTTGGCGCGCACCGAAGCAATCAACGCATCGAAGGCCAAGGGCTACACCGGCAACGCGTGCTCGGAGTGCGGTCAGCTCACGATGGTCCGCAACGGCGCCTGCGAGAAGTGCGACTCCTGCGGCGCAACGTCGGGGTGCAGTTAGGGCCGTAACGTCATCTGCCGTAACCGTTACGCCGGACTCTGCCTCGCAGCCGCGCTGCCGTACCTCTGCCTTTGGCCGATAAGCGCGAGCGCGGCCGCCGCTGAACGGACCGGCATCGAAGGGATCGTCGCGCACGCGATCCG
The DNA here is from genome assembly GCA_030041115.1 of Vulcanimicrobiota bacterium. Lineage (GTDB taxonomy): Bacteria > Vulcanimicrobiota > Vulcanimicrobiia > Vulcanimicrobiales > Vulcanimicrobiaceae > Cybelea. The sequence goes on along the minus strand of JASHOM010000050.1, from coordinate 19,666 downwards.
GCCCGTCATGGAGCGATACGGCGTTCCGGGAATGGCGGTGGGAATCGTCGCGAACGGGAGGACGTACGTCTTCGACTACGGCGTTGCGTCGAAGGCGACCGGGAAACCGATCGCCGCCGATACGCTCTTTGAGATCGGCTCGGTTAGTAAGACGTTCACCGCGACGCTTGCCTCCTACGCGCAGATTACCGGCAGACTCTCGCTGACGGGCATGGCGAGCGCGTATCTTCCGCCCCTGCGCGGGAGCAGCTTCGACCACGTGAGCTTGCTGAATCTCGGGACGCACACTTCCGGCGGCCTGCCGTTGCAAGTTCCGAGCGAGGTCACGAACGACGCGCAACTGACGGCGTACCTTCAGAGCTGGAAGCCGGCCTATGCTCCCGGCACGTACCGGACCTACGGCAATCCGGGCATCGGACTTCTCGGCGTGATCGCCGCGGCGAGCATGCACGAGAACTTCGCTGCGCTGATGGAAGGAAGGCTCTTCCCGCGACTGGGCATGAAGGACACGTACATCGACGTTCCGCGGGCTCGGATGGCAAGCTATGCGCAAGGCTACACGTCGAACGACGCACCGGTGACGATGACGCCGGGCGTCCTGTGGCCGGAAACGTACGGCGTACGGACGACCGCCCGCGACCTTCTGCGTTTCGTCGAAGCCAACATGTCCATGCTCGCTATCGACGCGACGTTGCAGCGCGCCATCATCGCGACGCACGTCGGATACTATCAGATCGGCCCGATGACGCAGGACTTGATTTGGGAGCAGTACCCGTACCCGATCGGCCTGGAGCCTCTGCTCGCCGGGAACTCCGCCAAGATGCTGTTCGAAAGCAATCCTGCGACTCGACTCGCTCCTGCGTTACGGCCGCAAGGCGCCGCATTGATCGACAAGACCGGGTCGACGAACGGCTTCTCGACGTACGTGGCGTTCGTCCCCGCAAAAAGACTCGGCATCGTGACCTTGGCTAACAAGAGCTACCCAATCGACGCGCGAGTGAGGGCCGCGTACGAGATCCTGACGAAGTTGGCCCCCGGGCAATCCGGTTAGACGACTTTGATGATGGCCATCATGCCGCGATCCTCGTGGAAGAGCATGTGGCAGTGGAAGACGAACGTGCCGCGCGGCACGTGACGAAAGTCGAGCAGGATCTTCGTTATTCGCGGCTTGATCAACGGATAGTTCGGATCGCGCGGATTCGGCAGCAGGGTTCCGACCGGAACGAAGACCGTGTCGGCCATGAGCGGCGTTCCTTCGACCGCGCGCCGCTGGACGAACGCCATCTGGTGAATGTGAAACGCGTGCGCCTCCATCGTTGCGTTGACGAGGTACCATTCTTCGACGCTGCCCTGCTTGACGACGATGTCGGGATTCGAGGGCACCTTCGCGCCGCCGGCATAGACCGGCCAGAAGGGATGCTCGTGAAATTTCTCGTTCGTCGTATCGGTGATGTAGTAGGCCTGGTGTGCCGGTATCTTGCCCTTCTTCGGAAAGATGTACTCGGTGAACGTGAGCGCCCGGCGATGCACGAGCGACGGGTGAGCCTGAACGTAGGCGACGAGCCGCCCGGCGGGCGTGTCGGCGATGACGGCCGGCTTCGAATCCAGCGTGACCACCGGCGTTTGCGGGCTCGAAACGCCGATGACGTGGATGAGGTCGTCATGCATTTCGAAAAATGCGTCCTTGCCGCCGCAGTAGTGCTCCAGGCTTAACGTGAGCTTTTCGCCGGGCTGCACCGTCAACAAGACGTCGGCGCGCGACATCGATGTTATCATCAGGCGCTTCGCCGGAACGTATTGCGACAGTGCCCGCGCGGAGTCGCCGGAAACCGGCGTGCCGTCGAGTCCGACGAGCGCAAACGCCTGCTTGCGGCCGGCGGCGTCGCGGATTTCCAGCGCCGACGCGGAGTCCGAAGTGCCGTTGACGATGCGCAGCAGTTGCGGCGTGCCCGCGGTCACGTGCAGCGTAACGGGCGTGTCGGACCCGTTGACCGAGACGTCGGGTTCGGAGGCCGCTCCGTTGCAGCCCGTCGAGTCGAGCGTCAGGCCCCCGGCGGTCATCGGATAGGTCACCGGCCACGGCGGCGGATCGAACGGATCGTACGGAACCGGAGTTGCGGGCTGCAACGCGGCTTCGCGCGCCATCGCCGCGGGGACGAAGGCGCTTTCGTCGGGCGCAAACGGATTCTCGGGCTCGTACGGTATCCGGTAGCGCAGCATGATCACGTGCTCGTCCGAGCGCGCAAGCTGCGGCCGGTCGGGTTCGACGATCCACACCCCGTCGAGCCCCACCGCCACTTCGACGTCGGATGCGCCGTGCGCGTGCGGATGATACATGTACGTCCCGACGGGCTGCGTGAGCGGAATCGTGACGTGATACTCGCAGGCGTGCATTGGCGTGCTCAGCGTCGAAATGAAGACGTTCTCTTCCGAGGCGGGACCCTGGAACCCGTGCAAATGCAGGTTGGTGTCGATCGGCGATGCGTGCATCCACCGGTCGTCGATCGTATGGTTGAGATAGCCGACGTAATGGTTGGTCGTGGGCGGCGGCATTGCCATCGGCATGCACGGTGGAAGCGCGCTGGAGGCAACGCTTTCACCCTTGCTCGGACCGCCGATGTCGTTGACGATCCGAATCGCGAAGTGCTCGCCGCGATGCACGCGAATGGTCGGCGCGACGGTTTCGATCGTGCCGTCGAGTACGTAGCGGTAGCAATACCGCAGGCTGTCGCCGTGGCCGTCGGTATGGACTGCGAGCCGCAACTCGCGCTCGCCGCTTGCGTTGAGCGGCAGCTTCCAAACGTCGACGTCGGGCGGTTCGACGAGCTCGCGCGAACCGCCGAACGGACCGCAGACCAACGGGTGCGCGGTCGCCGGCGTCGCCGCGCCGGCGCGTGGCGAACCGCCGCCGATCCAGGCGCACGTCGCGATGAGGCTCAGCAAAAAGGGAAGCCCTCTATTCATCTGTCCGGAAACCGCGCTTTCGGCGGAACTCCGCGCGAGTCCTCAGTGAATGCGCAGGGTTTTTTCGTGGTCGAGCGCGATACCGGAACATGAAGCGTCTTCTTACCGTCCTCATCGCAACGTCGTTCATTCTCACGCCTTTGGGAACGCACGCGGCCGGTACCACTCCGCCGGCGCAGCAGCTCATGAACAAGCTGCGCTGGCGCAGCATCGGGCCGTATATCGGAGGCCGCTCCGTCGCCGTCGCCGGGGTTCCGAGTCAACCGAACGTCTTCTACTTCGGCGGCGTGGAGGGCGGCGTGTGGAAGAGCACCGATTATGGCTTGAGCTGGACGAACGTCACGGACGGCAAGATTCCCGGAATCGCCGATCCGATCGGGGCACTCGCCGTCGCGCCCTCGAATCCGAGCGTTATCTACGCCGGCACGGGCGAGGCCGACATTCGCGGCGATTTCGACACCGGTGCGGGCGTTTACAAGACGACCGACGCCGGGAAGAGCTGGTCGTACGCCGGCCTACGCGAGACGCACATGATCGCCAAGCTGGTCATCGATCCTCGCAATCCCAACGTCGTGTACGCCGCCTCGATGGGGCACGTTTTCAAGGCCAACGCCGACCGCGGGATTTTCAAGACCACCGACGGCGGCGCAACCTGGCGCAAGATTCTCTTCGTCAACGAGGGCACCGGCGGCGTCGACCTTGCCATGGACCCGCACGATTCAAAGGTCCTTTACGCAGCGATGTGGCAGGCGCAGCGCACGCCGTGGGCGCTGACCAGCGGTGGACCCGGCAGCGGACTCTACAAGACGCTCGACGGCGGCGCGCACTGGACGAAGATCTCGAGCAATCGCGGTTTCGCGACCGGCGTCCTCGGCAAGATCGGCGTCGCCGTGGCAACGACTAATCCGAAGATCGTCTACGCGATCGTCCAAGCGCGCGACGGGGGCGTCTTCCGTTCGAACGACGGCGGCGCAACGTGGAAGCGCGTCAACTCGGAGTGGAAGCTGCGTCAGCGCGCCTTCTACTATATGGCGATCTTCGTCGACCCGACCAACGCCAACGTCGCCTACGCTCCCGAAGTCGATGCCGTCTACCGCACGAAGGACGGCGGAAAGACGTGGCGCGAGGTCGACACGCCGCACGGCGACAACCACATCGTGTGGATCAATCCGCGTAATCCGAAAATTCTTCTCGTCGGCGACGACGGAGGTGCGAGCGTCTCGACTGACGGAGGCGAAACCTTCAGCACCGATCTCAATCAACCGACCGGGCAATTTTATCACGTCGCGCTCGACGACCAGTTTCCGTTCCATCTTTTCGGCGCCTCGCAGGACGAAGGCGCCTACGAGGGCGTCAGCGCGGAAGTCGGACCGGGGATCGGGCCGGAAGCATGGCATCCGGTCGCGTTAGGAGAGAGCACGTTCGTCGCGCCCGATCCCGATAACGTCGACGTCACGTACGGCAGCGGCTATTACAGCTCGCTGGCACGCCTCAACTACAAGACGGGCGACGAAAAGAACGTCAGCCCGTGGCCGCGCTACATGGCCGGCAACGATTCGGCCGAGGCGAAATATCGCTTCGGGTGGACGCATCCGATCTTCTTCTCGCCCGCCAATCCGCACGAGCTGCTCGTTGCGGCGCAAGTCGTCTTCTCCAGCACCGACAAGGGCCAGACGTGGAAGATCATCAGCCCCGATTTGACGCGCAACGACCCCAGCACCGAAGGGCCCAGCGGCGGTCCCGTTTATTGGGACCAGACCGGCGCAGAGACGTTCCCCGACATCGCTTCGCTGGCCGTCTCGCCGCTCGACGGTAACGTCATCTGGGCCGGCTCGGCGGATGGTCTCGTGCACGTGACGACCGATCACGGCGGTCATTGGACCTTGGTCACGCCGCCGCAGCTCCCGCAGTGGGCGCAGATCAGCTCCATCGAACCCTCGCACACCGAAAAGGGCACGGCCTATCTCACCGCCTCCCGCTACATGTGGGACGACGATCGCCCGTACGTCTTCGAAACGAGCGACTACGGCGCGCATTGGACGACGTTGACCGATGGACTTCCGGCCGATCAATACGTCTTCGTCCTGCGCCAGGATCCGCGCGAGCCTCGACTGCTCTTCGCGGGCACGCGCAGCACCGCGTACGTCAGTCTGGACGGCGGCGCGCAATGGCAGCCGCTCACCCTCAATCTGCCCGGCGTTCAGGTACGCGATCTGGCAATCGACTCGCGCGAAGGCGAGCTCGTCGCCGCGACGCACGGCCGCGCGTTCTGGATCCTCGACGACGTGAGCCTGCTCGAGCAGCTCGCACGGCAGAGCGCCTTCTCGGTCGCAAACGTCCAGCTTTTTGCGCCCGAGACGGCGTGGCTATCGCAGGCCTACGGCGGTCCATCCTCATTCTCGATTCCAAACTACGGCGAAAATCCTCAGTACGGCGCGGCGGTCTTCTTCAATCTTCCGCCCGGCTACAACGGACAGACGCCGGCGACGCTTTCGTTTCTCGACGCAAAGGGCGCGACCGTACGCTCCTTCACGCTGCATCTCAAGAACAAGCATCCGCGCAAGTTGACGCCCGAGCAGGAAGCGAATCTCGACGCCGCTCAGCAGCGCGGGCGCGACGTGGAGAAGCTTACCGCCGTCGAGCCCGGGACGAATCTCTTCCGGTGGGACCTTCGATACGCGCCCGCCTACGACGCACCCGGCTTTCGCACCGTTCCCACCGACGATTGGCCCGATACGGCAGATGGCCCGACGGTCGTTCCGGGATCGTACACCGTCGTGCTGCAATACGGCTCCCAGCGTCTGACGGCTCCGCTCCAAGTAGAACTCGATCCGCGCATCCACCCCGCTGCGGGCGATCTAGAAGCGCGGCTCGCGCTCGAGATGCAACTGCTCGACGCCATCGACCGGCTCGACCGAACCATCGCGGCGGCGATGAGCGCGAGCGCCAAGATGCCTCCCGCGGCGAAAGCGCAGGTGAACGCCGCGATCGCGGATCTGGTCTTACTCGACGTTCATTCCAGCGAAGCCGACGTCGTGAATCCTACCAAAATCCGCGAACAGCTTGCCTTCCTCATGAATTCGCTCGAAGGCGCGTACGCTCGACCCACCGCAGCCGAATATGCCGCCGCTAGGGACCTGGAAGGATTGGCCGGCGCCGGTGAGGCACGTTTACAGGCGCTCACGTCGCCCTGACGCTGACTTCACGGGAGGTTTTTTCATGCCGCTCCTTCGACTCACGGTGCGCGCCGCGTTGCTTGCGGCGTTCGCCGCGCTTGCGGTCGCGTGCGCCCACGGCGGCGGCACGGTCCTACCCCCCGGCGCACTTGCGCCCCAAACGATCGCACTGCCCGATGCACGCCCGCCGAAGTGTAAAGGTCAACAGGATACCAAGCAGTACGCGTCGCTGACCGTCGCGCTTTCCACCAAGGGCGGATCGCTTTGCATTCCCGAGTTCCACGGCTTCGGCGGCACGGTAAAATATCCGGGCGCCAGCCCATCGGTCGAACTTTCGCTGACCAGCAGCACGACCGATTACGACAATCTGCCGCAGCTCGGTTACGGAACGGCGATCTTTTACTTGCAGCTCGCGATTTCCGGGAAAACCGAGTTCGGCGAGAACGTCCGCGCGGGCGGCGGCTTGACGTCGAAGAAAATCGAGCCGAGCGAACCTTACACCGCCTTCGGCGAAGCGATCATCTACTCGATTCCAATTCAACTCTCGCCGTGCTACACGATCGCCACCAAGGGCAAGTACGGCGGCGTCATCGGCGGCCTCGGAACCCTGCTCAAAGGCCAAAAAGTGCCTACGAAAGCGTCGGGTTTCATCGAAATCTACTCCGGCCGCCAAGCCGACGACTCATGCTAGAAGACTGTCGAAGGACGTTCCGTCAACAGGGCACGACCGGAGTCGACAAAATATAACGACCAGGGAGAATCAAATGGTCGCTTCATTTAGCCGCTACACTTCAGCCGCTTTGACTGCAGCGCTGTTGCTCTCCGGATGCGGCGGCGCGCAGCCGACGTCGATTTCGTCCGGTACGGCAGTTCAGCCCGGCACAATGGATGACCGAGCGCAATCTCTTAGCCGATACTATCTAACGAAGTTCACTACGACCGTTGGCAATAGTCTTCCCGAGTCTTCTTTCTGCTTCCGTTTCAAGGCTAATGGGACTTGGCGTAACTCCGGTAGTGAAAGCTTTAGTGGGACCTACCTTACATCCGGCAAAGAGTTATTCGCATCTGCCGTCTGGCTTCCGTCGCCGGCGGTCTATCTGGCCGTGCAGGGATCGGTTAACACGAAACAGGGCTCCGGCCATTTCGTCGTCAGCGGCGGTAACGGCTCCATATCCGGCGGCGGAACGTATACGATGAGAGCCGCGCAAAACAGCACCTGTAGCTAGGCGACGGCGCCGGGCAGAATGATCCCGCCGAGATTCAGCGGATCGTAAGGGCCGAGATTGAGGATTTCCCGGTCCGCGCCGGTCCGGCGGACCGCGCGCAGCGCCTCGACCGCTTCGGGCAGGGCGAACTGCTCACCGACGAATCCCGCAACGAAGCGGCCGCCGCGAATCTCGCCGCGCGCTTCCAGCCGCCGCAACGCGACGAGCAGCTCTCGCCACGGCGGGGCGAGGCTCTCACGCGCGATCACGTCGCGAAAGACGACGCCCCAGCGCGCGAGCAAACGGCGCGCAAAGCTCTCACGCTCGACGCGCTCCGTTGCCGCCGGCAGCAGCGTCCAGCGGCCGCTCGACGAGCGCGGACGCGCGCGCAGACCTTTCTCCCCCAATCGGCGTTTGGCGTCGCTGAGCGAACGCAGCGCATCGAAGCCGTCCGCGGTCACCAAACCGGCGGCGACGAGCTGCCAGAGGGCTTCCTCCACTTCGCTGGGCAGTCGTTTGGTCGCCCGCGCGATCTCGGCGAAGAACGGCGCGTGCAGCAGCTCGATCGCGTCGAGCACGTCGCAAGCCGCATGCGAGAGCGCGCTGCGATCGCTTTCGCGGCGAACGATGAGCTCTTCGGCATTCGCACGCAAGAAGAGCGCGATCGGCGCGAGTCGCGTCGGACGCACGCGGCTGCGGTCGGGTGACGTGCTCGGTTCGAGCGCCCGATGCGGCGTGAGCCGTCCCCACATCACCTCGCCGGAATAGCAAAGCCGATCGAGCGACTCGGGCCGGTAACCGGCGATCCGCGCCGGCAGCACGTGCGCTTCCCACGCAAAGGCCGGAATTTCATAGCCTTCGAGCTGACGGACGATTTGCAGGGTGCCGTCGATCCCATGCAAACGCGTCGCCGGCGCGACGTGCTGCCAGCGCTCGAGAAACGTGAGGTACGCGGCCGTCGTGACGGGCTCGATTTCGCGACGCAGGCTTCCGATCGTGAGCCGGTGGATGCGCGCGAGCACGCGGCGGTTGCACCATTCCTCCTCACCGCCGGGATCGGTGAAGCGTCCGCGCAGCACTTGGCCCTGAGCTTCGAGGCGCAGCAGCGCGGCTTCGACGGCTTCGCGATCGAGCCGCAACCGTTGCGCGATCGCCGCCACGCGCAGCGGACCGCTGCTTTCGAGCCAACCGCGCAGAATCTCGGTCGCTCCCTCTTCGCTGCGCTCGTCGTAGGCCGAGCGCGCCGTCTCCGCGCGCTCCGCGCAAGTCCACAGACCCCGGACCGTCGTTGCCCGGCGATCCGCGACGAGTTCCTCGAACCAAGCGCTCCACGCGGGCACCGGCGGCAGCACGACGAGCGACGCGAGCGCATCGTGCAGCTCGTCGGCATCGCGCACGACCGGCCAAGACTCTTGCGCGACTTGCTCGATGACGGCGCGATCGAGAACTCCCGCGCCGTCGACGTCGTCGCGTAAGGTCCGGCGAAGCTGCACGGCCCGCGCGCGCCGCTCCTCGAGCGGCGCGTCGTCGAGATATGCGTACGGGTTCGCGTTGAGAATCTCATGACAAAATGCCGAGGGCTCGGGCGTATCGATTGCGACCGTCCGAATCGCGCCCGACTCGACGTCACGCAGCACGGCGAGCAAACCGTCGAGGTCCATTGCCTCGTGCAAGCAGTTGCCGATGGTCTCGCGCACCAAGACATGATCGGGAATGCGAATCGGCCCGGTCAGGTTCTCAGGACACGCCGCCTGATCCGGGAAAACCGCCGCGAGCAGATCGTCGGCGCGCATGCGCAGCAGTTGCGGCGGCACTTTGCGCCCGCCGCTGAAGCGCAGGATCGCCAGCGCTCGCGCCGCGTTCCAGCGCCAGCGCGCCGCGAACATCGGTGCAGGCAGCAGAGCTTGCGTGAGAACGTTCTCAACGCTTGCCGACTTGACGAATTCGAACGCAACGTCGAGTGGAAAAGCGTGCTGATCGGTCAGCGAGAGCACGAAGCCGTTGTCCGTCGCCGCCGCCTGCAGCTCCAAATTGAAGGACCGGCAGAAGCGCTTGCGCAGCGCCAGGCCCCACGCACGATTGATGCGCGCGCCGAAAGGCGCGTGTACGATCAGCTGCATGCCGCCGCCCTCGTCGAAGAAGCGCTCTGCGACGAGCGTGCGATTCGTCGGAACCACGCCGAGAATCGCCTTCCCGGCGCGCACGTAGGCCACGGCCTGCTCCGCACCCGATCGGTCGAGCGCGCATTCGCGCTCCAGCCACTCGCTTGCATCCGCGTCGCCGCGCTGGTCGATGGCCGCGCGCACGTCGCAGACCTCGCGCGATAGCTCGATCGTTCGCCCAAGTCCTTCGCCGTTCCAAAAGGGAATCGAGGGCGGCGCCCCGTGCGCGTCCTCCACCCGGACCACGCCCGCTTCCACGCGCCGGATCTTCCACGAATTCGTGCCCAGCAGAAAGATGTCGCCGGCCATGCTTTCGATGGCGAAATCCTCGTCGAGCGTTCCGATGACGTGCCCATCGGGTTCGACGACGACGTTGTAGTTGGCAGTATCGGGAATCGCACCGCCGCAGGTAATCGCGGCCAGACGTGCGCCGCGCCGGGCGCGCAGGCGCTCGTTGACCCGATCGTAATGCAGGAAGGTTCCGCTGCGTCCGCGCGACGTCGCGACGCCGTCGGCGAGCATCGAAACGACCTCGTCGAAGTCGCGGCGCGCGAGGTCGCGATACGGATACGCGCGGCGAAGCATTGCGAAGAGCGCGTCGGTCTTCCACTCGTGCTGCGCGCACGCCGCGACGATCTGCTGCGCGACGATGTCGAGCGGTGCCGCAGGGATCTCGAGCGCGTCGAGTCCGCCGGCGCGTATCGCGCGCACGAGCGCGGCACACTCGATCAGCTCGTCGCGCGTCGTGACGTAAAAGACGCCCTTGGGCTTGGCGCCGACCCAATGCCCCGAACGGCCGATGCGCTGCAGCGCCACGGCAATCGCGCGCGGAGAGCCCATCTGCACGACGAGGTCGACCGAGCCGATGTCGATGCCAAGCTCGAGCGAAGCGGTCGCGACGACCGCGCGCAGCTCGCCGGCACGAAGGCGGCGCTCCACGTCGAAGCGCGTTTCGCGCGCCAGGCTGCCGTGATGCGGCATGACGACGCCCTCGCCGAGCCGCTCGTTGAGCGCGAAGGCCACTCGCTCGCTCAGGCGCCGCGTCCCGACGAAGATCAGCGTGGTGCGATGATCGCGAACCCGCTGGGCGACGCGGTCGTAGATTTCGCTCCACATCTCTTTGCCGGCGACCGGACCGAGCTCGCCGGAAGGTACTTCGACCGCCAGCTCCATCGCGCGGCTGTGTCCCACGTTGACGATCTTCGCCGTGGAGCTGAGGAAGCGCGCCACCTCCTCGAGCGGCCGCACCGTCGCCGACAGTCCGACGCGCTGCGGCCGCGTGCCGCTTTCGCTCGCAACGAGATCGTCCAGCCGCGCGAGCGTCAGCGCAAGATGGGAGCCGCGCTTGTTCCCGGCCATCGCGTGAATCTCATCGACGATCACGGTCGTCACGCCGCCCAAGAGCCGGCGCGACTTCTCGGCGGTCAGCAGAATATAGAGCGATTCCGGCGTCGTCACCAGGACGTGCGGTGGTTTGCGCAACATGCGCTGACGCTGCAGGGCGGGCGTGTCGCCGGTGCGCACGGCGGTGCGGATCGGCATGAACGCCGCGAGGCGCTCGTTGGCGAGCGCGACGATCGCCGCCAGCGGCTTTTCCAGGTTCTCGCGAACGTCGTTGGTCAGCGCCTTGAGCGGCGAAACGTAAACGACGAGCGTCCGATCGGGAAGCGTGCCCGCCGTCGCTTGCCGCACCAGATCGTCGAGCGCGCAGGTAAAGGCTGCGAGCGTCTTTCCCGAGCCGGTCGGCGCGGCGATCAAGACGTCGTCGCCCGCTCGAATCGCCGGCCAGCCCTGCGCTTGCGGCTGCGTCGTCGCACCGAAACGCGACACGAACCATTCACGAACGAGCGGATGTAAGGCGTCGAGCATCGGCGGTTTTATTCCAGCGCTCTTCCGGCAACCCCCGGGCGCGGGTACGGGAGCTCCCCTTTCCGGCCCGGAAGCCCGGCCGGATGCTGAGTATCGTTCTCGGAGCGGTGTTACAGATCGGTGACATGGCGAAGATCGTCGACCTCGAGGAGCCGGCTATTACGCCAAACGGCGCGCGGGTAGCATTGGTTGCAATCGCGCAAGACGTCGCCCGCGCGGCCTACGTCGACAGCTTGGTCGTCATCGACGCGCGCTCCGGAGCAGCGCGCACGATCGTGCGCGGGAACGACGTCGCGGTTCCCCGCTGGGCGCCGCAAGGTGCAGGGCTGGCCTATCTCGGCCGTTCGCCGCAAAACGGAATCCGGCAGCTCTTCGTGCGCACGCCCGCCGGCCATACGATCCAACTGACGCACGCGCGAGGCGACGTGGTTGACGCGGCCTGGAGCCCGAACGGCCGCGAGCTCGCCTACGTGGCCGGCGATCCGCCCGCGACGGCGCCGTTCTTCTACGCCGGCGATAACGACTACACGGCCACGGCGCTCACGCCGCCCGACCATCTGTGGGTGGTTCCAGCCTCCGGAGGCGCTCCCCGGCGACTGACGAGCGGCCGGTGGACGATCGCGCCGACGGATCCGGGCGGCATCTTTTCGCCTCAGATCGCGTGGACGCGCGACGGGCGCAGCATCACCTATACGCGCATCGAGAACACGTTCACCGGCGACGACGAGCGTTCGACGCTCTGGCAGGTCGACGTTGCGACGCGTGCCACGCGCAAGCTGACCGCGCATGCCGAGCTCGAGCTGAGTCCGGCCTATTCCCCCGACGGCAGCCGGCTGGCGTATTGGTATCCGCTCAACGGCGATTTCAATTCGGAAAACACGCTGCGCGCGATTGCCGGCGGCCGAGACGAACAGCTTGCGCCGGCTTTAGATCGCAACGTCGCCGGGTCGCTCTGGTTTGCGGACTCGCGCCATCTGCTCGTCTGTGCGGCCGACGGCACGCAGAACGTTTTCTGGCGCGTCGGCACCGGTGGCGCGGCCGCTCGACTCCCGCTGGGCGATCTTCATCCCATTTGCGATCCCTACTCGAGCAGCACGTTCGATGCCGGCATCGCGGGCGACGTCGCGCGCGACGGCGCGATCGCCTTCGTCGCGACCAGCGCTGCGAGCGCCCGCGAGCTCTACTATCTCGCGCCCGGTTCGACGACCCCCCGTCAGCTCACGCATTCCAACGCCTTCCTCTCCCGCGTCGCGCTCGGCGCGATGACCGAGCTCGACTGGACCGGTCCGGGCGGCTTCGCGGAGGACGGCGTGGTAACGTATCCGCCCAACGCGAAACCTGGCGTCAGGTATCCGGCTGTGCTGCTCATTCACGGCGGCCCCGGACTTTCGAGCACGCGCGACTTCGTTTGGGAAGCGTGGCCGCTCGCCCAGATGATCGCATCGCGCGGCTACGTGGTTTTGCAGCCCAACTATCGCGGAAGCGACAATCTCGGCAATGCGTACATGACGGCGATCGTTCGCAATACCGTCGCCGGACCGAGCGCCGACATTCTCGCCGGACTCGCCGCGCTCGACCGGCTCGGACGCATCGATGATTCGCGCGTCGCCGTTTCGGGTTGGTCGTACGGCGGCGAGCTGACCTCGTGGCTGATCGGTCACGACCATCGCTGGCGCGCTGCCGTATCGGGCGCCGCGGTAAACAGCGAATTCGACGAGTACAACCTCTCGACGTCGAACGTGCAGGATCGTTATCCGCTCGGCACGTCGCCCTATGCCGGCGACGGTCAACGCATCTACCGGGATAATTCGCCGATCACCTACTACGCGCAGATCACGACGCCGACGTTGATCTGGAGCACGACGCTCGATCCGGTCGTTCCTATCGTACAGTCGTACGCGCTCTATCACGCCCTGCACGACAACGGCGTGCCGGTACGTTTTGCGGTCTTTCCGGCCTCGACGCACGGGCCCGCCGACCCGGTGCAGACGGCCGAGCTCACCCGGCTTTGGCTCGATTGGCTCGACGAGCATTTGCGCTGACCGCGCCTGCCTCATCCGATCGCGCCGTTGCGACGTTTATAAGAACATGAAGTTCTTGACCGCAATCGTTCTTCTCGTTGGCCTCACCGCCGCCGGTCCCGCGCCGGCGCCGCCCGATGCGCCGGTGCAGCGGGTCGTGCTTGCCGGCGGATGCTTTTGGGGAATGCAGCTCGTCTTCGAATCGTTGAAGGGCGTCGATTCGGCGGTCGCCGGTTACGCCGGCGGCAGCGCCGATACCGCGCAGTACGATACGGTGAGCACGGGCACCACGGGCCATGCCGAATCGGTCGAGATCATCTACGAACCATCGCGCATATCGTTCAAGGATCTGCTCGACGTTTATTTTCTCGTCGCGCACGACCCGACCGAGCTCGACCGCCAAGGCCCCGACGAAGGCTCGCAATACCGCTCGGAGGTCTTCTATACGACGCCGCAGCAGCGCGCCCAAGCGCTCGCCTATATCGCCGGCCTCGCCGGCCGGCACGTCTATTCAGCGAAGATCGTAACGATCGTCGCACCCCTGCGCGGCTTCTATCGCGCGGAGGCGTACCATCAAAACTACGCGGTTCACAACCCGGACAACCCGTACATCGTCTTCAACGACATCCCGAAGATGCACAAGCTGCGCCGCGAGTTCCCGCAGCTCGTGAAAGCCGACGCGCCGTTCTAGATGACAAGGCGGGGCGTTACAGCGGGGCGTCGGAGACGTGCTGAGCGTAGGAGCGCGGGTCGAAGTACCAGTCCGGGAGCGAATCGGGGAACGTGATCTCGGTAAAGTCGTAGTCGACGGTCGCGTCGCGGCCGAGGTATTCGGCGTCGGCTTGATAGGTCGGGGTGCCGTGAATGTGCGTGACGATCGGCATGTTGTGCATCCACCCCAGCGTGATCGTAAACATCATCGGATAGACGTGATGTCCGCTGTCATCGTCCTCGTACAGCTTGTCCGTGGCGATGACTTCTTTGAGCTCGAGCGTCGCGCGGTCCACGTAGAGCTCGCGCAACCGGTTGCGATCGGGATCGCGCAGGGGCATCAGACTCACGTGGATGAGATCGCCTTCGACGGCGACGCGCGTCACGCGATAATCGAACTCGCCGAGCACCGTCACGACGGCAATCGTCGGGGGCAGGGCGCCGGTCGGCTCCGGCGTCGGGATGAACGTGCGTGGATTGGTATGCGGATGAATCGGTGCCGCTTCGAACAAATCTGCCGTCGGCGGTCCGGGATCCCACGGCTCGTTGAAGGACGGGCGCAGAAACTCGAGCGTTCCGCGCGACGAGCCGCGATAGACGCGCCGGCCGAGCGCCGCGCGATCGTAGGTGCGGCACCAAATGTGATAGGTATAGCTGTTCACGAGGTCCGGATACCCATCGTCGAGCGTCTGCTTGCGAATCAGCGTATACGTGATGTACGGCGGCGGCGGGCGATGCGAGCGAAACTGCCGGCGAATCAAAAAGAGCAGTCGCTCGGGCGAAGGCATCGGGCTGGGCGTTGCATTGGGAGTCGGACGAGCGGTTGCCACGTGCCAGGGCGGCACGTTGCCGGCGCGCGACGGCGCAATCGCGATCGCGGCGCAGAGCAAGGCAAGCGCCGCGATGAGCGCAGACTTCACGCGTAAATGTTGGCTATGCGGGCTCGCAAGCTCCTACTTCGGCGCCATTCGAATGGCGCCGTCGAGCCGAATGACTTCACCGTTGATCATCTGGTTCTCGATAATGTGGCGAGCGAGCGCCGCATATTCCGACGGTCTTCCCAGGCGCGACGGAAAAGGCACTTGCTTGCCGAGCGACTCCCGCGCAGGTTCGGGAAGCCCGGCCAGCAACGGCGTGTCGAAGATGCCCGGAGCGATGCTTGCGACGCGAATTTGGTGCTGCGCGAACTCGCGCGCGACGGGCAGCGTCAACGCGACGATCCCGCCTTTCGACGCGGAGTACGCCGCTTGCCCTATTTGCCCGTCGTACGCAGCGACCGACGCCGTGCAGACGATCACGCCGCGATCCTCGCCGGGTTCGGCCGAATGTTCGAGCATCTTGGCGGCAGCTAGTCTGATGACGTTGAAGGTGCCGATCAGATTGACCGCGATGACCTTCGAAAAATGATCCAGGGGCAGCGGACCTTGGCGCCCGATTACACGCTCGGCAGTTGCGATGCCGGCGCAATTGACCGCTCCGTGCAACGCGCCGAACTTTTGCGCTGCCGTATCCACGGCTCGCTGCACTTGCGCACCGTCGGTGACGTCGGTGCGAACGAAAACGACCGATGCGCCGAGTTCCCTGGCCAGCTCCTCCCCCCGCTCGCTCACGTCGGCAATCACGACGCCGGCGCCGTTGCGTGAAAACTCCGTAACGCAGGCGGCGCCGAGCCCCGAGCTGCCGCCGCTGACCAGAAAAGTCCGCCCTTGCAACTGCATAGCGCGTTCCTACAGCTTTATGGGGTAGATATCCTGGAAAGCTCGAAGGAGTCATCGGTGAGCATTGCATTTCTGATCGTGCGACTGATTTCGGGCCTCGGCCCGGCACGGCGGCCCGCAGCTTGACCGTCGCATTTTACGGCGCGGGAATGCTCGGCTCGGCAATGGTGCGGGCGATGCTCCACCGCGGCGTCGGCGTGCGCGTGTGGAACCGCACGGCCCGCCGGGCGCAAGCGCTCGAAGAGGCCGGCGCGGTGGCTTGCGCCGATCCGGCGGAAACCGCTCGCGGCGCGGAGTTGATTCATCTCTGTCTGAGCGACGATGCGGCCGTTGACGCGCTGCTCGACGCGGCGCTTCCGGGAATCGAACGAAGCAGTCCGATCGTCGATCACACGACCGTGCTGCCCCAACGCGTCGTCGAGCGCGAAGCGCGACTGACCGATGCCGGATATGCCTTTCTGCACGCGCCCGTCTTCATGGGACCGCCGATGGCACTCAAGGCCACGGGCGTGATGCTCGCCTCGGGCGAAGCGACGCGCTTCGACCGCGTCCGCGCGTCGCTCGAAGCGATGTGCAGCGATCTCCGCTACGCCGGGCCCCGGCCCGAAGACGCCGCGATCTTCAAACTGATGGGCAATGCGATGATCTTGGCCGTCGTCGGCGGCCTCAACGATGGGCTGCGCATCGCCGAGGAGCGCGGCTTGACGCGCGAGCAGGCGTATGCGCTCTTCGATTTCTACGATCCGTCCGGTCAGATCAAGGGCCGCGGTAAGCGAATGGTGCAGGGCGATTACGACGCGCTGTGGACGATCGCGATGGCGCACAAAGACGCTGCGCTCATGCAGGGCGCGGCCAATCACGAGCGTTTGCCGGTCATCGACGCGATGGAAGCGCTCTTGCGCGAGGTGGCCGATCGCGGATTGGGAGAGCTCGATCTCGGCGCCGTTGCCGCGCGTTAAGCGATGAAGGCGCTGCGCATCGAGCGTTTCGGGCCGCTCGCCGATCTCCACGTCGGCGACGTCGCCGACGCGCCGTTGCCGCCGGGTTCGGTCCGCATCCAAATCGAGGCGGCGGGCGTCAATCCCAGCGATGCCGGCGTTGCGCTCGGCCGTTTTCCGCAGGTAACGCTACCGCGTATCTTGGGCCGCGATTTCGCGGGCCGCGTCGTCGAAGGCCCGGACGATCTGCTCGGTTTGGCCGTGTGGGGATCGGGTGGCGGCGAGCTCGGAATGACGCGCGACGGATCGCACGCCGAGCATTTGATCGTTCCGGCAATTGCCGCGATCGCGCGCCCGGCGAGCTTGAGCGCCGAGGAAGCCGCAGTGGCCGGCGTTCCGTTCGTCACGGCCTGGAGCGCGCTGGTCGAGCTGGCCGCCTTCGGCGCGGGCGAGTCGGTCTTGGTTTCGGGCGCCGCGGGCTCGGTGGGAAGCGCCGCCGTTCAGCTCGCGCTCGCGTTGGGCGGGCGCGCAATCGCCCTCGTGCGCGAAAGCGACGATCTCGCGCCGCTTGCGGGCTTGGCGCTCGACGGCATCGTGCGTTCGGATCGCGACGATGTCGCCGCGGCGGTCAAGGAGCTTACCGGCGGGCGCGGCGTTGACGTTGCCCTCAACGCAATCGGGGCGCCGGTCTTTCCCGCGCTCTTCGAATCCTTGGCCGAAGATGGACGCATGACCGTGTTCTCCGCGCGTCACGGTAAAGACGTTCAGCTCGATCTCTTTGCGCTCTACCGGCGGCGATTGCGGCTGTACGGGCTCGACACGGCGGCGCTTTCTCTCGAGCGGGTTGCGGATCTGTACGCGAAGTTCGGACCGCTTTTCGAATCGAACTCGGTCAAGCCGCCGGCGATCGGCGAGCGCTACCCGCTCGCCGCCGCGGCCCAGGCATACGAATCCGTCGAACGCGGCGCGGGCAAAGTCGTCCTCGTACCCCAGTCGTGAGGCGGAGCGGGCAGCGGCGTGCGGCGCGGTAAGGGCGAGCCGGTCCAGACCGGCCGCGGCGCCGGCGGGGGAAGCGCCGTGAAGACCGCGCTCGGCGCAACCTGCGGCAGCGCCGCGTTGAAGGGCGTCGGCGAAGCGACGACTTCGCGCGCGGGCATCGAGACCAGGAGGCGATGCGCGTCCGGTTCGTAGCGCACGCTCGCGCCGAGCGCACGAAGCGTGGCAGCGGCTGGAACGTAGGCAACGTCGAGAGGCTGGGCACCGCTGGAAGCCAACCGCACGCGGACGCTTCGGCCCTCCCGCTCGATGACGAGCGTGCCGCCGTCAAACCAAAGGCGGTTCGCGAGCCGGGTGATCAGCGGGACGACCGGCGTGAAAACGCGACCTCCGGCGACGTAGGCCCGTACGTACGCGGCAAGTGGGCGTCCGTCGAGAACGACGGTGACCGGGGCCCCCGGTGGGAATAGCGGCACGTTCTCCCGATATACCGCTTGGGATGCGGCGACTCATCTCGACGTTTCACGAAGCGGTGCTTCGCTTCGCGCGCGACGGGTGCGCGTTCCATGCGCAGTCGGTGGCATTCAACTCGATCTTTGCGCTCTTTCCCCTGAGCGTACTGGCCCTCAGCGCGATCACCTGGCTGCTCCCGGAGTCGCAGCATCGCGCCCTCCTTTTCTTCGACACGCTCGCGCCGACGCTCCATGATTACATCGTGAACAACCTCGCCACGTACATGTACGGACGCGGCATCTCCAGCGCGATTGCCCTGGGCTTCCTTCTCTGGTCGGGCAAGAATCTGTTCATGGGTCTGGCCTACGCGCTCGATCGCGCACTCAACGTGCCGAAAGGACGCCCGCTCGTGCACAATCTTCTTCTCTCGATCGTCATGCTGCCCTTGACCGCAATCCTGTTGATCGTCGCCATCGCGCTGCCGATCGTGCTCTCCATCACCTTTCACGTCGCGGGAATTCATGATCCAAGGCGGCTCACGCACGTGCTCGCGTACCTGATTTCGATCGCGCTGGTTTTCATCGTCGCGGTCGTGCTCTATCGCTGGCTGCCAAATCGCAGCATCTCGTTGAGCTTCTCCGTGCGCGGCGCCGCGGTGGTTGCGATCGCCTGGGTGCCGCTGCAATACGCCTTCGCGGCCTACCTGACGCACGTCGACTTTTCGCGCATCTACGGCGCGCTCACGGCGCCGCTCGTCTTGCTCTTGTGGTTCTATTGCATCGGATCGATCTTTCTCTTCGGCGCCGAGTACAGCATCGCGTGGCCGACCGGACATCGCGACCTGCTCGAAGAAGCGGAGCCCGATGGCTAAAGGGACCTCGCTGCACCGCGTTCTCGGACTGGCTTTGGTTTGCTCGTCGCTCGTCTTCGCGACGGCGGCCGCTCCGGCTGCGCCCCCGTCCCCGCCGCCCAGTCCGATCGTAACGCCGGCTGCGATCGAACGCCAGCCGGTGGTCGTCGTCTATCCGTTCGACGTTCAAACCGGGGCCGATCCACGAATCGGCGCCGCCATCGCGCAGATCCTCGCGCAAGAGATGACGGCCGCGGGCGGCATTACCGTGCCGGTCGTGCCCCAGGGCATCACGCGCGCGAACTTTCTCACCTACGCGCGCTCGGTTCGCGCCGATTTTTATATCAGCGGTTACGTCACGCCGGTCGGCGACAGCGCCGCGGTCGTCGAGCAAGTGGTCAGCGTCGACAGCGGCGTCATCCTCTTCTCGCAGACCGCGCAGGTTTCGAGCGTCGCCGACGTGGCCTCGCAGTCGCTGCTCGCGCGTTCGCAAATCCTGGCGTTCGTCGGGCGCGGAACGGAGAGCGTGGAGGCGCCGCCCGCCAATACACCGGCGCCGACTTCGAGCAACGGCGCGCAAGTGCCGATCTCCGGGTTGAGCAA
>JASHOM010000049.1 GCA_030041115.1 Vulcanimicrobiota bacterium | reverse complement strand
CCTGCTATCGTCGGATAGCGATAATATCCCCGATCCATAGCTGCACGTTTGGCGATGGAGCCCGAATTATCATTGATGCGGCATCGTGCCGCCGGTCGAGTGCAGCAGGCGGCCCAACGTTACCGTGATCTCGGCGGCGTTTTCGATTTGTGTGAAGAACGGCACCAGCGCCGGCGTCGCCGAACGCTGCTCGAAGGGCAGAATCGGACCCTTCCAGGCAAACTGCGTCGCGGGCTCCCCGGCCAGACTGCGAAAGAACAGCTCGGCTCCAAGGGCATTTGCCCAGCCGAACTCCGGGCGGGTGTAGCGCCAGTAACCGCCCGGATAGAAGCTTTCGTGAATGAGGCCGCTCTCGCCGTCGGTTTCGGCCAGGGTCGTGATCGCGGTTGCGACCTCGATCGAGGAGGTCGCCGTGAGCGCCCGCCCGATGATCCCCAGCGGCCAGACGTAGCCATAGGGCGTGTGCGGGCTTCCCAGCCCCTGCGCGTAGCGCCCTACGAAATAGAACGGATCGTCCATGCTCAGCGAGAACGCTCGGGTCGCCAGATAGGTCCGATCGAAAGCCGAGCACCAATCGATGTACGGCAGCGTGATCAGATTCGGAATGTTGGCATCGTCCATGAGATCGTACTTGCCGAAGCCGTCGGTTTCGTAGGCATACATCCAGGCGTGCCGGTCGCGATCGTAGTAGCGTCCGTAGCGCTGGACCGCGGCCTGCACGCGCTCGCCAAGCGCGACCGCGCGGCCGGCGAGGGCGTCGTCGCCGTACCCCGCGATCGCGAGCTGCTCGATATCGCGCAGCGCGACGACCGCGATCGCATTCTGCGGTATGTTGTAGCGATAATCGACCGCGTCGTCCGACGGGCGGAACGCGCCCCAAATCAGGCCCGCCGCCGCGTTGTATTCGTCGTGCGTGTCGACGAACGCCGGATATTCATAGCGGCTGCAGGTCCGGTGACGCTCCTCGCACGCGTAGGTGCCGACGATCGTCGAGAGCGCGCGATGCAGATCGGGGGTAAAAACGGTCCGGTCCTGCGTCGAGCGCCAGTAGACCGACGCGAGAATCACCGGCCACGCCAGCGAATCGACCTCCCATTTGCGCTCCCAGACGGTGTAGTCCGATTTCAGCGCATTGGCGTACGGATCGGCGATGATGTTGCGCGCGTTGCGCTCGATCACCCCGGCGAAACGCGCGCGCAAGACCGGATAAGCGCTTTGAAAGCGAATGTACGGAATGGTTTGAGCCGACGAGTCGCGCAGCCACATCGCCGGAATGTCGCCGGACTGTACGTACGTCGTCTCGTCGTCTTCCAAGAAAAAATCGTGGAAGAGGGTATGGAAGAGCTGCGCCGTTTGAATGTCGCGCACTCGCTTGCCGGTGAGCGGCACGACCAGGGTCTCGCTAGAAGCCGGCAGAGCGCACTGGAGTACGAAGATGACGCCGAGCCACCCGCCCACGCGACGCGCAAACGACCGCACTATGGGAGCGTGAGCTTTGACGTCCGGAAGGTTCGCTCTTGCCGCGAGCCGCAAAGAATGGAATGGACCTTCTGCGCGAGTTCGAGCGGCAGAACCCCCGCGCGCTTGCGCGCGCGATTTCGCTCGCGGAAGCAGGTCGGGGCGCCGATCTCGTTCGCGCGCTCTACCCGCGCACCGGGCGCGCCGTGACGGTTGGGCTCACCGGGCCGCCGGGCGTCGGCAAATCGACGCTCGCATCGGCATTGGTGCGTGAAGCTCGCGCGCGCGGCAAGAGCGTGGGCGTCGTCTCCGTCGATCCGAGCTCGCCTTTCTCGCGCGGCGCGTTGCTCGGCGATCGGATCCGCCTGGCCGAGCACTTCACCGACGAGTCGGTCTTCATTCGATCCATGGCCAGCCGCGGCCATCTGGGCGGCCTGGCGGGCGCCACGGCCGACGCGGTGCTCCTCATGGATGCCTTCGGCTACGACCTCGTTTTGATCGAAACGGTGGGCGTCGGGCAAAGCGAGATCGCCATTGCCGAACTCGCGCAAACGACGATTGTCGCATTGCAACCCGGAAGCGGCGATTCGATTCAAGTGCTCAAAGCAGGCATAATGGAGATCGCCGACGTCTTCGTCGTGAACAAATCCGATCACCCGATGGCCGACCAACTGCGCCGCGAGATCCGTTCGATGATGGAAATGTTGCACTGGACCGGTTGGGTTCCCGAGCTGGTCTCGACGCAAGCACTGGAGGGTCGCGGCGTCGACGAGCTCGTCGCGGCGATCGAGCGTCACGTCGCGTATCTCAACGAGACCGGCGAGATCGAACGTCGCCGGCGCGACGCATTCAGTCACCAAGTGCGGCAGCTTGCATTGGGACGACTCGAAGAGCGCCTCGATCGCGCGCTGCGAGCGCAACCCGACGACGAACTCGATCCGTACGGTGCCGCCGATCGCGTCGTCTCCCAGCTTTGGGGAGAATGAGGCGATGGCGTCGAAAGGCTCGGCGGCAATGCTTCGACAGGCTCAGCACGAGGCTCAGGACGAGCTCGAAACAATGAAGCGGCCCACCGGACGCTGGGGGCGCAACGGTCCCGGCTCCGGTGCTCTGGATCGAACGATTTCGGACGTTCCGCTGCAAGTCGTCTACGGGCCCGAGGACGGGAGTCCCGGCCGGTATCCGTACACGCGCGGCATCCACCCCAACGGCTATCGCGACCGTCTTTGGACGATGCGGCAGTTCGCCGGTTTCGGCACCGCGTCGCAGACCAACGAGCGGTATCATTTTCTCCTCGAGCACGGTCAGCACGGCCTCTCCGTCGCTTTCGACATGCCCACGTTGATGGGTTACGACTCCGACGCGCCGCAGGCACGCGGAGAGGTCGGGAAGTGCGGCGTCGCGATCGACTCGCTCGCGGACATGGAGATCCTCTTCGACGGCATCGACATGGGGGAGATCACCACGTCGATGACGATCAACGGACCGGCCTGCATCGCGCTCGCGCAATACGTCGCGGCCGCCGAAAAGAAGGGCATTCCCCGTGCCAAGCTCGGCGGTACGATACAGGCCGACATCCTCAAAGAATACATCGCGCAAAAAGAATGGATTTTTCCGCCGCGACCGCACATGCGCATCATCGTCGACATGATCGCATTCTGCACGCGCGAGATGCCGAAGTGGAATACCATATCGATCTCCGGCTATCACATTCGCGAGGCCGGATCGACCGCGGCGCAGGAACTCGCCTTTACGCTGGCAGACGGCTTTGCGTACGTCGAAGCCTGCACGGCCGCGGGCATGGACGTCGACGAGTTCGCCCCGCGTCTCTCGTTTTTCTTCAACTCGCACATCGACTTCTTCGAGGAGATCGCGAAGTTTCGCGCCGCGCGCCGGATCTACGCGCGGCACATGCGCGAGAAGTACGGCGCGCGCAATCCGCGTTCGTGGCAGTTGCGCTTCCACACGCAGACCGCCGGTTGCAGCGCCACGGCGCAGCAGCCGGAGAACAATATCGTGCGCGTTGCCTACGAAGCGATGGCTGCCGTCTTGGGCGGCACGCAGTCGCTGCACACCAACTCGATGGACGAAGTCTTGGCGCTTCCGACGGAAAAGTCGGTCGAGATCGCGCTGCGAACCCAGCAGGTGCTGGCCTACGAAACGAATGTGACCAACGTCGTCGATCCGCTCGGGGGCGCCTACTTCGTCGAGGCGCTCACCGACGAGATGGAGCGCCAGGCGGAGAGCTATTTCGCGCAGATCGCCGAGTACGGCGGAGTAATCGAGGCAATCGAGGCAGGCTTCTTCCAGCGCGAGATCGCCGAAGCGAGCTATCGATACCAGCGTTCGATCGAGACGCGCGACCGCATCGTCGTCGGCGTCAACGGTTTCGTCCACGACGTGGACGAGGAGGCGATCGACCTGCTCAAGATCACCGAGGCGACCGAGCGCGCGCAGGCGCGCGCCGTGCAAGACGTTCGGGCGAATCGCGACGCCGCTGCGGCCGCGCGGGCGCTCGAAGGGCTCCAGGCCGCTTGTCGCGACCCGAAGGAGAACTTGATGCCGCATCTGATCGATTGCGTGAACGCGTACTGCACCGAAGGCGAGATCGTCGACGCGATGGCGAAGGTCTACGGGCGCTACACCGAGCGCGCGGTGCTCTAATGCGTCATCGACACGGTCTACGCTGCCGGACCGATATCGAGCTCTACCGCGCGCGCCGCGTCCTCAATCAGGTCGTGCGCAAGCTCGAGGAGGCGCTCAATCTGAGTCAACGTCGCGATGGATTGCCGGGACATGGCCGACCGACCGCTGCGCATCGTCATCGCTAAAGCCGGACTCGACGGGCACGACCGCGGCGCCAAGGTGATCGCGCGAGCCTTGCGCGACGCGGGCATGGAGGTCATCTACACCGGCCTCTTTCAGACGCCCGAGCAAATCGTGCAGACCGCGATTCAGGAGGATGCCGACGGGATCGGTCTATCGATTCTTTCCGGCGCGCATATGACGCTCTTTCCGCTGGTCGTCGAGCAACTGCGCGGTCAGGATGCCGCCGACATCGTCTTTTTCGGCGGCGGAACGATCCCGGCCGAGGATGCCAAACGCCTCAAGGAGCTCGGCGTGCGCGAGATATTCACGCCGGGTGCGCCGCTGCAGGAGATCATAGACTTCGTCGAACGCGAGTGCGGTAAGCGTCGAGCGCTGGTCGGCTAATGCCGCCTGTGCGAACGCGCGTCGCGCCGTCGCCCACCGGCGATCCGCACGTGGGGACCGCGTACGTCGCACTGGTGAACTACTGTTTCGCTCGTCAACAGGGGGGCGAGTTCGTTCTTCGCATCGAGGACACGGATCGCGCGCGCAGCACCGCCGAGAGCGAACGCGCGATTCTGGAGACGCTGCGCTGGTGCGGGCTCGACTGGGACGAAGGACCGGACGTCGGCGGGCCGCACGGACCCTATCGCCAGAGCGAACGCTCGGCGCTCTATCGCGAATACGCCGGGAAACTGCTCGCGAGCGGCGATGCCTTCAAGTGCTTCTGCACGCCGCAGCGGCTGGAAGAGATGCGCGTCGCGCAGCGCGCCGCCGGGCGGCCCTCGCGCTACGACGGCCTGTGCCGGGGCTACGCTCCCGGCGAGGTCGAGCGGCGCGAAGCGGCCGGCGAACCGTACGTCGTGCGCCTGGCCGTTCCCGACGAAGGCGTCTGCGTCGTCGAGGATTTGCGGCGCGGACCGATCGAGTTCGACTACAAGAGCGTCGACATGCAGGTCCTCGTGAAGTCGGACGGCATGCCGACCTACCATCTCGCCAACGTCGTCGACGATCATCTCATGGAAATCACTCACGTCTTTCGGGGCGAGGAATGGGTATCCAGCGCCCCCAAGCACCTGTTGCTCTACTCCTACTTCGGCTGGCAGCCGCCCAAGCTGATGCACCTTCCGCTGTTGCGCAATCCCGACCGAAGCAAACTGAGCAAACGCAAGAATCCGACCGGCATTCTTTTCTATCGCGCGATGGGCTATCTACCCGAGGCCCTGATCAACTTCTTGGCGCTGCTCGCAAACGCGACGCGCGAGGGCGAGGACGAACTGATGGACCTGCCGGCGATCGTGCGCCGGTTCCAGATCGAACACGTTCCGATCGGCGGTCCGGTCTTCGACGTCGCCAAGCTCGACTGGCTCAACGCGCGCTACATTCGCGAGCGTCTCGACGCGGCGTCGCTCGTCGAGCGCGCGCGCGTCTGGGCGATCTCGCCCGAGCGTCTGACGCGCATCGCGCAGCTCGCGGCGCCGCGCATCGAGCGGCTTAGCGATTTAGGTCCGCTGCTGGCGTTTCTCTTCTCCGGGCGGCTTGCGCCGCGCGCCGTCGATCTCGCGAGCAAGAAGCTCGACGAAGCGCAGACGCGCCAAGCCTTCGAGCTCGCGCTGACGGAGCTCGATTCGCTGCCGGCATGGAACGCATTTGCGATCGAAACGGCGCTCAAGGGGATCGCCGAGAAGCTCGACAAGAAAATGCGTGACGTGGCGCGCCCCTTTTACGTCGCCATCACCGGAAGCCCGACGTCGATTCCGCTGTACGACTCGATGGAGCTGCTGGGCCGCGACATCGTTCGCGAACGGCTGCGCAACGCGCTCCAGGCGGTGACGGCATGATTCGCGCGATCGTGTTGGCCGCCGGTAAGGGTACCCGAATGAAGAGCTCGCGCACGAAGGTGCTGCACGAAGTCTGCGGACGGCCGATGCTTTGGTACGTGCTGCGGACGCTTCGAGCCGCCGGCGTCGACGAGATTTTGGTCGTCGCCAACGAAGAGCTGGAGGCGCAGATCGCGCACTTCGGCGTCGGGAGCGTGCTGCAGGCGCAACGGCTGGGCACGGGCCACGCCGTGCGAGTCGCGCTCGAGCGGCTCGAACCGCGGGCGGAAGGGCGGATCGTCGTTGCCAGCGGCGACATGCCGCTGGTCACCGAGGAGATCTTTCGCAGCGCGATCGCTGCGCTCGACGCCGAAGGGGACGAGGGCACGGTCATGGCGCTGATCACCGCGAGGATGCCGCTTCCGTCGAACTTCGGGCGGATCGTGCGGCGCGGACGCTGCGTCGAACGCATCGTCGAAGTCTCCGACGCCAGCGCGGACGAGTTGGAGGTCGAGGAGATGAATGCGGGCATCTACGTCTTCGACGAAGGCGCGCTGCGCGAGGCCGTGACCCATCTGCGCGACCAAAACGCGCAGTCGGAGTATTATCTCACCGATACGGTCGGCTATTTCGTGAGCGCCGGCAAGAGCGTTCGTCCGGTTCCGGCGCCCGACTATCTCCACGTGCTCGGAATCAACGATCGCGTCGAGCTGGCCCGGGCGCGAGAGGAGATGAACGCACGGCTGTGCGCGCAGCACATGCGCAACGGCGTTACGATTATCGATCCGCGGACGACCTATCTCGAGCCCGAGCTCGAGATCGGTCCCGATACGGTCATCTATCCGAACACGGCGATCGCCCGCCTTTCCAGGATGGGAACGAGTTGCGTGATCGGTCCAAACACCCGGCTCTCGTACGCGAGACTGGGCGACCGGACCGCGGTGCGCGAGAGCGTCGTAACCGACTCGACCGCCGGCAGCGACGTTTCGATCGGCCCGTTCGCGCATTTACGCGATGAAACGCGGCTCGGAGACGGTGTGCACGTCGGGAATTTCGTCGAAATCAAGAAATCGAAGCTGGCCCGCCGCGTGAAAGTGAGTCACCTCTCCTATCTGGGCGACGCGACGATCGGCGAGGACACGAACGTGGGCGCCGGCACGATTACCTGTAACTTCGACGGCGTGAAGAAAAACGAGACGGTAATCGGCCGCGGTGTCTCGATCGGCTCGAACACGTCGCTGGTCGCGCCGGTCACGATCGGCGACGGGGCGCTCACCGGCGCCGGTTCCGTGGTCACCAAAGACGTTTTGAAGGGCGAGCGCGTCGTGGGAAATCCCGCCCGGCCGCTGACGAAAAAATGAGACTGACGCTTACGATCGCGCTCGCACTGCTGCTCGGCTCCGTCGCGGCCGCGGCCCAGCGCCCGAGCACGCTCGACTTGCGCGTCGACATGCTCACCCGGCACGCGCTCATGAGCGAGCCCGCCACGGCGCTGGTCGATCTCGATCGCCAAGCCGGCGCGATCCGCCGGGCGCACTGGACGGTCGTCGGCTTCGTGCTCACGCAGCTCTTCGAGGCGGCGGCGCTCTTCTATTTGTGGAGCTGCGGAGGTGCGGCCGCGCTGCGCGACCGGCTGCGCCGCCGCTTCGAGCACGTCTGGAACGTCCGCTTCTTTTTCGGCGCGGCGCTCGCGCTCGTCGCGCGACTTGCGGCAATCCCGCCGGTATTCTATCTCTACCGCGTCGACCGGACGCTCGACCTCACGTTCGAGCTGACGCGCGTGTGGGCACTCTACTGGATCTTCCACACGATCGTCGCGATGATCGTCGCCGGTCTGGTCGCGGCCATCGTGCTCTGGCTGGTCTCGCGCACGCACCAGTGGTACGTCTATGCCGTCGCCGGGATTCTCGCGGCGTGCGTCGCCTGGTCGTACGCGAGCTCATCGACGACGTCCCCCACCGCGCATTTTCTTCGCGGGAGCACGCCGCCGGAGATCGAGTACGCCCTCGCGTATAGGCTCGGGCACATCGTGCACGGCGACCGGCTTTCGATCGCGCTGATCGAGGGCGGCATCATCATCGTCTTCACCGCCATCGCCGTCGTGATCGCCGACCGGATCGGTTTTCGCCGCGACGACGACCCGCTTTCGCGCCTCGCGATCGTCGGTGCGTTGCTCGCGCTCGTCTACCTCGCAGCGGTGCCGGTGCGCAACGCGGCGCTGCGCCACTACGACTTCAGCGCCGATGCGTATGCCGTCGCCCAAACCCGAGATCCGGCGGCTGCGGTACGGGCGCTGGTTCGCGACGGCGATCAGCACATGCTGGAAGTCTGTCCCGACGTAACCGCAACGCTCTTTCTCTACACCGCGCCGGGCATCGGCGCGCGCGTTGCGGCGATCAATCACGTCCGCAGCGCCTGTCCGTAATCCGCCCGGCCGTTGGGGCTACCTAGGAGCCCTACAGGCTCCTAGGCTCCCAGGTATTGACGTAGCGCATCGCCGCGTCGATGCCGTCTTCGACCCAACGCTGCACGCCGTCCGCGGCCGCGACGACGATCGCCGGCAGCGCGCGCAGCTCATCGTCGCGAAATGGACCCAAGACGTGATCCACGCTGTCGAACTCGGGGCGCCCGAGCCCGACGCGAATGCGCGGGAATTCGTCGCCCATCGTCGCGATGATCGAACGCAGGCCGTTATGTCCTCCGTGGCCGCCGCCCGGGCGCATCCGCAGCTTCCCGAACGGAAGATCCATGTCGTCGCTGACGACGAGTACGCCCGACGGCGGCGTTCGATACCAAGCCGAGATCAGACGCACCGGCGTTCCGGAGAGGTTCATGAACGTGACGGGTTCGACGAAGACGATCCCGTGCAGCGGATCGACGGCTTGCCGCGCACCGTCCTTTTTCTTCCACGACGTCAGTCCGTAACGGCGAGCGACTTCGTCCACGACCATGAAGCCGACGTTGTGACGTGTCGCGACATATTCTGGGCCCGGATTCCCCAGGCCGACGACGAGCCGTTTGCGCGGGCGGTCGGCCAGCTATTCGGCCTCGGGCGCCGTCGTTTCGCCGGCACCGGCCACTTGCGGCTCGGCCGCCTCCTCCGCCGGAGCCGCGACGGTCTCCTCGAGCTCGCGCGCGGTGCGCGACGGCTCGATCGAGACGATGACCGTCTCGGGCGCGGTGAGCAATCGGAATCCTTGCGGCAACGGAATCTCGCCGGCGGTGATGTGCTCGTGAATGCCCAGTTGCGTCACGTCGACGTCGATCTGCTCGGGGATCCGGCTCGCGGGACCGGCGACTTCGAGCTCGTGGGTAAGAACGTCCATCACGGCTCCGGCATTGCGCACGCCCTCGGCGACGCCGATCGTCACGATCGCGAGACGCGCGTCGATCGTTTCGTCGGCCGAAACGCGCTGGAGGTCGGCGTGGACGACGCGACGCGAGACCGGATGACGCTGAATCTCGCGGATCAGCGCGGTCTGAACTTTCTTGCTTCCGCCGGAGAGCGTGAGAATCGCATTGCGCCCCGCGCGCACCAGCAGCTCGTCGAACGTGCGTGCGTCGATGGCGACGTGCTCGGGCACGACGCCGTGCCCGTAGAGCACCGCCGGCACCTTGCCGGCGGCGCGCAGCGCGTGGGCGCCGGTCGTGCCGAGCTTCTCGCGGAGCTCGACGGCGAGGGTAAACTCTTTCTTGGCCACGGCTTCCTTTATAGCGGAGGACCTACCCGACTGCAAGCGGTTCGGGGGCAGAGCCGAGGATGCCGCCGGGGCTTTCGTCCCCGGCGAAGAGCTCGGATACCGACCGGTTCGTCGTGATGCGATTGATTGCGTCGGCGAAAATCTGTGCGATCGAGAGCTGGACGAACTTCGGGTGCCGGGCCCCGTCCCCGAACGGAATCGTGTTGGTAAAGAGGACCTTCTCGATCGCCGAATCCTCGAGCACGTCGACCGCCTCGCCGGCAAAAATCCCATGCGAGGCCACCGTGTAGACGCGCGTCGCCCCGCGTGCCTTGATCGCCTCGGCCGCCTTGGCAAGCGTGCCACCCGTCGAAATCATGTCGTCGACCACGACGGCTACTTTTCCGTCAACGTCGCCGACGATGTCGGTGACTTCCGCCACGTCGGGCTCGGGACGCCGCTTGAAGACGATGGCCAGCGAGCTGCCCAGCCGTTTGGCGAAGAGCTCCGCGCGGTGCACGCCGCCGGCATCGGGCGATACGACGACGATCTTCTCGTCGCAGAGGCCTTCTTTTTTCAGATAGTTGCAGAGCACCGGCATCGCCATCAGGTTGTCGACCGGGATGTCGAAGAAGCCTTGAATCTGCGCGGCGTGGAGATCCATCGTGACGATTCGGCGCGCGCCGGCAACCTTGAGGATGTTCGCGATGACCTTAGCGGAGATCGGCTCGCGCCCCTTGGTCTTTTTGTCTTGCTTGGCGTAACCATAGTACGGAATGACGGCGGTGATTCGCGCGGCGGAGGCGCGGCGCAGCGCGTCGATCATCAGGAGCAGCTCCATGACCGCGTCGTTAACGCCTTTGCCGTTGGGAGCGCGGCAGATGGATTGAACGGCAAAAACCTCGGACCCTCGGACGTTTTCGCCGATTTCGATTCGCGTCTCTGCGTTTCTGAATTCGGAAACCAGCGCCTTTCCGACGTGTATTCGCAGGCGCTTGGCGATCTCTTCAGCCAGCTGCGGATTCGAGTTTCCGCAGAACAGCAGCGGGCTCGAGCTCATGACGGCTCGTTCGCTGGCTGAATCGCTCGGCCCTCGGGGGCGGTTCCAGAGAAGGCAGTGGCTGCGGAGTTTACCCTCGTTTCACCCTTTGCGCTCTCGGGCGATCAGCCCAAGGCGACGGAGGCGCTCGCCCGCGGGGTACTGCGCGGCGACCGCGCGCAGACGCTGCTGGGCGTCACGGGGGGCGGCAAAACGATGGCGATGGCGCGCACGATCGAGCTCGTGGGCAAACCGACGCTCGTCCTCTGCCACAACAAGACGCTTGCCGCCCAGCTCTGCGCCGAGTTCCGCGAATTCTTTCCGAAGGACGCCGTCGAGTACTTCGTTTCATACTTCGACTACTACCAGCCCGAGGCGTACGTCCCGTCGACCGACACCTACATCGAGAAGGACAGCTCGATCAACGACGAGATCGAGCGTCTGCGCCACTCGGCGACGCAATCGCTGCTGACGCGCGGGGACACGCTGATCGTTGCCTCGGTTTCGTGCATCTTCGGCCTGGGCTCGCCGTCCGACTACATGGAGATGTCGGCACGGGTGAACGTGGGCGACCGGCTCGACAGGGATCTGCTCCTGCGCAAGCTCGTCGACATGCAATACCGCCGCAACGATCTCAACTTAGTCCGCGGCACGTTCCGGGTTCGCGGCGACACGTTGGAGTTCGTCGGCGTCGATGAAGAGCTCGTGCATCGCATCGAGTTCTTCGGCGACGAAATCGAAGGGATCAACGTCGTCAACATCTTGACCGGCGAGTACGTCGAGGCCAAAGACAAGCTGACGATCTTTCCGGCCAAGCATTTCATCACGCCCGACGAGAAACTGCGCCGCGCCGTCGTTTCGATCGAAAGCGAGCTCGAAGAGCGGCTCGCCTACTTCAAGCGCCACGGGAAGCTGCTCGAGGCGCAGCGGCTCGAGCAGCGCACGCGCTACGATCTCGACATGCTGCGGGAGGTCGGGTACTGTAACGGCATCGAGAACTATTCGCGCCACCTCACCGGGCGCGAGCCGGGCTCGACGCCGTGGTGCTTGATCGACTTCTTTCCGAAGGACTGGTTGCTCTTCATCGACGAGTCCCACGTCACGCTCCCGCAGGTTCACGGAATGTACGCCGGCGACCGTTCGCGCAAGGAGGTCTTGGTCGAGCACGGCTTCCGCCTGCCCAGCGCTCTGGACAACCGCCCGCTGACGTACGACGAATTCGACGACCATATCAACCAAGTGATCTACGTCTCCGCAACGCCCGGAACGTACGAGACCGGCCGCAGCACGCAAGTCGTGGAGATGATCATTCGGCCGACCGGCCTCGTCGACCCGGAAGTCGAGGTCCGTCCGACGCGCAATCAAGTGGACGATCTCATGGAGGAGATCGTTGCGCGAGCCGCGCGCAAGGAACGCGTCTTGGTCACGACCCTCACGAAGAAGATGGCGGAGGACCTCACCGATTTTCTGCTCGAGAACGGCCTGCGCGTTCGCTATTTGCATAGCGAGATCGACACGCTCGAGCGCGTCGCCATCCTGCGCGATCTGCGCGCCGGCGTCTTCGACGTGCTCGTCGGCATCAATCTCCTGCGCGAAGGGCTCGATCTCCCCGAAGTCTCCTTGGTCGGCATCCTCGACGCCGATAAGGAAGGATACCTGCGCAGCGGAACGTCGCTCATTCAGACGATCGGCCGCGCCTCGCGCAACGTGGACGGGAAAGTCATCATGTATGCCGACGTGATCACCGAGTCGATGGCGCGCGCGATCGGCGAAACGCGCCGCCGGCGTGAAATACAGCTCGAATACAATCGCGTGCACGGGATCGAACCGAGATCGGTGCGCAAGCAAATTCGCGATATTTTGAGCATGGTCGGCGCAACCGAAGAGAACACCGCGAAGCTCAAGCTCGAACGGCTGCCGCGCGAGGTCGCGACGAAGATGGCGCGCGACCTGGAGCGCAAGATGCGCGACGCGGCCGCGGGCCTGGAGTTCGAGAAGGCGGCGGCGCTGCGCGACGAGCTGATCGAGGTGCGCCGGCAGCTCGGCGGAAACGAATCGGTTCTTTTCGGCGGGAAGGCACCCAAGATCTTCGAGCGGGCATTGGCCGAACTCGTCGAATAGTAGGTACGTGGGTGTTCTGACCCTATCGCTCGGCGCGTTGACGCACACGATCGTCGACATTCCCGGCCTCGCCGCCGAGGTGGGGATCGTGTTGGCGATCGTCGCTTGTTTCGTCGGGTTCCACGCCGTGTTGCAGCGCCGGCTGCGTGCCGAGATGTTGCGCCGGCACAACGACGTCGCCGGCTATCTCTTCTCGGCGGTCGGCGTGCTCTACGCGGTGGTGCTCGGCTTCGTGGTCGTCGTCGTTTGGCAGAAGTACGACGACGCGGTTTCGAACGTCGAGAGCGAAGTCGATGCGACCGGAAATCTTTACCACGTCGTCGAATCGTTCTCTCCGGGATTGCGTTCGCAGATTCGTGGCGGCTTGCGCCGGTACGCGAACACGGTCGCGGCCGTCGAATGGCCGGCCTTGGCCGCCGGCCGGGACGTTCCCGAGACCGGAGCGCACCAGCTCGAAAACGTCGCGTATTGGATCGACACGTTCACCCCGGTGAACTGGAAGCAATTCGCCGCGCAACAAGCCGCGATCGCCGACCAGCAGCGTTTGTTCGACGCGCGCCGGGCGCGTCTGATCCAAGCCGTGCCCGCGGTGCCGTCGGTGCTGTGGTTCGCGTTGGTCGTCGGCGCGCTTTCGATGGTGGCGTTTTGTTACATCTTCGGCGTCGAAAACCGGCCGGCGCAACTGATGATGACCGCGATCTTGGTAGGCCTGATCGGCATACTTTTCGTCGTCATCGACGAGTTTTCCACGCCGTTCTCGGGCTCCGTGCGCATCTCGGATGACGGATGGGTATATTTGCAGCAGCATCTGCCGGACGTACGGTAGAACGGCCGGCATGGTCAGGGAGGTTTCTATGACACGCTTTTCCACGACGCTCTTTGCCGTCGCACTCTGCGCGAGCGCAATCGCGGCGGCTCCGCCGCCGATGCCGCAGCCGGGCGGGGGCCCGGAACCCAACGGTCCGGCCGAGCCGCCGCCGATGTACGCACCGATGGCCGAGCCGACCTCGGTGCCCTCGGCAAATCCTCAACTGCTCGCTCGCGCCAAGACCGTCTTCGCGCAGCTTCAGGCCGGCACGCTCGACCGCTCGCAGCTCGCCCCCGGTCCGAACGGAGCGATGAGCGCACAGGCAATCGCCAATGCGAAGAATCTGGTCGGAGGTCTCGGTCCGCCGGTCAGCTTCGTCGAGACGCAGTCCGAGTCTCAGGGAAGCGTTTCGGCGGCGATCTATCTCGTCACGTTCAAGAACGGCGAAAAGGTCGACTTTCTTTTCGCGGTCGATAGCCAAGGGAAGATAGCCGGCATGAGCCTGGGGACTCCGCATTAGCCTGCGGGGCGCAGACACGCGCGTTCGGCGCATCGAGATCGTCCTTTTCGATTTGGACGACACGCTGCACGACGACACGTACGCGTATTCCAGCGCGGCCGAAGAGGTCGCACGCGAGATCGCCGCCGAGCGCGGGATCGACGCGGTCGCGCTCAAGGCGGCCTACATCGCGCAGTCCGAGGGCTTCTGGCACCGCCTCTCGCCGCTCGACCTCAAGGTGAGGTTGAGGAACCTTCGCGCGAGCATGTGGCAGTCGGCGCTCGAAAGCGTCGGCCTGGCCGACGCGGAGCTCGCGCAACGCAGCGCCGAACGCTACGACGCCTATCGCGCGAAGTATTTCACGCTCTTTCCCGGCACCGTCGACCTGCTGCGCGCATTGCGCGAGCGGGGTAACAAGCTCGGCATGGTAACGAACGGCCTCTCCGAGACGCATCGCGAGAAGATCGCGCTTCTGCGGATCAGCGAGTACTTCGATGCGATCTTCCTTTCTGACGAAGTGGGCATGGTCAAGCCCGATCCGTTGCTCTTTGCCCACGCCTGCCGGACGCTCGGCGGCCCGCCGGCCCGCGCCGCCATGGTCGGCGATCGTTACGACCGCGACATCCGCGGCGCGATCGAGGCGGGACTCTTCACCATTTGGCTCAACGTCCGCAACGAAACGTTGCCGCCCGGAGCGAAGCCGCCCGATGCGACCTGCGGCTCGATCGCGCAGGCCGGCCGCATACTTCTCGAGCCGGCGAGTGTCTCGTAGATGACGTGTCTTTAGATTCCATCGTCATCAAGGGCGCGCGCGAACATAACCTCAAGAACTTCGACCTCGTTCTGCCGCGCAACAAATTGATCGTCGTAACCGGGCTCTCGGGTTCCGGAAAATCCTCCCTGGCCTTCGACACGATCTATGCCGAGGGACAGCGCCGCTACGTCGAGTCGCTCTCGTCGTACGCGCGCCAGTTTCTCGGGCAGATGGAGAAGCCCGACGTGGATTACATCGAGGGTCTCTCGCCCGCGATCTCGATCGATCAGAAATCGACGTCGCGCAATCCGCGCTCGACCGTCGGCACCGTCACGGAAGTCTACGATTACCTGCGCCTGCTCTACGCGCGCGTCGGAACGCCGCATTGCTATGCTTGCGGGCGCGAAATCAGCACGCAGTCTTCGGAGCAGATCGTCGACGCGATCGCCGAGCTCCCGCACGACACGCGAATCGTTCTGCTCGCCCCGCTCGTGCGCGGACGCAAGGGCGAGTATGCCAAGCTCTTCGAGGAGCTGGCGAAGGAGGGCTTCACCCGCGTACGCGTCGACGGCGCGGTCAAGGAGCTCAGAGAGAAGATCGTTCTCGACAAGAAGCGCAAGCACACGATCGAGGTCGTCGTCGACCGGCTCGCAATCAAACCCGAGATTCGCAGCCGCCTCGCCGACTCGGTCGAGACGACGCTGCGGCTTTCGACCGGAATCGTAACGGTCTTGGCC
This sequence comes from Vulcanimicrobiota bacterium, assembly GCA_030041115.1. GTDB lineage: Bacteria > Vulcanimicrobiota > Vulcanimicrobiia > Vulcanimicrobiales > Vulcanimicrobiaceae > Cybelea. The sequence continues at coordinate 11,009 of JASHOM010000049.1, read as the reverse complement.
GGCGATAAGGAGCTGACGTTTAGCGAAGCCTTCGCCTGCGTCTATTGCGGGCTTTCCTTCGAAGAGCTCGCCCCGCGGCTCTTCTCGTTCAACTCGCCGTACGGCGCCTGTCCGGCGTGCAGCGGCCTGGGCGAGAAGATCGAGATCGATCCCTGGAAAGTGATTCCCGACCGCAGCAAGTCGATCGCCGAGGGTGCGATCGTGCCCTGGAGCCGCAACCTGGGCAGCGGCCGCTATCCCTCCATGAATCCATACTACAATCAACAACTCGAGCGCGTGCTGCGGCGCCATCGAGCGAAGACGACGACGCCGGTCGAGCAGCTTTCGGCCGACGTGCTCGACGTGATCCTGTATGGCACCGATCGCGAGCAGACCTTCGAGTATACGTCGCGCGGCGGCAAGACCTGGGAGTATCGCGCCTCGTTCGAAGGCGTCGTCAATAATCTGCAGCGACGCTACGCGGAGACGTCGAGCGAATACGTCAAAGAAGAGATCGAAAGGTTCATGTCGGCATCGACGTGCCCGGCCTGCCGCGGCGCGCGCCTGAAGCCCGAAGCGCTTGCGGTTACGGTCGGCGGACGAAACATCGACGACCTCACTCGAATGTCGATCGAGAAGCTCGAGCTCTTCTTCGCCGGTCTCACGCTCACCGCACGCCAAGAGCAGATCGCGCATCAGATCGTCAAGGAGATCCGCGCGCGGCTCGGCTTCTTGGCGAACGTCGGCTTGAGCTACTTGACGCTCGCGCGCTCGGCCACCACGCTTGCGGGCGGCGAGTCGCAGCGGATCCGCTTGGCAACGCAGATCGGCAGCGCTTTAGTAGGCGTTTTGTACATCCTCGACGAGCCGTCGATCGGGCTCCATCAGCGCGACAACGATCGACTGCTCGCAACGCTCAAGACGCTGCGGGATCTCGGCAACACGCTGATCGTGATCGAACACGACGAGGACACGATGCGTACGGCCGACGTCGTCGTCGACATCGGGCCGGGCGCCGGGGCCGAAGGGGGCGAAATCCTCACCGCGGGCACGCTTGCCGAAGTCGTTGCAAATCCGATCTCCGAAACCGGCGCATATCTCTCCGGACGGAAGTTCATTCCGATTCCGTCCCGGCGGCGCGAGCCGCGCGGCTGGATCGAGCTTCGCAGCGCGACCGCGAACAATTTGCGGGGAATCGACGTGCGCGTTCCGCTCGGCGTCTTCGTTGCGGTCACCGGCGTGAGCGGGAGCGGCAAGTCGACGCTGGTAAACGACGTGTTGGTGCGAGCGCTCAACCAGCACGTCCATCGTCAACCGCCGGGCGGAACGTACGGCACGGTCAAGGGTGCGGGACAGCTCGATAAGCTCGTGGTCATCGATCAGTCGCCCATCGGACGAACCCCTCGCAGCAACCCGGCGACCTATACCGGGACGTTCGACCAAATTCGGGAGCTCTTTTCGCTCGTTCCGGAGGCGCGCGTGCGCGGCTACGCGCCGGGGCGCTTTTCGTTCAACGTCAAAGGCGGTCGCTGCGAGGCGTGTCAAGGCGACGGGATCATCAAGATCGAGATGCACTTTCTGCCGGACGTTTACGTGCCGTGCGAGGTCTGCAAGGGCAAGCGCTACAACGCGCAGACGCTCGAGGTCCGATACAAAGGGAAGACGATCGCCGACGTGCTGGAGATGCGCGTCGACGAAGCCGCGGAATTTTTCGCCGCGATTCCGCGAATAAGCGGCAAACTGAAGACGATTTGCGACGTCGGCTTGGGCTACATCAAGATGGGACAGCCGGCGACGACGCTGTCCGGCGGCGAGGCGCAGCGCGTGAAGCTTGCGACCGAGCTTTCGCGGCGCTCCACGGGGCGTACGTTCTACGTGCTCGACGAGCCCACGACCGGACTGCACTTCGCCGATATTCACAAGCTGCTCGAGGTTCTGGAGCGTTTGGTCGACCTCGGCAACACGGTGCTCGTCATCGAGCACAACCTGGACGTCATCAAGACGGCCGATTACCTGATCGATCTCGGGCCCGAGGGCGGCGATCGCGGCGGAACGGTGATTGCGACCGGAACGCCCGAAGAGGTCGCGGCCGACGAGCGTTCGTACACCGGCGCATATCTCGTGCCGGTGCTGCGCGACCAGCGCGCCGTCGGTCATCACCGTCCCGACGATGCCGAGCTGGACCGGCTGGAGCGCGAAAATCTCTTCGCGTTGCGCGATCTCGGCAAGAGCGGACGAGTCCCCGTCGAGGCCTAAGTGGCGGCGCTTCCGGCCGTGATGCTCGTCCATCGATGACCCCTCGACGGGCGCCCAGCGCCGAACTGCGCGCCGAGTCCCTGCGCGAGCAGATCGACGAAGCGAACTACCGTTACTATGCGCTCGACGATCCGCAGATCACCGATGCCGAATACGACGCGCTCTTTCGCGAGCTGCTCGAGCTGGAGAACGCCCATCCCGAGCTGAGAACGGCCGACTCGCCGACGCAACGCGTCGGCGCCGTTGCCTCGCAGCGCTTTGCGCCGTTCGAGCACGCGCGCCCGATGCTCAGCCTGGCCAACGCGATTTCGCCCGGCGAGCTGCGCGCGTTCGAGGAGCGCGCGCGTAAGGTCGCCGGCGGCGTCGTCGCGTACGTTTGCGAGCTGAAGATCGATGGGCTGGCAATCGCCCTCGACTATCGCGACGGTTCGCTTGCGCGCGGCGGAACGCGCGGCGACGGCCGCGTCGGCGAAGACGTCACTGCCAACTTGCGCACCGTCAAGACGATTCCGTTGCGCCTGCGCCCTTCGACGGCCCCGGGGCCGGTCGCGGCGTTTCTCGAAGCGCGCGGTGAAGTCTATTTGCGCAAAAGCGATTTCGCGCGGCTCAACGAAGCGCGCGAGCGCGAGGGCTTGCCCGTCTTCGCCAATCCGCGCAATGCGGCATCCGGCGGCGTGCGTCAGCTCGATCCGGCGCTGACCGCCGCGCGGCGCTTGTCGTTTTTCGCCTACCAGTTGGCGACCGAGCAAACGATCGGCTCGCAGTGGAAGGCGTTGCAGCGGTTGAAGGCATTGGGGTTTCCGGTCAATCCCAACATCGCGCGGACGGAAAGCTTCGACGACGTGCTGGCCTATTGCGCGTACTGGGAGCAACGGCGCGATTCGCTCGACTACGAGATCGACGGCGTCGTGGTCAAAGTCGACGACTTCGCGCTCCAGGAACGGCTCGGCGTCGTTGCGCACGATCCGCGCTGGGCGATCGCGTTCAAGTTCAAACCCCGCGAGGCGCGCACCAAGCTGCTCGACATCGTGGTGAGCGTCGGCCGCACCGGGACGCTCAATCCAAACGCGGTGCTGCAACCGGTGCAGATCGGCGGCGTCACGGTCAAAAGCGCGACGCTGCACAACATCGACTACATCGAGAGCAACGACATCCGCAAGGGGGACGTCGTCGTGGTAACGCGCGCCGGCGACGTGATACCGCGCGTCGTGGGGCCGGTCATCGCCGAGCGGACCGGTAAGGAGCGGCGCTTTCGGATGCCCGGGCGCTGCCCGGTCTGCGGCGCCGACGTCGATCATCCACCCGGCGAGGCGATGTCGCGTTGCACTAACGCCGCGTGCCCGGCGCAGGTCTTCGAGCGCGTCCGGCACTTCGCGTCGCGCGGTGCGATGGACATCGAAGGGCTGGGCGACGTCATGGCGCAGCAGCTGACCGAGCTGGGATTGGTTCGCGACATCGCCGACGTCTATAAGCTCGATGCGCAGTCGCTCGGCCACGTTCCGCGCACCGGGCCCAAAAGCGTGGAAAACCTGCTGCGCAACATCGAACGCTCGAAGGGGCGCGGTCTCGGGCGGCTGCTCTACGGCTTGGGCATCCGCTTCGTCGGAACGCAAACCGCGCAGATTCTCGCGGGCGACTTCGGCGCGCTCGACGCGATCGAACAGGCCTCGGAGGACGAGCTTCAGCGCAGCGAAGGGATCGGCCCCGAGGTTGCCGGCAGCGTCGCGCTCTTCTTCAAGCAGCGCGGGAACCGCGAGATGCTCGAGCGCCTCGAGCGCGCCGGGGTCGCCGTCACCGCCCCCAAGCGCGAGCGCGCCCCCGCCGGAAAGCTCGCGGGCAAGACGTTCGTGCTCACCGGAACGCTGCCGACGCTGACGCGCGACGAGGCGACCGGGCTGATCGTCGCAGCCGGCGGCAAAGTGACCGGCTCGGTCAGCAAGAAGACCGACTACGTCGTCGCGGGCGACGATCCGGGCAGCAAACTGACGAAGGCCCAGCGGCTCGGGATCACCGTACTGGATGAAAACGGTTTGCACGACTTGATATAATAACCGCCTCGTGAACAGCGTTTCCGTCCGCGTCGTCCCGGCCGACGTCCTGACTCCGATCGGCGCCTTCGCGGCGCTCGCGCAGCCGCAGGCGTCCTGCCTGCTCGAGAGCGTCGAGAGCGGCGGACGCATTTCGCGCTATTCGTTCATCGGGCTCGATTACGTCGCAAGCGAAGAGTTCGACTCGAGTAAGGACCTGTACGATCGCGTCCGCGCCTTCATCGCGGGGCACGCAACGCCCGGTGAGGGCGGCGATCTGGGCGGCGCGCTGCTCGCCTTCTCCTACGATGCGGCCCGATTCGACGCGCGGCTCCCGCGAAGGGCGCAATCCGTGCCCGCCATGCCCGGCGCATACGTAGCGATTCCCGCTACCTGGCTGATTTTCGATCATTTCACTGATCTGCTCACCATCTGGTGCAGCGGCGGCACGTCGGCGCAGCGCGCGCGCCGCATCGACGGCTACGTCGACCGGCTGCTCGGGGCGAAGCCCGCATTTCCGCAGGCGTTGCGCGCCGGCAGCGCAATGCGTCAGTCGATCGAGCGCGAGCCGTACCTGGCGCTCGTCGGCGCGGCAAAGCAACGCATTTTCGACGGCGACGTTTATCAGTTGCAGTTGGGCATTCGCTTCGGCGCCGAGCTCGACGGGACTGCCTTCGATCTCTATCGCGCGCTTCGGCGCGAGAATCCGTCGCCGTACATGTTCTTCGTCGAAACGTCTTTCGGTCAGCTCCTCGGCGCGTCGCCGGAGTTTCTCGTGCGTCTGGAGGGGCGCAGAGCGCGCATCCGTCCGCTCGCCGGCACCCGCTGGCGGGGACGGGACGACGACGAAGACGCTCGCATCGCCGCGGAGTTGCTCGCGAACGACAAGGAGCGGGCCGAACACGTGATGCTCGTCGATTTGGGCCGCAACGACCTCGGCTCGGTCTGCGAATACGGCAGCGTACACGTCGACGAGCTGCTGCAGATCGAGCGGTATAGCCACGTGATGCACATCGTCTCGAACGTCGTGGGGCGGCTGCGCGAGGATCGTGATGCGCTCGACCTCTTTCGCGCCGGCTTTCCGGCGGGCACGGTTACGGGGACGCCGAAGATTCGCGCGATGCAGCTCATCGACGGGCTCGAGCCGGTCACACGCGGCTTTTACGCCGGAAGCATCGGCCGATGGTCCTTCGGCGGCGATTTCGATTCGTGCATCACGCTACGCAGCGTCCACGTTCGAGACGGTCGGGCGTGGTGGCAAGCTTCCGCCGGCATCGTCGCCGATTCCGATCCGGTCGCCGAATACGAAGAGATCTTCCACAAGACGCGGATCGCGCGCGAGGTGCTGCGCATTCCGTGATTCGTTCGATACTCTTCGTCGACAACTTCGACAGCTTTAGCTACAACGTCGTGCATCTGCTGGCATCGGCCGGCGCTACGCCCGAGGTACTGCTCAACGACGATCCGCGCCTCGAACCGGCGCTGCTCGAAAAGTACGACGGCTTAGTCGTCGGGCCGGGTCCCGGTCGTCCGGAGCACGCCCCGCGGATGCTGACGTTGGTGCGCGCCGCGCTCGATCGCGGCCTCCCGTTGTTCGGAGTCTGCCTCGGCTTGCAGGCGATCGGCCAAGCGGTGGGCGCGACCGTCACGCACGCGCCGCAGCAGATGCACGGCAAGACCTCGAACGTCACGCACGACGGCAGCGGCGTTTTCGCGGAACTTCCGTCGCCGCTTCTCGCGACCCGTTACCATTCGCTCTGCTTGGATCCGCCCTCCATTCCACCGGAGCTGCGCGTGAACGCGCGCAGCGAGGACGGCGTCGTGCAGGGAGTCGTGCATCGTACGCGACCCGCACACGGCGTTCAGTTCCATCCCGAATCGGTCCTCAGCGAACACGGCCGCGCGCTCGTCGAGAACTTCCTGCGCTTGCGATGAGCGACTACGCGCCGCTCTTGCGCCGGGTGCTCGAAGGGGAGAGCCTCTCTCAAGCGCAGGCATTTACGTTCATCGGCGAGATCATGGACGGGAACTACACCCCCGCGCAAGCAGCCGGCTTGCTCGTTGCGCTCGCCGCGAAGGGTGAGAGCGTCGACGAGATCGTGGGCGCGGCGCGCGCGATGCGCGAGCGCAGCGTTCGGGTCGAGCACGGTTTGCCGATGGTCGTCGACGTCGTCGGTACCGGGGGCGATCATGCGAACACGCTCAACATCTCGACGATGGCGGCGCTGGTCGTGGCGGCGGCTGGAATTCCCGTCGCCAAGCACGGCAATCGCGCGGCCTCGAGCGCTTGCGGAAGCGCCGACGTTTTGGAGGCCGCCGGCTTGCCGCTCGAGATCGATCCCGGCCGCGCCGCGGCAATGCTGCGCGGTTGCGGCTTCACCTTCATGTTTGCGCCGCGCTACCATCCGGCGATGCGCAATGCCGCCGCCGTGCGGCGCGAGTTGGGCGTGCGCACGATCTTCAATCTGCTCGGGCCGCTGACCAATCCGGCTGGAGCGACGCATCTGGTCGTCGGCGTGGCGCGCGAGACCTTCGTCGAGCCCATCGGCGCGGCGCTGCGCGGTCTCGGCGCGCTTCGCGGCGCCGTCGTCCACGGCTCGACGGGCGTCGACGAAGTCGTGGGCGACGCGTTGACGATCGTCTATTCGTTCAGCCCGGACGACGTCAGGCTGGGGCGTTTGGAGCCTTCCGAGGCCGGGATCGGCGAGCCGCTGCACATGCCGGTCGTGCGTACCGTCGCTGCATCGCGCGATGCCTTCTTCGAGATTCTCGGCGGCACGCGTACGCCGGCCGCGGACGTCGTCGCGCTCAACGCGGCCGTCGTCTTCTGCGTGGTCGGCGCGGAACGGAAGCTCTCGCACGCCTTCAGCCGCGCGCGCAAGCTTTTGGGCAGCGGCGCGGCGCTGCGGACCTTCGAGTGCGCGAAACGGGTTGCGCTGCATGGCTGAGACGTGGATCAAGTTCTGCGGCTGCACCGCGTGGGAGGACGTCGAGCTCGCAATCGCCGCCGGCGCCGACGCGTTCGGCATGATCTTTGCGCCTTCGCCGCGCCGCATCGCTCCGGCCGCAGCCGGCGAGATCATGCGACGCCTGCCGGCGTCGATCGAGCCGGTGGCGGTTTTCGTCAATCCGGCGCGCGGTGAGGTCGAGGACGTACGCGCGCTCGTTCCCAACGCGCTCTTGCAGTTCTCCGGCAACGAATCGGCGCAGTTCGTGGCCGGCTACGGCGAGCGCGCAATCAAAGCGATTCACGTCGGCGAGACGGCGAGCGGCTTGGGCGAAGCCGCCGGGCTCTACCCGTATGCGTTGCTTCTGCTCGATACGCGCCACGGCGAGCTGGCGGGCGGAACCGGGCACGGCTTTGCGTGGGAGCACGCCGTTGCGCTCACCGGGCAGCGCCGCGTCGTGATCGCCGGCGGCCTGACGCCGGAGAACGTGGCGGACTGCGTGCGGCACGTCCGGCCCTTCGGCGTCGACGTGCGCAGCGGCATCGAGACCAACGGCCAAAAAGATCCGGCGAAGATGCGCGCCTTCGTTCGAGCGGTTCGGGGCGCGTGAAGAAGCCCGACGCGCGCGGTTACTTCGGCGAGTTCGGAGGGCGATTCGTTCCCGAAGTCCTCGTCGGCGCACTCGACGAACTCGAGCGCGCGATCGAGAGCGCCTTCGCCGATCCGGCGTATTGGGACGAGTATCACGCGGTGCTGCGCGACTTCGTCGGGCGGCCTTCGCCGATCTATCGCTGCGAGCGTTACGTCGCCGACGTTTCCGCGGTACCGTTATTGATGAAGCGGGAAGATACCAACCACACCGGCGCGCACAAGATCAACAACACCGTCGGTCAGGCGCTGCTCGCGCGCCGCATGGGCAAGCGCCGGCTGCTCGCCGAGACCGGCGCGGGGCAGCACGGCGTTGCCACCGCAACCGTCGGTGCGAAGTTCGGACTGCCCGTCGACGTCTACATGGGGGCGCGCGACGTCGAGCGGCAGGCGCTCAACGTGCACGTCATGCGGCTGCTCGGCGCGTCGGTGCATTCGGTGACGAGCGGAACGCAGACGCTCAAGGACGCCACCAACGAAGCCTTTCGGGTCTGGGCCGAACGCGTCGAGGACACGTTCTACGTGATCGGCAGCGTCGTCGGCGCGCATCCCTATCCGTATCTCGTGCGCGAGCTGCAGAAGATCGTCGGGGTCGAAGCGCGACGGCAGGTGCTGGACCGCTACCGCCGTCTTCCCAGCGACGTCGTCGCGTGCGTGGGGGGCGGAAGCAATGCAATCGGCATCTTTGCCGGATTCGCCGACGATCCGCAGGTCAAGCTCTGGGGCGTCGAGGCCGGCGGCGAAGGCGGGAAGAGCGCGGCGTCGCTCGGCGCCGGAACGATCGGCGTACTTCACGGGTCGCGCTCCTATCTGCTGCAGAGCGCGGACGGACAAGTGCTGCCGACGCATTCGATCGGCGCGGGACTCGACTATCCGGGCGTCGGTCCCGAACACGCATTTCTCAAGGAGAGCGGCCGCGCCGCCTACGTGAGCGTGACCGATGCCCAAGCGCTCGAAGCCTTCGGCGCGTTCGCGCGCAGCGAAGGCATCGTCCCCGCGCTCGAAAGCGCGCACGCAATCGCGTTTGCTCGCAAACTGGCGGCGGAGCGGCGCGCGGGCGATCTCATCCTCGTCAACCTCAGCGGACGAGGCGATAAGGACTTGGCGCGGTGATCGGACGGCTCGCGGCGGCGTTCGAGCGGGCGAAGCGCGAAGCGCGCGTAGCGTTCGTCCCCTACGTCATGGCGGGAGATCCCGATCTGAGCACGACGCAGGCGCTGCTCGCCGAGCTGAGCGCGACCGGCGCCGATCTGATCGAGCTCGGAGTTCCCTACAGCGATCCGCTCGCCGACGGTCCGACCATCGCTTCGGCCGGCGCGCGTGCCCTCGCCAACGGCACCCGGCTCACCGACGTGCTTGCGCTGGTGCGAGAATGCAGTGCGTTCTGCGCGCCGTTGCTGCTCTTCACCTACTTCAATCCCGTCTATCAATTCGGCCTGGAGCGATTTGCGCGCGAGGCGGCCGGCGCGGGTGCGGCCGGGGCGATCGTTCCCGATTGCGCGCTCGAAGAGTCGCCGGCGCTTCGCGAGGCACTGCGCGAGCGCGAGCTGGAGATGCCGTTGCTCGTCGCACCATCGACGACGCGCGAACGAGCCGCGCGCATCGCCGCCGCCGCGACCGGCTTCGTCTACGTCGTGTCGCGGCTGGGCGTGACCGGCGCGGGCCAACGGCCGGACCTTGCGCCGCTGCGCGCGCAGCTCGTCATGCTGCGCGAGCTGACCGACAAACCGCTCGCAGTCGGCTTTGGGTTGAGCCGCGCGGCGGAGATCGGCGAGATTGCGCCGCTTTGCGACGGCGTCGTCGTCGGGAGCGCGCTGATCGACGCATACGGCGATTCCGGCGGCGCGCAAGCGGCGCGGCGCGTGACCGAGTTCGTTACGCCGTTGATTGCAGCGGGACGCCGCGATTCAGCCGGACGTCAGGCGAACTAGCTCCGAATCGCGGGCGCCCGACCGGGGCAGCGCTTCGCCGAGCGCTTCGATGACGTCGCCCGCCACCACGCCGGCGGGACGCCGCGCGGCGGCGTGCCGGCCTGCCAAGCCGTGCCAGTAGGCGCCGGCGCGCGCCGCGTCGACCGGCGCGAGTCCTTGCGCCAGCAGCGTTGCGATGATTCCGGTCAGGACGTCGCCGGTGCCGGCCGTCGCCAGCGCGTTGGTTCCGGTGGGATTGACGTGCACGGCCGTGCCGCCGTAGACCAGCGTATCGGAACCTTTGAGCAGCGTCGTGATCCCGGTGCGTTCGACGAACTCGCGAATTCGCTCGACGCGCGTGCCGGGCGCGATCGTCCCGCGCCCCGAGAGCCGCGCGAACTCACCCGCGTGCGGGGTGACGACGCACGGCTTGTTCCGTAAGAGCTCGAGGTGCTTGCTCAAATGAAAGAGTCCGCTTGCGTCGACGACGATCGGCAGCGTAGCGGCTTCGATGAAGCGTGCAACGATTTCCCCGGTACGCCCGTCCAGCCCCAAGCCGGGTCCGATTGCCACCGCGCCATTGCGTTTGGAGATTTCCAGCAGCTCCTCGACGACGGCACCGGGATTCGCGTCGCCGGAGAGCGCGACGACTACTTGCTCCACCAGGTGTGCGCGCAGCACGTTGGCGGCGGAGCTCGGCGTCGCGACGGTGACGTAACCCGCGCCGGACCGTGCGGCGGCGCGCGCGCACAGAACGGCCGCGCCCGGGAACTGTACGGAGCCGGCGACGATGAGCGGTGCGCCGGCCGAGTACTTCTGCGTATCCGCGGCGCGCCGCGGCAGCAACCTCAAAAACTCGGCATCGTCGAGCGTCGCAAACTCGCGCGGCTGCGCGGCGAGGATCTCTTCGGCGATGCCGATCTCCCCGCACCAGAGCTCGCCGGCGTATTCGCGCGCCGGCTCGAGCAGCAATCCGGGCTTCACCGCCGCGAGCGTGACCGTTGCGCTCGCACGGACCGCGTCGTCGCCGGCCGCGCCGGTAAGCGCGTCGACGCCGCTGGGAACGTCGATCGCCAGCACCGGCCGTTCGCGGGCGTCGAGCGCCCGCGCGAGATGCCGGTACTCCGGCGGCAGCGGAAGCCGCGCGCCGGTCCCAAAGAGTCCGTCCACGCCGAGTGCATCGCGCAGCGCCTGCTGCGCCTCGCGCTCGCCGGCCGGCAGCGGCGTCATGCGGACGCCCG
>JASHOM010000048.1 GCA_030041115.1 Vulcanimicrobiota bacterium | reverse complement strand
TCCATAACACGCCACCATCTCGAAAGAGATGAAGGTATAGTCTGCGCTGCAAGAGATTGCAGGACGCCACATCGACGGGGAGGTTTGGCACCTCGATGTCGGATCGTCGCATCCTGGGGCTGTAGTAGGTCCCAAGGGTTGGGCTGTTCGCCCATTAAAGCGGTACGCGATCTGGGTTCAGAACGTCGTGAGACAGTTCGGTCCCTATCCGCTGTGGGCGTAGGAGATTTGAGGAGAGTGGACCCTAGTACGAGAGGACCGGGTCGAACGAACCGCTGGTCAACCGGTTGTTCCGCCAGGAGCATAGCCGGGTAGCTATGTTCGGATCAGATAAACGCTGAAAGCATATAAGCGTGAAACTGACTCCAAGATGAGATCTCAATCCCGAAAGGGTGAAGAGTCGTGGTAGACTACCACGTTGATAGGCCGGAGGTGGAAGCGCCGCAAGGCGTGGAGCTGACCGGTACTAATCGCTCGGAAACTTTTAACTAACGCGCTCGTCGAGACACTGGAAGTTCTTCTCTGTACAGCTTTGCAAGGCGTCCCCTCGCGATCGGCTAGAGCTCAGGCTCGCCATCGCGGCGGGGATCAAAGTTTCTGGCGCCCATGGCGGCGGGGTCCCACCCGTTCCCATCCCGAACACGGCAGTTAAGCCCGCCAGCGCCGATGATAGTTTGGCCGCAGGGCCTTTCGAAAGTAGGACGGTGCCAGATTTTTTCAAGCGACGGGCCTGCCGTATCGGCGGGCCCGTTCTCGCATTGGGCTTGGGGTTTGAAGAACCCGTGGACGGCCCGATCGTCCTGGGGCGCCTCGCGCACTTCGGCCTGGGCCGTTTCCAACCCGCCGAAGGCTAGCGCTGCTCGACGACGCTCAACCGATCGCGAATATCGCCGAGCGTCGCCTCGATCCCGCCAAACCGATCCTCGACGGCGTGGAAGCCGCCTTCGACTCGCCCTTCGAGCGCACCGAATCGGCAATCCCAGCGCTCTTCCATCGCGTCAGCGCGGTTCTGGAAGCGCGCTTCCTGCTCGTCAAAACGCTGGTGCACCTTGGCAAAGCTCATCTGCGTAGCACTACGAAGATCTAGAACGGCACTCAGCAATTCGGCGTAGCGGTGGTCGTCCATGTTGGCTTACAGAAGAATACGACTATTACCGTGGCTTTTCCTCGATGTTGCGGCCGCGCGCCATACGGCTGGCGTATCTGGTTGATATACTGCTCGCCCGATGGAATCGGCGTCCAAATTTCACGCGGGGCCCGACGAATTGTTGCCTGCGCGAATGGTCAACGAATACGTCTATTGCCCGCGGCTCTTCTGGCTTGAATACGTCGAAGTCGTGAATCCCCATCTCCGCGCGCAAAAGTGCGCGGCCCCATTGAAGCGACTTTAAGGAACGTACCGCGCCAGCTTAATTATCGAGTGGGCGCGAGGCTCACGCTAAAGTTGAAATCATCGTTATCCCCAGTATTGATTGTGTTCTCGGGTTTACCCCCGTGCGGATACCGGAAAATGCCAAGAACATCCCCGGCATTTCGTTTGGGGATCTGACCGTCTTTGAGGACGACGCGATTCCCGCCGACCCAGAAGGCACCTCCAGCAGCCGGCTCAAGGTCCTTGAATGTGGTGTGACCTGCGATCGTCGCTATCGAACCGGAGATGGAAAGTCTAGTGATACTGGGGTGAGAACCTTTACCATGCAACTGCGGACCCGTGAGAACGGCTAAATAGGTGCCATCCCACTGTATCTGGAGCGGGTCCTTAAGCTCACCGTTTACTGATATAGCTTCGAACGTGGTGTCGCCGCTGGGCAGCTCGATGATGTATCGTTCTTTGAACCCCGCGTTGCTGAATACAAACAGGTCGCCTTCTTGATCATATGTTGCGCAAGAGTAGTAAACGATATTCGGATCCGAATAATATGTCGGCGTGCCTTGCGCATTGGAGTAGACCGCAACGTTGCCTTCTACTTGCGAGCTACTGTTGTAGTAAAGATTCGTAACGGCCAGGTTTCCGGTCGTGGGATCGATGGCACACGATAAGGGCTCGTAACTGCTGTCGCTTAGGGTGGCAATTGGCGTCGTTCCGCCATGAGCATATTCAAAGATATAGCCACTAAGGCCATACTCGCTCTCGTAACCCTTGTAGGCAGTCACGAATACGTCGCCGTTGGCGTCCGAGCATAAGCCGTTTGCTGAGGTTTCCTCTGGCGGGCGGAAGGTACTCTGCAATGAACCACCTGGATAGGTGAATAACTGAATTCCCTGTTGAGCCCCTGAGGCATATAAGAAATCTTCGCTTGAGCTGCTGCGGCGACGCCCAGCTAGATTATTTTCTTCCGGGCGATCTGCGGAGGTATTTACTCGCAGCTCAGGCGTAGTTGTGGGTGGTGGCGCGAGCTGAGTGCATGCGCACAAGGTAAACGAAGGAACTCCAAATGCAAGGGCCAGGAAAGTGGCTAAGCGTTTCACGTATTGATCCTCCTCGTGCGTAAAGCCGCATCTCGGATGACGATCCCGGCGCGACAGCTCGCGTATTAGACGTCTCGCGCAAGAAAAGAATGTTGAGGGCACACGAGCTTAAGCAGCGGCGGGTTCAGATGGCAGTAGGGGTCAGAGTGCCTGACTGCTGCTTGAGTCTGATTATCGGAGAGTTCCGCAAGCATCGTGCTGTTTTTGCTGGGACCTTCTTTAGCGATAGGCCGGGCAGGCAGGTTTTGGCTACTTAGGAATAATCACCTTGAAGGCTTGTGGAGAATGGCAATGCCCATCTCCGAATATGTCTATTGCTCGCGACTCTTCGGGCTTGAATACGTCGAACGCGAATTCGAGGAGTCATACGACACCATGGACGGCCAGCGCATCCATCGTCGTGTTGACACTGCGCGTGGTGCGCTTCCTGACGATGCTATGCATATGAAGTCAGAAGCGACGTGCGTCGACCTTCGCCCGGAACGGCTCGGCGTGGTCGCCAAGATCGACACGATCCGCGCCGAGGCAGGTTGACCGTTCACAGATCTCCGGGCGCGAAAACGGACTTCCTCGCTCTGCTCAAGCTGAAAGGGATTCTCGATCAACGTGACGGCAGCAAAAGGGACCGACTCGTCCCGATCCCTTTCCGTAGCTCTTTCCAGAGCGCAGGTCCCTCGATGTTCCCGATGATAGCACTCGGCGAGTCTCCGAGTCTACCGCGTCCGCTACGTGGGGTGGGGTTTGCGCCCGCCGGGACTCGAAGGTGGATTAGAGGCCGATCCAAAACGGCCGTCAGTATTGCTGCACGGATTGCGGGCGTCCGATGACGGCTCGGCACGAAGTGTCGATGCACTTCGTTGCGACGCGTCATCGCTCGGGGAGGATGACCGATGTTGAGCCTGTGGAAACTGTGGATAGAGACTTTCTGAGAGCCCCTTGGCATCCGGCGCAAAAGGTCGGCGCAGGGGCCCTCGTGCTGCTCTTGATCATTTTTTTCGCGTGGTTCTCCTGGGAAGACCATCGCGACGCCCAAATACTACAAGCGCAGGATGATGCGCAGCATAGTGCACGGCTTCGGCTGCTCCAGCAGAAGGCATCGGCCAACGCTGCTGGCGCCGATTCTCTTTCAGATTACGACGCCGAACTTTATCGGGAGGGAATTCTCTATCTAGAATCCCGGTTTAAGGATCCGAAAATTGGAGCCTACACGGTCGCACAGATAATTTCTGCCGAGAAAATTAGAGACGATTTCGCGATTCAGCAGCAGGCCGCCGCGCACGAAAGACAAGTTCAGGAGGAGCAGCGCCAGGGCGCCACCCAGGAAGAATCTGACGTTCGCGCAGCGATCAGCGCGCTAAAACAAAGCGATGAAGGGTCTCTGTTAATTCGAGGATACGAGATAAGCGACAACACGCTGACGGTTCGCGTTGATGCTGACGTATGGGGCCCTATGAGCGATCAGGACAAGACGATGTTTAAGCGGACGATTTGGGAGGTCTTCGCACGGCCGTATAGGGAGGCCAACGGGGGTGATAATGGCAAAAGTCCTATACTCGATATTATCGATCTCAACGGCGACGAGATAGATTCGTACTACTAGGGAACGCTGACGTTGGGCGCCGCATTTCTTTTCTTCTGCTGGCTTGGATGCGCCATCGCATCTGCAGCTATCGCGAGCGCGAAAGGTCGAAGTGCCGTTGGCTGGTTCTTCCTCGGAGCGCTGTTCGGCATCTTTGCCTTAATCATTATCGCATGCTTGCCGGCGCGCTACGTTGAGGAGGTCCCGGCGCAATATGTCGGGCGCATGCTCGCAGCCGGGATGAGAATCTGCCCGTATTGCCGGTCGTGGATTCCTGGCGGAGCGAGCGTGTGTCGCTTTTGTCAGCGCGAGGTTTGGAAATGGAGCGAACGGTGAGCGAGCCTCGCGTGCTCTACTCGCCGCTCGGCGTCACGGTCATGATGCAGTATCGCGCGCACATGGCGAAGCTCGTGAAAGAGGTCGTCCTCGAACAGGTCGAAGCAGACTTCCTCGCGATGCTCAAGATGAGAGGCATCCTCGATCGACGCCTTGGGCATCAGAAGGCGCCCGTCGAAAACGAGCGCCTCGGGATTCGTAATCAGGGTGACTGAGAGCCCTATCGTATCACGGTCCGCCGCGGTAGGCCATCGAATGCGAAAAAGGTTGCAGCCCAAAACAAGGAAGCGCGCTTGAGGGAGCGCGTGTGGGTCTATGCCGGCGTCTCGTCCGCCACGAAAAGGAAGCGATCGCCGAATCAGGACACGCGGCGTTGCGACGGGCTGGCGCGGTGGTGCCTGAGCCTGGGCCTGTAGCTGGGAGTCCGACCAACCAGGGCTCGTAAGCTTAATGGGGAGGCGACCACGCCGGCGAGAATGCAAGAAGCGAGGGGCAGGATGATAGTTCAGCCGGCCGCGCAAACTTACGCTTGCTGGAGGAGCGCAAGCATGAATGCATACGTCCGTTTGAATTACGTTGCGGCGATCGCGATCGCAACGACATTATGCGTCGCCGCGTGCAGCGGCGTGCAGACCGCTTCATCGGGAGCATCGGGGCTCATTCCTGCCAAGACCGGTGCGGCGCCGGCGAAGCACTCGAAGTCTGCGGGCTCGGTTACGTATCAGGCGAACACCGAGCATAGTGGCTACGTCGATGCCAAGCTGCGACCGCCGTTGAAGCAACTGTGGGCCGTCAACCTCGGCGGCAGCGTCGGGTATCCCGTCATCGCGGACGGAGTCGTCGTGGTGGCGGCCGACGGCGATCTCGTTGCGTTAGATCCCCAGAGCGGCAAGACGATCTGGACGCAGCCCGCGCCTTCGGGCGGCGGTTGGGTCGGCCCGGCCTACGACAACGGCACGATCTTTTCGACGGTGCTCTACACGAACGGCAGCAGCGGCACGGGCATGTATGCGTTCGACGCAACGTCAGGTGAGCAAATCTGGTCGGCCGAAACGCCGGGCCAATACGCGTTCTCGTCACCGCCGGCCGCCGCCTCGGGCGCGGTCTATACTGCGGGCGCGGGCACCGGCGGCACGGTCTACGCCTATGCGGAGTCGAACGGCGATCTTCAGTGGACGGGTTCGGTGGAGAACGGCGACGACTCGTCGCCGGTCGTTACGAAGAGCGGCGTCTTCGTCTCGTACGCCTGTCCGCAGACCTACGACTTCAATCCAAAAAGCGGCTCGCAAATCTGGCATTACAACGGACCGTGCGAAGGCGGCGGGGGCAGCACGCCGGCACTCTACGATAAGCTGCTCTTCGTCGAGGATAGCGATGCGATCAGCGGTTTCAACGGTCTGATTTTGAGCGCGAGCTCCGGGAGCGCCGTTGGCGAATTCAACGCGATCTTCACGCCCGCGTTCGCGCACCATAGCGGATTCTTCGTCGAAAGTCAGACGACGCTGGTTGCCCGCAAGGTTCCGTCAATGAGCACGCAATGGACCGCCACGCTGAGCGGCGACTCGTACGCGACGCCGCCGCTGGTCGTGGGAAGCATCGTCTACGTCGAAACGGCGTCGGGCGATCTTCTTGGCTACGAAGAAAAGACCGGCAAGGAAACGGTGGAGACGAATCTCGGCTACGGCGATTCTAGTCCGGGCTTCTTCGCGGG
This sequence comes from Vulcanimicrobiota bacterium, assembly GCA_030041115.1. Taxonomy (GTDB): domain Bacteria; phylum Vulcanimicrobiota; class Vulcanimicrobiia; order Vulcanimicrobiales; family Vulcanimicrobiaceae; genus Cybelea. Next base: position 1,389 of record JASHOM010000048.1, on the reverse strand, counting down.
CCTCGGCTACGGCTCGAGCGAGCTGATCGTGCCGGCCGGTGCGGAACTGATCGCACTCGGAGGAAAGTAGCTCGCCGTCGGGGTTGCGCGTTACGGACGCGCGACGTATTCGAAGTTGCTTCGGAACTGCGGCGGCGTAAGATTCGTCTCCGCGGCGAGCGCCGCGAGGCGTGCGTCGTCGGCGAAGTCGGCGGGCTCCAAGTAGACCATGTAATCGCGAGCGACGCGATAGGCTTCGGTCGTGAGATCAACCTGGCGCGTTCGGATGCGGCCGGTTCCCGGATCGGTCAGATGGTCCAAGAAGACCGGGCGGACGTTTCCGCCTTCGAGTGCAATCAACGCACCGCTGCCGCCCTCGACGAGGTAGCGCACCGCCCCGAAGCCGAGCGTGCGCGTGTAGTCCACGTCGAACGGCACCGGTTTGGCGCAGCGCAGTTCGTAACCGATGTCCTTCGAGTGCACGACGGAGCCGACGCCGACGTCGGCGAGACGCTTACGCAGCGCGTCGCGCAGAACGATCCCGAGAGGCACGTCGGCGAGGGGCACGTTCCCGAAAGAGTCGCGGCTGAGCTCGCCGCCGCCGAACGCGTCCTCCCAGATTCGCTCGGCAATGCCCTCCGCGATGACGACCACGCCGTGCATGCGCCCGACCGCCCGGCGTTTGACGATTGCGCCGACGATCGAGTCGACGACCGAGGCGAGACTTGCGCGATCGGGAAACTCTTCGGGCAAAACGGCAAGCGTCGATCCCGCCGCTTTGCACATGCCCAGCGCGAGCGATCCCGATTTGCGGCCCATGCAGACGACGACGTACCAGCGAGCCGTCGTGCGCGCGTCCTCCATGAGGCTTTCCAGGATGCCGGCGCCCACCGAGCGCGCGGTCTCGAAGCCGAAGGTGGGCGCGTTCTCGGGCAGCGGCAGATCGTTGTCGATGGTCTTCGGCACGGTGGCGACGCCGATGCGGCCTCGCGTGCGCTCGGCAATCCTCGCCGCGCCGTATGTCGTATCGTCGCCGCCGATGCACACGAGGTACCGGACGGCGAGCGCGTCGAGCGATCGCACGGTGCGCTCGAGCGTGGCATCGTCCTTGGCCGGGTTCGTGCGCGAGGTGCGTAATATCGAGCCGCCGCTGGTGTGGATGCGCGAAACGTGGTCGAAGGTGAGCTGCAGCGTTTGCGGCGCACTGCCGGCGGCGAGGTCGCGGTAGCCGTCGTAGATTCCGAGCACGTGCAGCCCGCACTTGAAGGCTTCCATTGCGGCGGAGGCAATGACGCCGTTGATTCCGGGCGCCGGGCCGCCTCCGACTAGGATCGCGAGCCTTTCAGCCATGATTCGGGCGCACGCGATAGATTGCGCCGGCTGCAGCGCGGCTCCCCCGCGCGTGATCTT
>JASHOM010000047.1 GCA_030041115.1 Vulcanimicrobiota bacterium | reverse complement strand
TTTGGGAAAAACGACAACGAACCCCGAATCGGCACTTGCGACGGCGAGATTCCCCGTGGTTGGATCGACTGAGCAATCGATTGGATTAAAATCCACGGAGTTGTCGTAGAGCGTCTGAAGGCGCTTCGTGCTGCCGTGCGCATATTCGTAGACCTGGTAGACAGGCATGTCCGTCACGAAGACGTCGCCCGCCTTGTCGCTACACAGGCCATAACCGAACGCGCCTATGTCCCCAACGTACTGCCCCTTTGGGTATGAGTAGGCGTGGACGCCGTAATAATCAGAGATGTAGAGCAGGTCTTCACGTTTTGCTTCCGGCGCCATCCACGATCGGCCGCCCGCGGCGTATGGCGCGATCGTGTGAGACCCACCACCACAGCCCGACAGCAATGCTGCCGTGACGCCGATGCTGACAAGGAATTTCTGCATCGCTGCCATCAAGGCCGACGAGTTCGCCATGGGCGCGCCTTCCTCCACTCTGCTCCGCCGTTCAACGCGGTTGAGCGGAGCGGTCTTAAATGACAGCGGCGGCTAGACGATCTCTAAACTGAAATCGAGCGCGGGAGCGCTGTGGGTTAGCGCGCCGGCACTGATCACGTCGACGCCGGTGCGCGCGATCTCGGCGACGGTTGCCTCGGTGACGCCGCCGCTCGCTTCGGTGAGTATGCGTCCGTTGACCTCGCGCACGGCCTCGGCGAGCTGAGCGGGCGTCATGTTGTCGAGCAGCACGGCGTCGATCGGTTCCGCGAGCGCTTCGCGAAGCTGTTCGAGGTTCTCGACCTCGACCTCGATCTTGACCATGTGTCCCGCGTGAGCGCGCGCCGCGGCAATCGCGGCGCGGATCGAACCGGCAAGCGCGAGGTGATTGTCTTTGATCAGCACCGCGCCGTCCAGACCGAAGCGGTGATTGCGCCCGCCGCCGCAGACGACCGCATAGCGCTCGAGCACGCGCAAACCGGGGGTCGTCTTGCGAGTATCGACGATCTGTGCGCGCGTGCCGGCGACGAGATCGACGAGCCGCCGTGTGGCGCTCGCGACGCCCGAGAGGCGCGACAGCAGATTGAGCGCGGTACGCTCGCCGGTCAGAATCGCGCGCGCCGGCCCGGCGATCTCGGCGACCGTGGCATCGCGCTCGACGCGCTCGCCGTCGGCGATTCGGATCGAGATCGCAACCCGATCGTCGAGTAGAGTGAAGGCGAGCGATGCCGCCGGGAGGCCCGCGACGATCCCGCTCGCGCGCGCGACGATTCGCGCGGCCGCCGTCCGGTCCGCAGCCACGATTGCCTCGGTCGTGAGATCGCCGCCGTGACCGATGTCTTCGAGCAGCGCGGCTCGAACGATCGGTTCGGCCGCGAGCTCAAGCGACGCTGCGCAACCGCGTAAAGGAACGTTTCGCAAAGGCTTCATCGCTCTGCGGAAAGTCGCTGCGATAGTGGCTGCCGCGGCTTTCGCGGCGCGCGAGCGCCGCTTCGGCGATCAAACGGCCGACGACGAGAAGATTGCGCAACTCGGAGCCCGCCTCGCCGAACTGGGCTCCGAGTTCTTCGATGCGGGCCAGCGCTTCGCGCAGGCCGGCCTGGTTGCGGACCAAGCCGACGTTCGAGTACATGACGTTACGCACGTCGCTCAGTGCTTGTGCCGCGCTCGTCCGCGGATTTCGCCGCGGAGCATGCCGCTGCCGTGACGGTTTGGTTGCGCGCTCGTTTCGTTGCCGGGGCGCCGCGTTGGCAATGTCGCTCGCAACGCGCGAACCGTAAACGAGCGCTTCGAGCAGCGAGTTGCTGGCCAGCCGGTTCGCGCCGTGCACGCCCGTGGCGCTGGTTTCGCCGCAGGCCCAAAGATTTTCCAGCGACGTGCGCCCCCACTCGTCGACGGCGATTCCGCCCATGTGATAGTGCGCGGCGGGAGCGACCGGAATGTTTTGAACGCGCGGATCGATCCCGGCGCCGGCGCAGAAGCCGAAGACGGTCGGAAAGTCTTGCGGGAACTTGTCGCCGATCGTGGTGCTGCCGCACAGCCCCACGGTTCGGCCGCGCTGCTGCTGTTCGAAGATTGCGCGAGCCACGACGTCGCGCGGCGCAAGCTCGGCGTCGGGATGAATCGCGAGCATGAACCGTTCGCCCAGGTCGTTGACCAGCGTGGCGCCCTCGCCGCGAACGGCTTCGGTCACGAGCGGCATCGGATCGCGCCCGATCGCCAGTGCCGTCGGGTGAAACTGGACGAACTCCATGTCGGCGAGCAGCGCCCCGGCGCGCGCGGCCATCGCGATGCCGTCCCCCGTGGCCTCGACCGGATTGGTGGTGTAGCGATAGAGGCGCCCCATGCCGCCCGTCGCCAGCACGACCGCGCCGGCGCGAAAGGCGACGCGCGCGCCGGAGCTGTTGTCGACCGCCGCGACGCCCGCGACGCGCCCGTCGTCGACGATCAGGTCGGCGGCGGTCACGTCTTCGGCGATCTCGATCGAGGAGTGTCCGCGCACCGCCTCGATCAGCGTTTTGAGGATCTCGTGGCCGGTTGCATCGCCGCCGGCTTTGACGATGCGGCGGCGTTGGTGCGCGGCCTCGCGCCCCAGCGCGAGCTCTCCGGCTTCGGTGCGGTCGAAGGCCGCGCCGAGCTCGAGCAGCTCTTCGACTCGGGCCGGCGCATCGCGCGTGAGAATCTCGACGATCTTGCGATCGTTGATCCCCGCGCCCGCGCGCTGCGTGTCGATCGCGTGCAGACGCGGCGAATCGTCCTTGCCGATTGCCGCGGCAATCCCACCCTGCGCCCATTCGGTCGCGGCGCCTTTGCCGAGCCGGGTCTTGCACAGCACGGTGACCTTCGCGGGAGCGAGCTTGAGCGCGGCGATCAAACCGGCGATCCCGGCGCCGACGACCAGCGCGTCGCCCCGATGCGCGTCCATCGTTACGATCAATCTCGCGGCTGACTGAAGGCGAGCATGCGATCGACGGCGCGGCGAGCGCGCTGAGCGATCTCCGGTGCGACCGTTACTTCGTACTCCATCGCTTCGAGCGAGTGCAGCACTTTGGGAAGCGTATTGCGCTTCATGTGCGGGCAGAGGTTGCAGGGGCGCACGAACTCGACGCCCGGATAGCGGCCGGAGACGTTATCGGCCATCGAGCACTCGGTCAGCAGAAGCACACGTGCTTCTCCGGAAGCCACCTTGCCGACGTACTCGGTCATGCCTTGGGTCGACCCGACGTAATCGGCCTCCGCCAACACGTCGGGCGGACATTCAGGATGGGCCAGCACGACCAGCGATGGGTCGTCTTCGCGAAAGCGGCGAACGTCGTTGCCGGTAAAGCGTTCGTGCACCTCACAGTGGCCCTTCCAGGCGATGATCTCCACGCGCGTCTTCGACGCGACGTAGTTGGCGAGATATTCGTCGGGCAAGAAGATCACGCGCGGTGCGCCGAGCGCTTCGACGATCTGCACGGCATTGCCGCTGGTGACGCAGACGTCGGATTCGGCTTTGACTTCCGCCGACGTGTTCACGTAAGTAACGATCGGCGTCTTCGGATAGCGCTCGCGCAGCAGGCGCACGTCGGCGGCGGTGATGGATTCGGCAAGCGAGCAGCCGGCCTTTAAGTCGGGAACCAAGACGGTCTTGGCCGGATTGACGAGTTTCGCGGTTTCCGCCATGAAGTGAACGCCGCAGAGAACGATCACGTCGGCATCGGTTTTCGCCGCCTGCATCGCCAGGGCGAGCGAGTCTCCCACGATATCCGCGACCGTGTGGAAAATCTCGGGCACCTGGTAGTTATGGGCCAAGATGACGGCGTTGCGCTCGCGCTTGAGCCGGTTGATCGCCGCGACGTACGGCGCGTGGAGCGGCCACTCGACCCGCGGAATGACGTGCTCGACGCGGCGGAAGACCGGATCGGTCTCCTCCGCGACGCTGCGGGTATACGGTAGGTCGATAACGCCCATGGTGTCTTGGATGATTGCGGGCCTCGGCGCCGCTTCTCCCCTTTCCTTATTACCCGCGGCGGAGGCCGCGGTTTGCGCGGCGGGCCCGGGGGTAGGACTACCGTTGAGGACGGAGGGAGGAAGAAGTTCGATGAGTAGGTGGTTCGCGGGCATCGTTCTGGCCGGAGCGTGCATCGCCGGCACGATGACGCTCGGCGCGAATGCGCAACCCGTACCGACGCCATCGCCGATGGTGTCGGCAACGCCGACGCCGGTAACGACGATGCGCCCGTAGTTTCTCGCGGGGCTGAAAGGCACGCCCATGCATGAGAGCGCACAAGTTGCGTCATGGACAGGCGAGCGGAGCTTACCCTGCGCGGATTCGTCCTGGGTGCCGCGATCACGCTCGTCTTTACCGCCGCGAACGTCTATCTCGGTCTCAAGGTAGGGCTCACCTTCGCGTCGTCGATTCCGGCTGCGGTGATCTCGATGGCTGCCCTGCGAGCGCTGCGCAACGCGACGATTTACGAGAACAACATCGTGCAAACGATTGCCTCTGCGGCCGGAACGCTCTCGGCGATCATCTTCGTCTTGCCGGGACTCGTCATGATCGGCTGGTGGAGCGGATTTCCGTTCGCGCAGTCCTTCGCGATCTGCGCGATCGGCGGAACGCTCGGCGTGATGTACAGCGTGCCGCTGCGGCGGGCGCTGGTAACGGGTTCGAATCTTCCCTATCCGGAAGGCGTTGCCGCAGCCGAAGTTCTCAAGGTCGGTACCGGTGCGGGCTCGGCCGGGGAGCGAAATCGAGCCGGCCTGTCGGCATTGCTGCTTGGAACGCTGACCTCGGGGATCTTCGCCGCCGTCGTGGCCACGCGGATCTTTGCCGCCGAGCTGGCCGGCTATTTTCGCGTCGGCTCGGGGAGCACGGGCGTCGCGTTCTCACTTTCGCTGGCGTTAGTCGGCGCCGGCCAGCTCATCGGGATCACGGTCGGCATGGCAATCTTTGCGGGATTGGCCGTCGCGTGGGGCGTCGCAACGCCGGTTCTCAGCGCCATGCATCCGCTGGTCGGATCGCCGGCCGACGTCGCAACCGCCGTTTGGTCGCATCAAGTGCGCTTCATCGGTGCGGGGACTATCGGCGTCGCGGCACTCTGGTCGCTCGGACGGCTCGCGCGCCCGGTCGCGCTCGGCGTCACCTCGGCGCTGGCCGCCTCGCGCCGGCGCAAGGATCCCGCGGCCCGGCTGCCGCGCACCGAGCGAGACCTGCCGATTGCAGTCGTCGGGCTCGTCAGTCTCGGCTGCCTTGCGCCGCTTGCGTTTCTCTTTTGGCAGTTTCTCGCGGGCGGACAACTCGGTGCGGCCGCCGGCGCGTTGACGGTCGCGGGCGTCGCCTACGTCGTCGTTGCCGGATTCTTCGTTGCTGCCGCCTGCGGCTACATGGCCGGTTTGATCGGCTCCTCGAACAGCCCGGTCTCGGGCCTGGCGATTCTATCGGTGATCGGTGCGGCGTTGATCGTGCTGGCGGTCGGGCGAGGACTCGCGCACGCCGCCGCGCTTCCGATGATCGCGTACGCGCTGGTCGTGACGGCGGTGCTGCTCGCGGTGGCGACGATCTCGAATGACAACCTTCAGGACCTCAAGACGGGCCAGCTCGTCGATGCGACGCCCTGGCGCCAACAGATTGCGCTCGTGGCCGGAGTTGCGGTCGGCTCGGTCGTCATACCTCCGATCCTCGACTTGCTCAATCGTGCGTATGGATTTGCCGGAGCGGTGACGCACGGCACGGTCGCGCAGCCGCTTCCCGCGCCGCAAGCGACGCTGATCTCGGCGCTGGCCAAAGGCGTCATCGGCGGACAACTCGACTGGCACCTCATTGGAATCGGTGCGATCGTCGGCGCGCTCGCGGTGTTCGTCGACGAAACCTTGCGCGCGCGCAAGCGGTCTGCGCTGCCGCCGCTCGCCGTCGGCCTCGGCATCTACTTGCCGCCGTCGACGACCGCACCGGTTGTCCTCGGCGCGATACTCGGTTGGGCCTATAATCGTTGGGCGGCCGGCGAGCGCGCCAGACAGCTCGGCATCCTCGTTGCGTCGGGGCTCATCGTCGGCGAAAGTCTCTTCGGCGTGCTCCTCGCGGGCATCATCGTGTTCAGCGGGCGACCCGAGCCGCTTGGACTGGCCGGGAATGCGTTCGCGCCGCTTGCCACGGCGCTGGGCGCCTTGGCCTTCGCGCTGACCCTAGCGGGCCTCTTTCGTTGGCTCAGCCCCTTTTCAGGCGAGTCCGAGGCGGGGCGGGGTACAATTCCAGATTGAATGAACTCCGGAAGATTTCGTTCGAGGATTAGCATAGCGGGTGCCGCGCTGGCGCTTGCGTGCGCTCTTGCGGTGGGCGGCTGCGCCGGCGGTCGCCACTCCCGCGGGCACCGGTTCGGCTCGCCGGCGCCCGCCGCCGTTCCCACCGCCGCCGCCGCGCCCGTCACGGTGCATCCGAGCGTCGAGATCGCCGGGATCATCGCGCCGTTTCAAAACGTTTCCTTATCGAGCTCGCTCGTCGAACCCACCGACTCGGTGAACGTGATCGAGGGCGATTACGTGCGCAAAGGTCAAGTTCTGGCGGTGTTGGATACCACGGACCTGCGCGCCAGCTACAACGCCGCGCAGCAGAACGCGGTCTCCGACGACGCGCATGCGGTGCAGACGCAATATCAAGCGCAGCTCAATATCGGCCAGGGCAACGATCAAGTGCGTAACGCGCAGGCTGCACTGTTGCAGGCGCAGCAGACCCTCAAGCTCGATCAGCTCAATTTGACGCGCTATCAGAATCTGTTGCAGACGGGGTACGTTTCGCAGCAACAGGTCGACCAGCAGCGCACGATGGTGCACAACGACCAGCAAGCGGTGCTTTCAGCGCGGGCCAGCCTCGAATCGGCGGTTCTCAATGCGCGTGTCAACGGGACTTATCAGAGGGGACTGCAAGCGGCCAATGTGGCTTCGTCGGCCGCGGCGGCGCAGTCGGCGCACGCGCAGGCCGCCCAGATCATGGCGTCGATCGATAAGGCGATCGTCGTCTCACCCGTCGACGGGATGGTGGTCAATCGCAACTTGAATCCGGGTCAATATCCGGGCTCGTCGACGATCTTTACCATTCAGCAGCTCAATCCGGTCTACGCGGAGCTCAATGCTTCGTCCGAAGACGTCTTTCGGATTCGGCGCGGGGCTCCGGTTGCGATCAGCGTTGCGGGCGTCAGCGGTGCGGTCTATCACGGTCGAGTCAATGCGGTGCTCGGCCAGGTTGAGCCGGGTTCGACGAACTTCACGGTCCAGGCGATTCTCTCCAATCCCGGCTTTCGGCTGAAATCGGGAATGGCCGTAACGGGCACGATCTCGCTTGCGCCGGTCAGCGGCCTGGGCATCCCCGTTACCGCTTTCCTCGACGATGCGCACGACAGCGTCATGATCGTCGATTCGAGCGGGACCGCGCAGCTACAAAGCGTCAAGGAAGAGGGAAACGACGGAAAGACTTCCGTCGTAACCGGTCTTACGGGCGGAACCAAAGTCATTTCGAACGGACAGCTCGGCATCACGTCGGGTCAGCAGATCGCCGGTCCGGGCGTGAGCCCATCCCCCGGAAACCAGCCCG
>JASHOM010000046.1 GCA_030041115.1 Vulcanimicrobiota bacterium | reverse complement strand
GCGCGGTGGCCAATGCCAAGGCGTAAACGCCCCCGCACGCGTCGCATCGTCCGCGCGGTGCTCGTGGGGCTGCTCCTGGGCGCGCTCTTCTCGATCGGTGCCATTGCCGGCATGGTTGCCTCGTACGCGCGCAACCTTCCGGACATCGGCCGAATGGCCGACTATCAACCCGCCTCTTCAACGCGCATCTTTGCGCGCGACGGGACGCTGCTCGCCTCGGTCTATAAGGAGAATCGCGTCTGGGTCCCGCTTTCGAAGGTTCCGGTCATGGTGCGCGACGCGTTCGTCGCTAACGAGGATCACAACTTTTATTACCATCACGGCGTCGATGCGGGCAGCATCGTCCGGGCGGCGTACGCTGATCTGACGCATCAGGAGTTTCAAGGCGCCTCGACGATCACCCAGCAGCTCGCTCGACGGCTCTTTCTCAACGACGAAGTCTCCCTCTCGCGAAAAGTCCAAGAAGCGCTGCTCGCGATCGAAATCGAGCGCTACTACACGAAGGACGAGATCCTCGAGCGCTATCTCAACATCATTTACCTCGGTGCCGGCGCGTACGGCGTCGACGCGGCGGCGCACACGTACTTCGGCCGCAGCGTCGATCGGCTGACGTTGGGACAGGCCGCCCTGCTCGCCGGCATCGTCGCCGCTCCCTCGGATTACTCGCCGTTTTCGAATCTCGACTTGGCGCGCGACCGTCAACACCACGTCCTCGATCGCATGGTCGAGAGCGGTTACATCACGGCGGGCGACGCCGAGATTGCTTACCAAGCGCCGCTCGGGCTGATCGCCGAGCAGCCATCGGGATTGCAGAGCTATCGCTATCCCTATTTCACGACGTACGCAATCGCGCAGTTGGAGCAAAAGTTCGGGAAGGCCACGGTCGAGGAGGGTGGGCTGCAAGTCGACACCACGCTCGACCCGCATCTCCAGCAGCTTGCGCAAGACGCGGTGACCTGGGGCGTGAATCAGGCGATCGGCGAGGGCATCGGTGCGCACGAAGCGGCGCTGGTTGCGCTGCGCCCGTCGACCGGCGAGATTCTCGCTCTGGTCGGCGGCGTGGGGTTTTCGTTGCGCAATCAGTTCAATCGGGCATGGCAGGCGCGCCGCCAGCCGGGTTCCTCGTTCAAGATCTACGATTACACGGCCGCAATCGATCAAGGCATACCGGCCTCGACGGTCATCGACGATTCGCCGGTCAGCTATCCGATGGGCGACGGGACGCAATGGTCGCCGATGGACGACGACAACAGCTACATGGGGCCGATCACCTTGCGCCGAGCGCTTACGTACTCGCGCAACGTCGTCGCCGTGAAGCTCGCAGAACGCGTGGGCTTGGATCAAATCATCGCGTACGCTCATCGAATGGGCGTAACGTCGCCGCTGGAGGCAAACCTGTCGCTGGCGCTCGGCTCATCGGGCGTCACGGTGCTCGATCAGGCCGCCGGATACGCGACGCTGGCGGACCAAGGCCTGCACGTCGAGCCGACACCGTTTCGCATGGTCGAGAACTCGTTGGGGAACGTCGTGCTCGACGATCGCTTTCCCGATCCAAGCGACGTCGTCAGCGCAGGAACGGCGTACATCATGACGTCGATGTTCGAAGACGTGATCGCGCACGGTACCGGATACCCCAACGCGGTGATCGGCCGGCCGGCGGCCGGCAAGACGGGGACCACGTCGAACTTTCGCGACGCGTGGTTCGTCGGCTATACCCCCGACCTCGTCGCGGCGGTCTGGCTCGGTAACGACGACTATTCGCCGATGGTCGAATCGTACGGCGGCAACGTTCCGGCTCGAATTTGGGCCCGCTTCATGAAAGCCGCGCTGGCCCATACGCCGCCGCATCCGTTCCCCTACCCGGCCGACGAGCTCGCGAAAATTTCCGGTTGCGGCAACCGGGGTTACGAATACTATCTGCGTGGTACCGAGCCGGAATCGGGCTGCGGCGGCTCGATCGACGCCTACGGGTCCGACGAAAGCGGCGCCGCGGCTGCGGCCGCAGACCTCCCCGAACCCACCGTTCCCCCCGCCGATGCCTCGCCGCCCGTTGCCGTCCCACCGCCGCCGACGACCGCGCCGAGCGCGTCCGCGTCGCCGATGGAAACGGACACGCCTCCACCGTAACGCCGGAGATGAAGCTCTTCGACGACTCGCGTCCCATGCTTCAACTAACCGTCTCGCAGTTCTCCGATCGGCTGCGGCGTTGGCTCGAACGGCGTCCCGAATTGGCGCGCATCGGGATTAGCGGAGAAATTTCGGGCTGGAAGCCGCAACCCAACGGCAACGTCTTTTTCAGTCTGAAGGACGACCGCGCAATTCTGCGATGTTTCGTTTATTGGAGCGATGCAAAAAAGCTGCCGGCCGTGCGCGACGGGGTCGCCGTCGTTGCGACCGGAACCATCGGAATCTGGGAGAAGAGCAGCGAGTACCAACTGCGCGTGGTCGAAATCGCGCCGCTCGGCGTCGGCGCCATCGCCGCGAAGGTCGAAGCGCTGCGAAAGCGGTTGGCGGCCGAAGGACTCTTCGATCTCGCGCGCAAGCGGCTCTTCGCCCGATTTCCGCGCCGAGTCGCGCTGGTTTCGGCGCGCGGCCAGGGCGCCGGCGATTTCGAGACGACGCTGCGCGAAAAATCGCCGAACGTTGCGGTGACGTTCGTCGAAACGCGCGTTCAAGGTGAAGGCGCGGAGATCGACATTGCCGAGGCGATCGACCGGGCCTCGCGCCAGGACGTCGACGCCGTCATTCTGCTGCGCGGCGGTGGTTCGTATGAAGATCGCTATCCGTTCAATACGGAGCCCGTCGTCCGCGCGATCGTCCGGTCGCGTCATCCCGTTGTCACCGCGATCGGTCACACCGGCGATCGGCATCTCGCCGATGAAGCTGCGGATGCCGTCTTCAAGACGCCTACCGCGGCGGCCGAATACATTGCCGCATCGTGGATCGAAGTCGGGGGACGAATGCTGCGCCAGCAGGCGCTCCTTGGACGCGCGATCGAGGCCGTCGTCGTGCGCAGCGCGCGCGAGCTGGCTGCGGACGAGCAAGGGCTGCACGTGGCAGTCGAGCGGAAAATCTCGTATGCAGCTCGGCGCGTGCTCGAGCTGGCCAATCGCGTCGAGCGGCACAATCCGCGTCACCGCGTCGCCGAGCGCGCAACTCGCCTGACAGCGGCGCAATCGAAGCTCGACGCCGCGCGCTATCGCGTTTTCGCCGCGCGAGCCAACACGCTTGCGCTCGCGCAAACCCGGCTGCTCGCCTTGAATCCACGGGGGCCGCTGGAACGCGGATACGCAATCGTCACGCACGCCGGCCGCGCGCTTCGCGATGCGCACGAGGTTACCGCCGGCGCGCAAATAGAGGCGCAACTCTTCCGCGGGAGGCTCGGCGCACGCGTAGAACGGGTCGGCGATGAGTGATGGAGGATCGAGCTTCGAGGCGAAGCTCGATCGAATCGATGCGATCGTGAAAGAGCTCGAAAGCGGCGATACCAAGCTCGACCGCGCGATCGCGCTCTTTAACGAAGGCAAGGGTCTCGCGCGGGAATGCGAGATGCTGCTCAAAAATGCGCAGGCGCAAATCGACGAAGCGATGTCGGAGCCGCAATCCGCCGGCGCGAACAAACGCGCCAAGAAGGACGAACCCGACGATCAGATCCCGTTTTAGCGCGGCACCGCCGGCGATCACCGGCGAGTGAGGATTCGGCTGGACGCGGCGGTCGCCCGGCGCGGCGGCGTGACGCGCTCGCAGGCGCGAAGCCTGATCATGGAGGGGCGCGTCACCGTTGACGGCGTTCCGGCGACGAAGGCGGGGCAGAGCGTTGACGCGGATGCCGGCATCGAGATCGCGCAACCGCGGCGCTTCGTCGGCCGCGGCGGCGAGAAGCTCGATCACGCCTTGAACGCTTTCGCACTCGACGTTCGCGGTCTCGAAGCGCTCGACGTCGGCGCGTCGACGGGCGGGTTCACCGACTGCCTGCTCCAGCGCGGCGCCGCGCGGGTAACGGCGCTCGACGTGGGCTACGGCCAACTCGATTGGCGTCTTCGCCGCGATCCGCGCGTCCGGGTGATGGAACGCGTCAATTTTCGCCGGCTCGGCGACGACGCGTTCCCCGAAGCCTTCGATCTCATCACGGTGGACACGTCGTTCATCTCGCTGCGGACGATCTTGGCTCGTGCGGTTGCCTATCTGCGCGCGAGCGGCGCGATCGTCGCGCTCGTCAAGCCGCAGTTCGAAGCCGGTCGCGAGCGGGTCGGCGCGGGTGGCGTCGTGCGCGACCGCAACACGCACGAGGACGTGCTGCGGGCGCTGCGCGACGCGGTCACGCCGCTGGGCCTCACGGCGATCGCGCTCGAAGCCTCGCCGCTGGTCGGGCCGGCCGGCAATCGTGAGTTTTTCGTGGAGCTGCGCCGGCAAGGAAAGCCGTTCGACGACGCACGACTCGAGACGGTTCTCGGCGAAAGGATGGGCACATGACGACGATGCTCTCGATCGAGAAGAAGGTCATCGCGCTCTACGTCGACACGGCTCGCGAGCACGCCCGCTCGATCGCGGCACGCGTCGCGGGCGACTTTCGCGAGAGCGGCTTCGAAGTCGTCGATGGGGCGAATGCCGCGACTGCCGCGCTCGTCGTTACGATCGGCGGCGACGGCACGTTGCTGCGCGCCGCACGCATCGCGGTCGAGCACGACGTTCCGCTGCTTGGCGTCAACACGGGCCGGCTCGGCTTCTTGACCGAGCTGGACGAGGACGACCCGCGCTTGGGCGATCTCCCGGCCTTGGTCGCGCGCGGACTCTTCATGGACGAGCGGACTGCCTTGCAGGCGGAGTACGGCGACCGGCGATTCTTTGCGCTCAACGACGTGGTCGTGCGGAAGGGTGAAGTTTCGCGCATCGTGCCGTTCGGGCTCTCGGTGGACGGCGGCTCGCCGACGCAAATCGCGGCGGACGGGATCTGCGTCGCGACGCCGACCGGATCGACCGCTTACTTTCTCTCGGCGGGCGGTTCGCTCATCGCGCCGAGCGTCGACGCCTTCGGCGTCGTTCCGCTGCTGCCGCACACGCTCTTCTCGCGACCGTTGATCGTTCCGACTCGCTCGCGAATCGAGATTACCTCCGACTTGGAGGCGGCGCAGGCGCACCTCGAGTGCGACGGGGACGTTTTGAGCGAGGTCGCGCCGAGCAGCAGCGTGACGATCCGCTGCCATCCCAGGCGCGTGCACTTCGCCCGCACGTCGCCCCTGCACTTTCTCGAACGGCTCGAAGCCAAAATGCTGTGGGGCGTTTCGATCAAGGATCCGCGTCGGTAAGAAACCGGTAGCGTATGTTGCGGCAGCTTGCGATCCGGCAGTACGGGCTGATCGAACGCGCCGACGTGGAGTTCGCCGACGGCGCCACGATCTTTACGGGCGAGACGGGCTCGGGAAAGACGCTGTTGATCGGCGCGCTCGACTTTGCGCTCGGCGCGCGAGCGGGTCCCGACGTCGTGCGAAGCGGTGAGCCCAAGGCGCAGGTGACGCTCGGCTTCGAGCCCGGCGCTGCGCTGCGCGCGCGCCTGAAAGCCGACGGCTTCGAACTCGATCGCGGCGAGCTGGGAACGATCGTGCGCGAGATGACCGATGGAGGCCGTTCGAGCCTGCGCCTCAACGGCCGGGCGGCGACCGCGGCCTACGTTCGCGAGATTCGCGACGAGATTGCCGAAATCGTCGGTCAGCACGAGGCTCAGCGGCTGCTCAGCGCACCGTACCACCTCGAGCTGCTCGACCGGTTTGCGGGTGAAGCGGGGATTCGCGCCCGCGATGCGGTTGCCGCGTCCTATCTTCGAGCCGAGGAAGCGGATCGGGCGCTCGGGCGCCTCACCAGCGACGAACGCGTGCTGCGCGAACGTTACGACGACGCGCGTTTTAGCCTGCGCGAAATCGACGAGGCGAAGCTCGAAGCCGGAGAGGTCGAACGGCTGACGGAGCGGCGCGCGTATCTCGATAACGTAGAGCGCATCGCGACTGCTTTACACGCCGCGCACGAAGCGCTGGCGCCGGAGGACGGCGGCGCCGTCGGCGCGCTGGGTGCCGCCGCGGCCGCGCTTGCCGGCGTCGCGGCCTTCGATGCGACGTTGCGCGAGGCCGCCGATCGGGCGTCGGCGCTGCAGTCGGAAAGCG
>JASHOM010000045.1 GCA_030041115.1 Vulcanimicrobiota bacterium | reverse complement strand
GAGCCGGACGTCGGGCGCAAGAAGGCCGTCGCGGCGGCCGAGCGGATTCGCGCGCTCAATGCGCTCGTCCACGTCGATGCGATCGAAGTACGGTTCGATGCGTCCAACGCGCGCCAGCTCGTCCGTCTCTACGACGTGGTGCTCGACTGCACCGATCGCTTTGCGACGCGCTACTCGATCAACGACGCGTGCGTGCTCGAGCAGCGCCCCGACGTCTACGGCTCGATCTTTCGTTTCGACGGCCAGGTTAGCGTCTTGGGCAGACCGGACGCGCCCTGCTACCGATGCCTGTACCCCGAGCCGCCGCCGCAGGAGAGCCGCCCGGCCTGCGCCGAGGGCGGCGTGCTCGGAGCGCTGGCCGGAATCGTCGGGGCGTGGCAGGCGGGAGAAGCGCTCAAGCTGCTGCTGGGCATCGGCGAATCGCTGGCCGGACGTCTGTTGCTGATCGATACGCTCGGGGCGCGAGTGCGAACCGTCCGCTTCGAGCGCGACCCGAGCTGTGCAATATGCGGCGAGCGACCGTCCATTCACGACGTCGCACCCGGCGCGTACGACGAAGCGCCGGTCTCGCCGGCCGTCGAGGAGATCGATGCCGAACGGCTCGACGCGGTCCTGCGCGACGCGCGGCTCTTGGACGTGCGCGAGCCGCACGAGGCGGTACTGGGATCGGTCGACGGCGCGATCCGGATTCCGGCCTCGCAGCTCGAAGCTCGAATGCACGAGCTCGACAGCGCGTCGCGCTACGTCGTGGCGTGTCGGGTCGGAGCAAAATCGCTCTGGGCGGCCGGCGTGTTGCGGGAAGCCGGATTCACGCGCCTCTTGCACCTTCGCGGCGGACTCTTGGCGTATGCGATGCGCCACGAGGATTTCGAGTTTTTCTAAGCGACCGCGATGAGAACGAAAGCGTTTGGCGCGACCGGCGTCGAGCTGCCCGTCATCGGACAAGGCACCTGGAACATGCCCGAAACGGGCGGGCGCGCGAAGGAAGCGCAGCGGGCGATACGGCGAGGCATCGAACGCGGGATGGTGCACATCGACACCGCCGAGATGTACGGCTCGGGGCGCGTCGAGGAACTGTTGGGCGAAGCGATCGCGGGCGTCCCGCGCGAGCGCCTCTTCATCGCGACGAAGGTCTTGCCGGGCAACGCGAGCTATCGCGGAACGATGGCCGCGGCCGAACGAAGCCTGCGGCGACTGCGCTGCGAGTACGTCGACCTGTATCTATTGCATTGGCCCGGCGCGCACCCGCTGCAAGAAACCATGCGTGCCTTCGAGATGCTGCGCGAACAGGGTAAGACGCGATTCGTCGGCGTCAGCAACTTCGAAGCCGATGCGATGGTCGAGGCGGCGTCGTACCTGCGCGCGCCGCTAGCTTGCAATCAAGTGTTGTATCACCTTTGCGAGCGCGGCATCGAACACGAGCTGATTCCGGCCGCGAACAGGCACGGGATCGCGATCGTCGCCTACACCCCGTTCGGCCGCGGCAGCTTTTTGCGAGCGAGCGCCCGGCGCACGGCGCTCGAGAGCGTCGCGACCAAGCACGGCGCGACGGCGCGCCAAGCGGCGCTCGCATTCTTGACCCGCGAGCCGGGCCTGTTCGCGATTCCAAAAGCCGCGCGGGTGGAACACGTCGAAGAGAATGCAGCGGCGGGGGAGCTCGAGCTCGACGCGGAGGACGTGGCCGCTATCGCGGCGGCCTTCCCGCGCGGCGAACCGGGCCCACTGGCAACGCTATGACTACGACCATCGACACGGCTGCCGTCAAAGATCGCGCGATCCGCAAGGCCCTCGAATTGGGTGCGGGCGCGGTGCGCGTTACGTCGGCCCGCGCCGACACGCCGGCACGGCGGCGCATGGAAACGGCGTTTGCGCGCGGCGATCTCGCGACGTGGGGCTACGGCTCGCTCTATGCCGGTCAAGCCAGCGATCCGCGCGCGCTCCTGCCGGCCGCGCGCAGCCTGTTGTGCGTCGCCCTGCCGTACGGAACCGCGCCGCCGCGCGAGAACGCGCCGTTGCGCGGGCGCGTTTCGAATTATGCCTGGTCGGCGGATTACCACCGCCGTCTGCAGCGGCTGCTGGGAGACGTGGCGAGCGAAATCGATGCGGCGGCCGGCGGACCGGTTACCGCGCTCGTCTGCGATACGCGTCCGCTGGCGGAGCGAGCCTTCGCCGCTCGCGCCGGTCTCGGCTGGGTCGGAAAGCACACGAATCTCATTGCGCCGGCGCTGGGGTCGTTCGTCTTTCTCGGCGAGATCCTGACGACGCTGGAGTTGCCGGTCGATGCGCCGCTGCGCAAGAGCTGCGGTGCGTGCAGGCGCTGCGTCGACGCGTGTCCGACGGGAGCGCTGCGCGGCGACTACACGATCGACGCGACGCGTTGCATATCCGACCTGACCCAGCGAACCGGCTCGATTCCGCGCGCCATGCGCCCGCTCATCGGCGACTGGGTCTGGGGATGCGACATTTGCCAAGTGGTTTGTCCGCCGACGGCGCGCGCGCCCGCAGCTCCTTCGCAATGGGCCGCGCAAGATTTCGCAGCCGCGCGACCGTCGCTCCTGGAGCTGCTGCGCTTGCGCAGCAGCGATTTCAAGCGACGATATCGGGCAACGGCGATGGGCTGGCGCGGCGCGGCGGTTTTGCGCCGGAACGCCGCGGTGGCGCTGGGCAACGCGCTCGACCGGTCGGCGGTCGACGCGCTCGCGCAGAGCCTGCGCGCCGATCCGCATCCGATGGTCCGGGCTCACGTTGCGTGGGCGCTCGGACGGATCGGCTCGCCGCGCGCCGTAGCCGCACTGCGCGGCCACCGGTCGTCGGAACCGGACGCGACCGTGCGCGCCGAGGTCGACGCGGCGCTGGAGCACTTCGCATGATGCTGCTGGCGGCCGCGACGACGGCGGCGCTGCTGCTGGCCCGGATGGCGGCGGTCAACCCGAACCTGCACTCCTTTACGGCGACGCTGCGCGCGCACGTCGCGATGAGCTCGTTCCCGTTTCTCTCGGCCGATCTGGTCGGGACGTACTACTACAAGGAGCCCGACCGCACGAAAGTCGTCTTCACCGGCGGCGTCCCACTGATCGCGCAGCAGTTCGATAAGCTCTACGCACATATCGAAAATCCCGCGAGGTGGCAGGCCGTGTACGTCGTGACGCTCCTCTCGGAGGACGGCGACGTTGCCCGCTTTCGGCTGATTCCACGCAAAGCCGGAAACGTCAAGGAGATCGATGCGACCGCCGACGAGAAGAGCGCGACGGTGAGC
>JASHOM010000044.1 GCA_030041115.1 Vulcanimicrobiota bacterium | reverse complement strand
AGCGTCAGCTCGTTGAGCCGGCCGCTCTGCTTGACCGATTCGGCAAAGGCGTCGGCGTGGCGCGTACCGGGGTTGTGCGTGTAACCCGCGTCGACGGCGAGCTTGCGCAGCTTGAGAATCTGTTCGAGCGGCGCGACCCCCTTGGGACATTGTTGCACGCACTCGAAACAGTGCGTGCAATCCCAAATTCCGCCGGGACCGCTGAGTTCGTCGAGCCGCGCCTTCGTCTGCGCGTCGCGCGGATCGCCGACGTACCGGTAGGCTTGCGCGAGCGCCTGCGGCCCGAGGAAGTTGGAATTCACCGCAAACGACTCGCAATCCATCAAACAGGCGCCGCAGCTAATGCAGCTCACCTCTTGAATGAGCTCTTCCATGGAATCGTTCGGGACGCGGTACTCTTGATCCGGCGGCGGGACGGGCTGTTTGTTCTGCAGCCACGGCTTTACCGCCAAGTGCTTCGCCCAGAACGGCGCCATGTCGCAAACGAGATCGCGAATAACCGGCATCGAGGGCGGCGATTCGACGCGCGTTTTGCCGTCTTTGGTAAAGGCGGCGAGCTTGCTCTTGCAGGCAAGGTTCGCATGACCGTTGATCCACATGCCGCACGACCCGCAAATTGCGCTGCGGCACGCGCACCGGACGGCCAGCGAGGGATCCTGATATTCGCGAATCGCAATGAGCGCGTCCAAGACGACTGCGTGCTCGGGCAAGTCCACGGTGTAGGTCTGGTAGCGCCGTATCGGAGAGGCATTCCAGGGCGACGGGAACGGTGCGCCCGCAACCGCGCTCTCGGCGTAGCTGCCTTCGGGGTTGTAGCGCCCGACTTTGATCGTAAACTCCATCAGTAGGTGCGTACCTCGGGTTGCCAGCGAGTAATGGTGACCGGGACGTGCGAGATCTGCGGCTCCTGATCGCCGCGGAACGTGAGCAGCGTATGCTTGAGCCAGTCGCGATCGTTGCGTTCGGGGTAATCGATGTGAGTGTGGGCGCCGCGACTCTCCTTACGCACGAGCGCGTCGCGGATGATCGCCTCGCCGCAGTCTAAGAGAAAGCCGAGCTCCAATACGAAGGTCAGCGCCTGGTTGAAAACGCGTCCCTTGTCGCTGACCGCGACGTTCTCGTAGCGTTTGCGAAGCCGCTGCAGAGTTTCGAGCGCCTCGCTCAAGCCCTTTTCGCTGCGGTACAACCCGACTTTTTGGTCCATCATCGTCGCCAGCTCGAGTCGAAGCCCCGCGCAGGTTTCGCCGGTGTACGGCCGCGCCAGCAGCGCTTCCAGACGCTGCTGCTCGGCGCGCAGGAGGTCCTCGCCGCCGCCGCTCGCGGGCGTGCCCTTCGCGTACCCGGCCGAGGCCCGCCCGGAACGGCGGCCAAAGATGATCGTATCGAGCAAGGAGTTGGCGCCGAGGCGATTTCCGCCGTGCACGCTGACGCAAGCGACTTCGCCCGCGGCATAGAGCCCCGTAATGGCGGTGGTGCCCTCGACGTCGGTTTTGATCCCGCCCATTTGGTAATGCATGCCGGGCCGAACGGGCACCGGCTCCTTCATCAGGTCGATGCCGAGATAATCGAGCGCCATCTCGTGAATCTGCGGGAGCTTTTTCAAGATGATGTCGGCGCCGAGATGGCGCAGGTCGAGCAGGACGTTACCGTCGATGCCGCGGCCTTCGGCGATCTCGGTCGCTTCGGCCCGGGACGTGACGTCGCGCGCCGCCAGCTCCATCTTGTTCGGCGCGTACTTCTTCATGAAACGTTCGCCGAGCGAGTTGAGCAGATAGGCACCCTCGCCGCGCGCCGCCTCGGTCATCAGAAAGCCGCTTCCGGCCAGCGTCGTAGGATGATACTGCACCATGGACATGTCCATGAGCGGTGCGCCGGCGCGGTAAGCCAGCGAGTAACCGTCGCCCGTGCAGATCAGTGCGTTGGTGCTGGGCTCGAAGAGCCGGCCGAGGCCGCCGCTCGCAACGACGACCGCTTTGGCGCGTAGCAGATGGAGCTCGCCGGTGACCATTTCGAGCGCCGCCAACCCCCGGCACGCGCCGCCGTCCATGAAGAGCTTGGTCGCAAACCACTCTTCGTAGACTTTCACCCCGGCTTTGAGAATCTGGTCGTAGAGCGTGACGAGCAGCGCCTGCCCGGTGATGTCGCCCACGAAATACGTGCGGGCCTGCGATGCGCCGCCGAACGCGCGCGTGCCGAGCTTCCCGTCGGGCCCGCGATAGAAGATCACGCCCATGTGCTCGAACTCGATGATGTCCCTCGGAGCCTCGCGGCACATCACCTCGACGGCATCCTGATCGGCGAGATAATCGCTGCCCTTGATCGTGTCGAAGGCGTGGGACTCCCAGCTGTCGAGCTCGCCGATGGCGGCGTTGATGCCGCCTTGCGCGGCGCTCGAGTGGCTGCGAATCGGATGAACCTTGGTGACGATCGCCACGTCGGCACCCTCGCGGGCGGCCTCCAGTGCGGCGCGCATGCCGGCCAGACCGGCACCAAGGACGACGACGTCGTGATCCCTCGTCACGAGCGGATAGTTTCCCGAAAAGAGGGCGCTACATTCCGAACGTCTGTTCGATGCCTCATCGCAAATACTCGCCTCGCACACCATCCTAACAAGCGCATCGCGAAGCCGCTACGCGTTTCGTAGGACTAGCCGGTCGAAGGGCTCGTCGCAGTAGCCTCCCGTCTCACTACGCCGGGAGGTCTTATGCTGCAGAACGTCACCGTTACGCCGTCTCGCCGATCGCTCGAATTCGGGATCTATCGCGACGGCGACAACAATCTCGACGCCATTCAAGAATCGACGCTCTCGCAGGCGCTGCGCACCAGCGCGCGCGACGCGCGCATCGAATTCACCGTCCAAGATACGACGCGGTTGCGCGCCGAGGGCGACGCGATCGTTTCCGGCGCGCTGCACACGGAACAGTACACGATCGCGGACGGCGACGTTGCCCGCGTCCAGCTGAGCCGAGCGCATGCGATGAGCAGCTCCGCGAATCTCGCGCGATTCGTCGCCCACACGCTCGACAATGCCCAAGCAAGCGGCGCGAAGCAGACCTGGATCGATCTCGTCGATCACGGCGGAGGAGACGGCGGCGGCCTCGAGACCGGCGACGGTCGCGTGATGGCCATGCCCGACATTGCCCGCGCCATCGCTCGAGGCGTCGAGTTGCACGCGCAAGAGCATCCCGAAGATGCGGCACGCGGCATCGACGGCGTCGTCGCCAATCAATGCTTGATGGATACGATGGGCTTTGCGGACGCGTTGTCGCACGCCGGCGTACGTTATCTCGCCGCGAGTCCCGAGACGATGCTCGCGCCGGGCGTACCGAGCGACGTGGCGCATGCGATCGCAACCCACGAGAACGATCCTCGTGCAATGGCCAAGGCCGTCACTGCCGACGTCATGCGCACCAAGTACGACGCCGGCGATCTGGGACGTTTTGGGCCGGCGGCGGCCTTCGACGTGCTCGATCTCGCGCCGGCGAAGATCGAGCGCGCGGAGGAAGCGATCAAACGCCTCAACGACGACGTGGCGACCGAAGCCGGAAAAACCGGCGTGCGCGCCGCGGTGCGCGACGATGCGCGCGCGATCGACGGAATGGTACGCTCGCCCGAGCGCACGAAGGACATGCCGTGGCAAGCCGATCGTCCGGCGATCGCCTTTTACGACACCTTGGCAAGCGACGGGCGCTTGGACGGCGAGCTTCGCGGCGACGCGAGCGCGGCCGGTGACGCGGTACGCGATCTCGTGCTCGCGCATCGCGAGAGCGACGATTTCGAACCCTTCGGCGGGTCCGATTACTCCGATGCCGCCGGCCCGACCGTCCATCTGCCGACGGATCGCCGCGAGATCGATCCGTGGGCCGACGCCGGGGTCAAAGAGACCGACAACGACTTCTACCGCAACGTCGACGAGAACGAAATGACCCGCGTGATCGCGTGATCGGACGCGGGCGCGCGAGGCCGGAGCGTTCGGTTAGCGGCGCAGATCGACGCGCGACGGGTAGATCGGCCGGTTGATGATGCGTTCGAGCGTGGCGACCGGCGCGCTCAGCGCGACCTTACAGAAATCGGCAAACGCTTCGCGCGTCGCCTCGCCTTCGGCGAAGCGCTCGTTGCGCTCCATCTCGACGCGCCCGGCGACCGGACGAAAGCGCACGTAACGCCCGTCGTCGTCCTCGCCCAGCTCGAGAAGCTCGGAATCGGCGAAGATCCGCAGCGCCGCGCTCACGGTGCGGTCGCGGACGCGTTCGAGATCCAGGATTCCGGCGATGTCGGCATCGCTGCCGCGCAAGAGGCCGTCAGGCGCAAGCCTCTTCATGCCGCGGTACAGCTCGCGCAACACCTCGAGCGGCGGGGCATCGACGTCGATCAAAAACTCGTTGAGCGACCGGTCCTTCTGACCGAAGAGCAGATGGATTCGCGCCGGAGCGCCGTCGCGTCCGGCCCGGCCCGCTTGCTGGTTGAACTCGCCGAAGTCGAAGTTGAGATGGTACAGCACGACGTCGGCAACGTCGGGCAGGTCGATGCCTTCGCCGAAGGCCGAGGTTGCGACGACGACGCGCAAGGCTCCGTCGCGAAAGAATCGCTCGACGTCCAGCCGCTCGGAGTTAGGCATCTTACCGTGGTAGAACATCACCTCGTTGCCGAGCTGCTTGCGCAGGCGGCGCGCAACGTTGGTGGCCTCCGCGCGCGAATTGCAATAGACGATGCCCTTCGCATGCGCGCGCGAGCGCTCGCCGAAGAGCTCGATCAGATAAGCCTGCTTGTCGCTGCGTCCGCGCGCGTCCACGACTTCGAGATTCTCACGTACGGTCGGATCGATCACCCAGGCATCGATCCGCAGCTCCTCGACGATCCGGCGGAAGGCTTCGTCGCCGGCCGTCGCGGTGAGCGCCAGCACTTGCGGGTTGCCGAGCGCGGCGATGGTCGCGGCCAATCGCGCGTAGGCGGCGCGATGGCGCGATTCATGCAGGTGGTGCGCTTCGTCGATGACCGCGAACGAGGGCACGCTACGCCCGCGTAACGCGTCGCGATGAAACTCCAGAAACTCCGGCGTTGCGAGCACCACGTCCCAGGCTCCCTCGCGCAGAGCCGTGAAAAGCTCCTCGCGCTCCTCGTTGTCGAGCGACCCGTTCGCGCGAAAGCAGCGTAATCCAAGCGGATCGAGCATCCGCCGCAGCGCTTCGTACTGATCGTTGGCCAGCGCGCGCAGGGGATAGATCACCAGCGTCTTGCCGCCCCCGGCGAACGCGCGCATCGCCGCGGCAAACTGAAAGCAGAACGATTTGCCCCTCCCCGTCCCCAGGACGGCGAGCGTGTTCTTTCCGGCTTCCACGCGCTCGAGCACCGCGCGCTGTGCGTCGTGCGGCTGCGCCGAACCGATGAGCGCGCAACGTACCCGCTCCGCATCGAGGGCGCCGTCGTCCGCAGCGGCGAGTTTCGTTGCGCCGATCGCCGCAGGCGCGCGGTTCCCGGCGGCGCCGGGCTCGTCGAAGCGAAGGGTTGCTTCGCGTTCGACGAGGATGTTGACCCCGCGATGCTTGGCGTATTCGGGGCCCCCGGTCAACGACGCGACGTGGGCGCCGTAACGCGCCCCGGCGTCGATCAGCGGCGCGATGTGCGCGGCAAGGCGCTTGTTGAGAAAACCGAGCTGAAGATTGCCGTAGCGTACGGCGATCGCATTGCGATCGTGCGGATTCTCCGGCTCCCGGCGCAGCTCGAGCAGCGCGCCTGCGCGCAGGCCCGCGATGACGTCCTGGCGCCCCTCGAAGGAAACGCCGGCGATTTTCGTATGGAAGCGCGGGGCATCGCCGATCGTCGAATAGGGATCGCGCAGATACTCCTCGCTCTTGGCGAAGGCGCGCTCGACGAACTCCGCAGCCGGGTCGATGGCGCTCGCCGGAGCGCGAGCGGCTTGCGCGCCGATCGAGGAAAAGTTGAGCAGCGCCGCCTCGAAGGCGGCTTCCGAGCGCGTCGGTGAGGGCAGCCCCTTAGGGGCGATCTCGCTTCGAGGCTTCTTCCGAGCCATCCCCAACGGCGTCGAGCGGCGAAGGGATCTCGTCGAGGTTGAGCGCGATTTCTTCATGACCTTGCTCCAGCGCGGCGTCGTGCAAACCGGCGCGCTGCGCGTCGAGCGGATCGATCGTTTCGTCGCCCGCATAGGGCTCTTCGAGCGCGACTCCCCCGGCGGCCTCGTCGCGTTTCCGGCGATACCTCGGCGGCGCCACGACGGTGACGCCGCGGGCGGCCTTGGCCTTCTGGCGGCGCTCGCGCCGCGCGGCGACGATGTCCTCGCGCGCGACGCCGCTGCGGCTCTGCAGCGCGGTCGACTCGGAGCGCGAGCGCGCGGTGATCGTGCGGTCCTGTGCGAGCCCGGCGCGACGGCGGCGCGCCGCGGCTTCGAGCTGACGCTTGCGGAAGACGAGCACGAGGGGGGCCGAGTAGAAGATCGAGTGGTAACCGCCCGAGCAGATGCCGACGAGCAGCGCAAAAGCGAAGTTCTTGAGGCTCGCGCCGCCCAGCGCCAGCAGCGCGACCAGCGTGATGACGACCGTCGCCAGCGTATTGAACGAGCGCGTCATCGTCTGTTTGATCGACTCGTTGACGATCGTATCGTAGGTCGCCCCGGCCATGAGCTTGGTATTCTCCCGGATCCGGTCGAGGATGACGATCGTGTCCATCACCGAGTAGCCGATGACGGTGAGGACCGCGGCCAGGAAGGCGTCGTCGGCGCGCCGGTCGGCGAGCGAGTAGATGCCGATCATCATCAGCGCATCGCGCACCAGCGCGATGACCGTCACCAAGCCGAAAATGTAGTTCCAGCCGAAGCGGAAGGCGATGTAAATGAACTGGATGCCGAGCGCAATGACGAGCGCCCAGAGCGCTTTGCTGAGGTATTCGCGGCCCAGCGACGGCCCGACCGAGGTAATCTGCGAGGCGGCGCGGTCGACCGGCGCGACCGTATTGAGCGCGTTCCAAACCGGCGCGGAGTTATTGGCGTAGGCCGTCTGCGTCTGAATCACGAAGCCCTTGCCGTCGGAACCGGCCGTCGTAATGCGTGCTTCGGTCATTTGCAGCGGCGCGAGCGCTTGCGTCACTTTTTGAACCGTCGCCGGTTGCGTGAACTGCACCGTGATGTCCGTGCCGCCGGTGAACGAGAGTCCCAGGCGCAGCATGTTCTTCGCTTGGAACCCGTGACCGCCGGCGAAGCCGTGGTAGATCATCGAGCCGATGCCGAGAGCGATGACCAGCCCCGAGATCGTCTGGACGATTTGGAACCAGCCGACGATATTCCAGTTGAGCCGTCGAAAGAGCATTGCTTACGCTCGGGTCTGCGCCGCGGCGCCCTTGGCGAAGATGCCGACCTCGGAGCGCTTGACGCCGTAAAACTCAGGCGCCGTCAGGAGGTTCGTGTCGACCAGCGCGTCGACGAAGAAGCGCGTTATGAAGACCGCGGTGAAGAGCGAGACGACGGTGCCCCAGAAAAGCGTGAACGCGAAGCCTTTGACCGTTCCGGTGCCCAGCATGTAGAGCACGCCCGCGCCGACGATCGTGGTGAAGTGGCTGTCGAAGACGGCCGAAAAGGCGCGCTGGAAGCCGACGCGCACCGCCGCGCGAATCGTCTTGCCGTTCCAAAGCTCTTCCTTGATGCGTTCGAAGATCAGGACGTTGGCATCCACTGCCATGCCGATCGAGAGCACGAAGCCGGCAATGCCGGGCAGCGTCAAGCTCGCTTGCGAGACCGAGAGAATCGCCATCATGATCAACACGTAGATCGCGAGCGCGAGATCGGCAAGGAGGCCGGGCAAACGATAGACGAAGATCATGAAGAGCAGGACGAGGCTCAAACCAAGTGCCGCCGCGCGCATCGACTGGATCAGATCGATCTTGCCGAGCGTCGGTCCGATCGTCTCCTTCTCGACGATCTTCACGCTGACCGGCAGCGCGCCGGCGTTGAGCTCGTTGGCCAGCGTCACGGTCTCGTCTTGAGTGAACTGTCCGGTGATTTGACCGCTGTCGTAAATCGCGCTCTGAATGATCGGCGCCGAGAGGTAGCGGTGGTCGAGAAAGATCCCCAGCGGTTTTTGCAGATTGGCCGTCGTGAGCTTGCCGAACCTCGCCGGGTCCTTCGTTTGGAAGGTGATGTCGGGGCGGCCGGCCTGATCGAAGCTGGCCTGCGCGCCCTTGAGATCCTTGCCCTGATAGACGACGCTGCCGCTCTTCTCGTACGCCGTTTGGGCAACGTAGAGCTCGGCGGCCGCGCGGTCCTTCGCCGGAACGTTCGGCTGCGCGAGCAGCGCGACGTCCGCATCGGCCTTCTGCATCACGTCGAAGGGTACGATCTTGTATTCGAGCACCGCGACCTGCTTGAGCACTTGCTCGGCTTGATCGGGATTCTTCACCGCCGGCAGCTCGACGAGAATCCGGTCGATGCCGACGTTGCTGATCGACGGCTCGGCGACCCCCAAGCCGTTGATGCGGCGATCGATCACTTCGCGTGTCTGAGCCTGAATCTGGGCGGTAATCTGCGGAACCTCGGCCGTGGGATAGAGCTGAAGCAAGAGACGCGCACCGCCCTGCAGATCGAGCCCGAGCCGAATCTTCGACTGCACGGGGAAGGCCTGCCAAATCGACAGGCCGCAGATTGCGACAATGACGAGCGCCTTGAACGGCGCCTTGAGGTTCTTCCAGTTCATGGAGCCGGTGGAGCTTAGCCTTCGACGGGCGCCGGGCCTGCCGACGGCGACCAGAGACGACGCCCGCTCGCGAGCAGGCCGACGATCGCCGCGGCGGCGACCGCGCTCCAGAAGATGCCTTGGTACGTGCGGCCGTAGACGAACGCGCCCGCCGCGAAAAGCGCGCCGTAGACCGAGGCCAACCCAAAGACCCAGCCGGCGAGCGCGAGCGGCATCGAATCGGGCGACGGCGCGAGCGCGTACCGGCGGCGAATCGCCGCCCAGCCGGGACCGGCGGGGCGCACGGCTTCGTAGAAGCCGGCGAGCACGCTTCCCTCGACCGGCGGGGTGAGGTACGTCACCGCGATCCAGACGATCGTCGTGATCGCGATCGTGGTTAGCAGCGCCGCGCTCGTGCCGATCGTGTGGCCGAGCTTGGCGGCGACGAAGAAGCCTAGCGCGACGACGAACGAGGCGAGCATCGCGCTCACCTCGCTCCAGGCATTGATGCGCCACCAGAACCAGCGCAAAAGGTAGATCAAGCCGGTTCCCGCGCCGATCGAGAGCAGCAGGTTGAACGCGTTGTGCGCATTGTCGAGCGCGAGCGTGAACAGCACCCCCAGCACCATCAGCAGTGCGGTGACGATGCGCCCGGCGAAGACCAGCTCGCGTTGAGTTGCGTTCGGCGCCACGAAGCGCTGGTAGAAATCGTGCACGAGATAGGACGTGCCCCAGTTGAGATGCGTTTCGATCGTCGAACGATACGCCGCGAAGATGCCCGCGACCATGAAGCCGGCAAAGCCCGCCGGCAGGAAGACGAGCATCGCCGGATAGGCGATGTCGTTGCCGATCAGAGCCGGCGGGACGTTGGGGAAGCGCAGCTGGATGTCGTGCAGGCTCGGATAGACGATCGTCGACGCGAGCGCGACGACGATCCAGGGCCAGGGACGCAACGCGTAGTGCATCACTTGAAAGGCAAACGTGCCGAAGAGCGCGTCGGACTCGCTGCGCGCCGCCAGCATGCGCTGCGCGACGTAGCTGCCGCCCCCCGGCTCGGCGCCCGGATACCACACCGACCACCACAGCACGGTAACCGGAATGACGAAGATCCCCAGCGCCGTACGCCAATCGCTGAAGTTCGGCAGAATCGAGAGCGCGCCGGCATTCGCATGCGCGACGTGCGTCACGAGTCCGTGCAGGCCGCCGACGCCCGGTGCGTGGATCGCGAAGTAGGCGGCGGCGAACGCCGAGCTCATCGTGATGCAAAACTGAATCATGTCGGTGACCATCACGCCCCACAGCCCGGCGGTCGCGGCAAAAACGATCGGAACCACGACGGAGATCGCCAGCGTCTCGAAGCGCGGCCAGCCGAAAAGGATTCCGGCGATCTTCACCAGCGCCAGGTTGACCGTCGCAATGATCCAGCAGTTGAAGAACAGGCCGAGATAGATCGCGCGAAAGCCGCGCACGAACGACGCCGCGCGGCCGGCGTAGCGCAGCTCGTAAAATTCGAGATCGGTGAGCACGCGCGAGCGGCGCCAGAGCCGCGCGTAGAAAAAGACGGTCGCCATTCCGGTGAGCAGGAACGACCACCAGGCCCAGTTCGCGGCCACGCCGCCGTCGCGCACCA
Organism: Vulcanimicrobiota bacterium; assembly: GCA_030041115.1. Lineage (GTDB taxonomy): Bacteria > Vulcanimicrobiota > Vulcanimicrobiia > Vulcanimicrobiales > Vulcanimicrobiaceae > Cybelea. The sequence continues at coordinate 10,709 of JASHOM010000044.1, read as the reverse complement.
AGTTCGTGACGAGATTGGGGGTATCGGTGGAAAACGTGGTGGCGACGAGCGAGATGCCGATGAGCCACCACGGCGCCTGGCGGCCGGCCGCGAAGAACTCGGTGATGTTGCGCCCGGCGCGCCGCGCCAGCACGAGCGCGGGCACGAAACTCACGCCCAACGAGACGACGACGATGACCCAGTCCAGCGCCGTCAGGCGCACGAGCGGCCTGCAACGCGGACACGCGCGGCGCCGCCGGCTTTTTTCATGCGCATTGCCGCGTCGCTCCTCAATCGCAAAGTTCTATCTCCGTCGCTCATCGCTCCCTGCAGCTCGCCACCTGCGCGTTCGGTTCCGTTTCCGCGATGACCTCGGCGGGCGCAAGCGTGATCTCGTTGGGCAGCTCGCCGTAGGCGTAGACGCTGACCCGAACTCCCGAACGCACCAAGAAATCGGCGAGTAACGGGCGCAGGGCGGCGGTGCAGATGACGGCGGCGCGATCGCGCGGGGTCGTCGCTGCGTACGTTTCGATCCGCGCGCGCAAGGCCAAGGCCGTCGCCGGCTCGAGTCCGTCGCTGCCGTAGCGGCACCACGCCGCCGCGAGCTTTCGTTCGAACTCGCCCTCAAAGATCTGCGGCTCCAACTGCACGACGCCGCGGCGCCGCAGCAGGTCCGGTACGATCGCTCGTCGCGCCGCTTCGGCGAGCTCGCTCGGATCGTGAGTGCGTGCCTCGAGCATCGCCTCGAGCACCGCGATCGGGTCGCGCGGCCACGCGCCCTCGCGCAGCAGCAACGCAAAGGCCCGATGCAGCGCCCCGAACGGCAGCGCTTCCCCGCCTACTTCCTTCACCAGCGCCGGTACCGTCGAGCGCAGATGCTCGAGCAGCGATTGCAGCTCTTGACGGCCGACCAGCTCGGCCGCATGCGTGCGGGCGATCTCGGCGAGATGCGAGCCGAGCACCGAGATCGGGTCGAATACGAGCGCACCGGCGTTGACGGCCTGCTCGCGCATGTCGGGCACGATCCATGCCGCCGGCAGCCCGTAAACGGGTTCGCGTTCCAACTGCGCGTGAAAGCGCGCGAGGACCGATTCATCGGCGACGGCAAGCAGACGCTCGAGCTCGAGCCTCCCCGCTCCGGCGAGCCGGTCGCGAACGCGAATGCCGTAGCTGCGCGGCTCGCGCGTGAGATCGTCGCGCAGGCGCACGCCGGGAAGAACGACGCCGATGTCGGCGGCGAGCGCGCGACGAACCTCGCCGATGCGATCGAGCAGTGCATCGGCGAGCGGTTGCGCGAGCAACTGCGCGAGGTCGGCCCCGATTTCGATCGAGATTGCGTCGACCCCGACCAGACCCAGCGCGAGTTCCGGACGGCGCATCGCGTTGCGTTTGATCCGCTCGCGCGCGCCGGCGGCTTGCGCTTCGCGCCGCCGGCGCTGGCTCGACGCCGTGTGCGCCGCCAGAAACGCCGCGATGCCGAGCGTCAAGAACAAGGGCCGCGGCAAAGCCGGAACGAGCGCGAGCGCGAGCAAGAGCGCGCCCGCGCTGCGCAGCGCATCCGGACGGCCGAAGAGCTGCGCCGCGAGATCCGCGCCGAGCGCACCGTCGGAGGCGACGCGCGTGACCATCATGCCCATCGCCGTCGAGATGAGGAAGGCCGGAAGCGTCGTGACCAACGCGTTGCCGATCGAGAGCAGGGCATACGTGTTCAACGCATCGATCGGCGAGAAGCCGTGATACGCAACTCCGACGGTGACGCCGCCGATCAAGTTGAGCGCGACGATGACCAGGGCCGCGACGGCGTCGCCTTTCACGAACTTGCCGGCTCCGTCCATCGCGCCGTAGAAATCGGCTTCGCGCTGGACGGCTTCGCGCTTGCGGCGGGCGCCGTCGGCATCGAGGACCCCCGCGTGGACGTCGGCGTCGATCGCCATCTGCTTTCCGGGCATCGCGTCGAGCGTGAAGCGAGCCGCCACTTCCGCAACGCGTTGCGAGCCGCTCGCGATGACGACGAACTGGATCGTCACCAGAATCGAGAACACGATCAAGCCGACGATCAGATTTCCGCGAATGACGAACTCGCCGAACGCCGGAATTACTGCGCCGACCGCCCCGGGCGTCGCGCCCGCGGTGAGAATCAATCGCGTCGCCGAAACGTCGAGCGAGAGCCGGAAGAGCGTTGCCACCAGCAATGCCGGTGCGAACGCCGAGAACTCGAGCGGATCCTCGACCGTAACCGATAACAAGAGCACGAGCGCCGAGCCGAAAATGTTCACGCCGAGCAGCAGATCGAGCAGCCATGGCGGAAGTGGGACGATCAGGATCGCGACGATCGTCAGCAGGAGCGCGGCAAACGCGTAAACCGCTCGCCGTGGCGAGGTCATGACCGAAGCTCTTCGGCGCGCATCAACGCCGCAACGATTTCCGCGACGGCGACGTAGTGCGCGTGGGGAATCGGTTCGCCTGCGCGCCCGTCGCGATAGAGCGCGCGCGCCAGCCAGACGTTTTCGACGACCGGTATGCCGTAGCTCGCGGCCGCCTCGCGTACGCGCACTGCCAATGCGTCGGCGGCACGCAGCAGGACGCGCGGCACCGCAACGGCGGGCGGACGGTATTCCAGAGCGACGGCGACGTGCGCCGGATTTGCGACGACGAATGCGGCGTCTTTGAGGCGCCGCATTCCTCCTTGCAGGAGCGCGCGATGGAGCGCGCGCCGGCGTCCGCGCGCGGCTGCGTCACCCTCTTCTTCCTTTGCCTCGCGCTTGCGCTCTTCGAACGACATCCGCAGCCGCTGAAGCCACAGGCGGCGAGCCGCGCCATACTCCGCAATCGCGAAGCAACAACCCACGAAAAGCGCGGCCAGCGCGACCTGGCGCGCGCCCGTCCAGGCTGCCGCGGCGACTCCCTCGAGCGTCGTGGCGTCGAGCAACGCCGATGCGTCGCGGGCGAGCAACGGCGCCATCGCAGCGCCCGCGCAGAGAAAGGCTAGACACGCTCGCAGTGAATGCGCGAACGTTTCGCGCGAAAGGATGCGCTTGAGGCCCTCAACGGGATTGAGCCGCTCGAACGTCATCGCCAGGTTGACTCCGGCCAGGCCGCCGTTTTGCACCAGGTTGCCGAGCGCTCCGCCGGCCGCGGCCGCGCCGACGGGCAGAAGCGCAATTCCCGTGATGAGCGACGCCGCATAGGGCGTCCGCCCCGACAGCGACGTCGCGATGACGTCGGCACCGGCCGCGGCGAGTGCCGGCACGACGGCCACGAGCGTCAGCACGGCCGCCGCAAACGATAGGTTCGCAGCCAGCTCGTTCGAACGCGCGACGTTGCCCTCGCGTTGCGCCTTGGCCATGCGGCGCGGCGTCGCTTCGAAAGGCTTCTCCGAGACGTCACTCATGCGGGGCGCTACGGAATCGTCAGCAGCGGCGCGGGTGCGTGCGCGGCGACGAGCGGCGCCGTAATCGCGGTGGCGACGAGTGCCGCCGCAAACGCGAGCGGAAAAGCGAGCGTGAAGCTCCCGAATCGCGGAACGACGCGCGAAAGCGCGCCTAACGCGATCTGGATGACGAAGGCGAAGGCCACCGCCGGCGCCGCGATCTGCAGCGCAACGCGAACGATGGTGACGGCGAAGAGACCGGCATACGCGCCCCAGCCGTTGGGATGCAGCGGGGCCGCGAGGGGAATGCCGGAAAAACTCTGCGCGAAGCCGAGCAACGCGAGCCGATAGGCGCCCGATAGAAAGAACCCGCCGGTAAATGCGAGCGACCAAACGCGCCCGAACCCGCTCGGGGCAACGAGCTGGAGGCTGGGCGCAATCGCTTTCACGCCGACGTAATCATCGACGACCCGCCCGCCGGCGTAGGCGGCGTCGTAGATGAGCGACGCCGTCGTGCCGAGCGCGGCACCGAGCAAAAATTCGGTGCTCGCCGCAAGGACCAGCGCGGCGCCGTCGAGGTCGAGCGCGTGCCATCGCACTCCGGGTGCGATCGCCTCCGCAAGCGCCAGCGCGAAACCGGCACGAAGCGGCGCCGGAACGGCCGGGTGCGAAAAACCCGGGGCTCGAAAGACGAAGCCGGCGCAGCGTGCAAAGACCAGTACGGTCGTCACCATGCGGCATTGAACGCGGGAATGGCGGCCAGGGCGCGGTCGAAGAGCGCGGCGAGCAGATGCATCGCGGCGTCGCCGAAGAACGCGACCATCAAGCCGACGGCGACGATCTTCGGCAACAGCGTTAGCGTTTGCTCCTGCACTTGCGTCGCGGCCTGCACGACGGCAATGGCCGTGCCGATCAATGCCGCAACGCCCAATACCGGCAAGGCAATCGTGGCGGTCGTGATCAGCGCGTCGTGCAACAGCCCGTCCAGGACGTCCACGCCCCAACGGTACCGTCGGAGGATTACGACGGCGTTACCGGATTGTTATGTTGGGTGCGAAGACCGGCCGCCACGCACTGGCTGCGAGCAGCGAGGAAACGATCGCGCGCGTCGCCGGCGAGCGGTTCAACGTATAAAAATGGATGCCCGGGACTCCCGCCTGCAGCAATCCGAGCGCTTGCATCGAGGCATAAGCAACGCCGAGGTCCTCGACGGCCTTCACGTCGCCCTTGCGGGCCTCCATCTCGACGCGGAGCTTTGGAGGTATGCTCGCGCCGCACATCGCGACGAAACGCTGGATCTGCGCGAAGTTCGTAATCGGCATCAACCCCGGAAGAATCGGCAGCTCGATACCGGCGGCTCGCGCGCGCCGATCGAACTCAAAGAAATGCTCGTTATCGAAAAAGAGTTGCGAGATGAGAAAATCCGCGCCGGCGTCCGCCTTCCGCTTGAGATTTCGCAGATCTTCGTCGAGGGTCGCCGCCTCCGGATGCTTCTCCGGGTAGCAGGCCGCTCCGATGCAAAACCCGTAGTTGCGGCGCAACATTCCGATCAGCTCGGCGGCATGCGCGAAGCCTCCCGGCGCCGGCTCGAAACGAGCGCCCGCCGGAGGATCGCCCCGCAGCGCGAGCACGTTCTCGATGCCGGCGCGCGCCAAGTCGTCGAAGAGCTCGCGCAGTTGCGTACGATCCGCACCGATGCAGGTGACGTGCGCAACGACCGTCAGGCCGATGTGCTGCCCGATCTCTTTGGCCAGGGCGAGGGTACGCGCTCGAGTCGATCCGCCGGCACCGTAGGTGATCGACACGAAGGCCGGGCGCAACGGCTGCAGCGCTTCGATCGTCTCGACGAGCCGCCGCGAGCCTTCCTCGTCCTTGGGCGGAAAGAACTCGAACGAGAAGAACGGCCGCTGCGTCGCCAGCGCATCGCTAATTCGCATTCGGAAGCCTCTTATCGGAAGCTCGCGACAACGCCTCCGCAGAGCATCGCCCAGCCGTCGACCATCACGAAGAGCAGCAGCTTCACCGGTAACGAGACGACGGGGGGACTGAGCATCATCATTCCCAGACCCATTAACATCGCGGCGACCGCCAAGTCGATCGCGACGAAGGGCAGATAGAGCGCGAAGCCAATCGCAAAGCCGCTGCGCAACTCGCCGACCACGAAGGCCGGGACGAGGACCGTCATCGGAATCTGCGCCTGCGCCGGGCGCCTCGATATTCGTTCGAACAGGGTCACGTCGGCGGCGCGCGTCTGGCGCAGCATGAACGAGCGCAGGGGCGCGATTGCGCGCGTCACCGCTTGCGAAGGCGCGATCGCGCCGCGCGAATATGGATCGATCGCCTCTCGCCCGATCCGCTGCGCCGTCGGCGCCATGACCACGAAGGTCAGAATCAGCGCGAGGCCGGTGAGCACCGCGTTGGGCGGCAGCGCCGACGCGCCGATCGCCGATCGCACCAGCGAGAGGACGACGACGATGCGGACGAACGAGGTGCACATCACGAGCAGCAGCGGCACGAGCGACAGCATGGTGAGCGTAACGAGCAAGTCAAGCGGGACCGTCGCGTGGCCGGCTCCCGTTCCGGAAAAGAGTTCGGCCGGCATCAGCTTCCCGCGAGCGGGAGCAGCTCGGTGATGCGCAGGGCAAAACGCTCGTCGACCGCGACGATCTCGCCCCGCGCGATCGCCCGGCCGTTGACGAGCAAATCGATGGGATGATTGACGGCCCGGTCCAGCTCGACGACCGAACCGCTACCCAATTTGAGCAGTTCGGCGACCGACATCTTGCAGCTGCCCAGCTCGACGGTGAGGTGGAGCGGAAGATGCATCAGTACGCCGATGTTCTCGGTCTCGGCGAATCGCTTCGGTTCGGTCGCCATACCGTCGCTCAGGTGGCTTCGATGGAGAAGGCATACCGGCCGTTGCGGACGCCGCAGCTACCGCCGGCCAGCCGGCGTCCGTGCGCCGCAAGAGTCGCCCGGTGCATGGTCGCGAGCTCGATGGGAAGCGTCGTCCCGACCTTCAGCCGCGCCACGGCGGCGGCGTCGACGGTTCCCAAGTCGAGCGTTGCCCTTGCCGTGAAGCGCACCTCGGCGAGATGTCCGACTTCGAAACAGCCGCGCATCTCCGGCGAAGGATCCCGTGAGAGGGCGATCCCTATCCGGACGCCGGCCGGGTCCTCGAGCGAAAGTTCGAAGAACGTGACGAACCCGGTAATTGCGCTGATGCGCTCGACGCAATGGCCGTCGCGCGGGCCGCAAACGGCGCTCAGATTCGCCGCCAGGGCATGGACCGTGCGGTCCAGGACGTCGCATTCGATCGGGGAGAGCGCGCGCGCAGGCGCGGGTGCGTGCGTCTCGCCGAAAAGCGCGGTGACCAACGCAACTGCGTCCGCTTCGCGCAGCACGATCGCCGCATCGGTCACGTTGCCGCTCACGCGGTAGAGCCGCGCCTTTTCGAAAATTCGCGACCACGCTCGGGACTCCGGAACGACCGGCTCGAACAGGCGCAGGCCCACCGGCGCACCGAACAGCGAGCTCAACGTTTCGCGCATGCCGTTGGCGACGACGCAGGCCGCGCTGACCGGTAAGGAGGAGCGCCGCTCGAAGCGCGACCGGCGCATCCGCTTCATCCGGTGCCCATTGCCGTCCCGAGCGGAGCCGAAGGCGGGGCGGCTCTCGAGAGCCGCCTCGAAGCCGAGCGACTTCACTTGAGCAGGTCCATCGTCGCCTTGCCCACGTGCGCCTTCGCGGCTTCGGCAGCCTGCAGCGCGTCGAAGGCAAGATATGCGTCCTTCAGCCGCACGATGCTTTCGTCGACGTCGATGCGGCTTCGCTCCCGATGCATTGTTAGAAGCGGCGCGAACGCTCCGTCTGCCGGCGAGCCCGTCTGAGGCATGACGCCGGCGGGCGCCGCGAAATGACTTCCATCCTTCGTCTCCAATCGAGTTCCGGCGGGAAATCGTGCAAGCGCGACGCGACCGACGACGACTCGCTGCAATTCCGTCGCGGCGTTGCGCGGATCGACGACGACGCGGCGATAGACGAACGTCCCGTCGCGCTCGACGCTTGCATCTCGAACTCGCCCGAGCGAATCGTCGATGGAGTCGACTGCGAGTTCGCAGAGCTCGCCGCCGGCAGTGCGAGCGCCCAGAACGGGATGCCCTTGGGCATCGGCCAACCTGCCGTCCCGAACGGAAAACGATCCATCGCGCGTGAAGCTCGTCTTTCCTTGGCCGTCGCGGATGACGAAATAGGAGCCTTCCGGAGCAACCGCGGCGAGCGGATCGAGCGTGAAGTCCGTGGAGCTCGCCGCCGCCGCGACGTCGTCGTTGCGCGCGACGGCCCCGGGCGTGTACGCGCGGCGCACGTCGTCCGCTCGTTCGGCGATCCGGTCGAGCGCCGCAGACAGCGCGGGATTCAGGAACATGCGTGCCCTCCGATCGCCTGCAGCTCGACGCCGATTCCGCGCGCCGCGAGCCCTATGCGCGCTTCGCCCAACGCTCGGCCGACCACGGCACGCAACTCGGGACGGCAAAGCGCGAGCAGCATCGCACGATCGCCTCGCGTCTGAAGCAGAACCACGACGCGGGCGTTTCCGCGCCCGATCGACAGCGTCGCCCGCCGAGGTTGTCCAATCGGATCCGAGAAGGCTCGCTCGATCCTCTGCGCGAGGGTCGTCCGCAGCGCCCGTGCGCGTACCGCGGCTTGGCTCTCGTCGCCGGCAACGCCGGACGAAGTCGCCGGCCGCCGGGCCTGCGCACCGGTTGGAAGCGGGTGCGGACGGCGCGGCGTTTCCAACGCGCGTTCGCGGCGGACTTGAAGCCGCGCGATTTCGCTCGCCGGCGCACGAAGCCGCGCCGCCGCAGGTTGCCGCCCGCGGTGGGCGAGGCGGAGTGCCGAGCACCAGGCTTGCGAGAGCGCGCGCCGATCGATCGCCGCAAGCGGGGCGGCGAGAATGCTGACCTCGAGCTGCTGCGTCATCATCGCTCGATCATCGCAGCGGCATGTAATCGTGCGCTCATCGCGAGGTTGCCGAGTTGAGAACGCCGCTACCGTTCGAGCGCAGCTTCCTGTACCGCGCCATGACCGCGCGCACGTAGTTTTGCGTTTCGGCGTACGGAGGAACGCCGCCGTACCGCTCGACGGCAGAGGGTCCCGCATTGTAGGCCGCGACCGCCAGCTCGACGGTACCGAATCGATCGAGCAACCGTCGCAGATAACGCGCACCGCCGCGGATGTTCTGTGCCGGATCGTACGCATCGGTGACGCCGAGGCTTGCGGCCGTTTGCGGCATGAGCTGCATGAGCCCTCGCGCACCGGCGCGCGAGGTGGCATTTGCGTCGTACCCCGATTCACTCGCGATGATCGCCTCCAGTAACGCCGGATCGACGCCGAGCGCGCGCGCGTTGACGCCGACCTCCCGCTCGATTCGATCGCGCGACGGCGACTTCGCTGCAGTCAACGCAGCTTCGAATTCCGGATCGCGAAGCCGCGGACCGATCGCGATCTGCGCAATGCGCCGCATCACCGCGGCAACGCTGTCAGGAATCTCCATCGTCGTTCAAGAGCGCGCCGAGCTGCGTCAGCTCGGAGATCGTCTCGCCGGATTCCGATCCCGTGCTTCCCTGGCACAGGAACGCGTCCAGACGCGGCTGCAGTGAAACCGCGCTGCGGGCCGGACCGTCCTGCGGCTCGATGCCGAGGGCGCGGGCATCGTCGATGCGCGCGAGGAGCGCCAGGGCTCGTCGAATCCGGCGCGCGGCCCGAGCGTGCGAAGCATCCGTGACCGCCTCCATCGTGCGGCTCGAGCTCGCCGGTACGTCGACCGCGGGAAAGCGGCCGGCTTCCGCGAGACGGCGCGAGAGCGCGATGTGCCCGTCGAGAAGGGACCGCGCGGCTTCGCTCACCGGATCGCGATCGTCGCCGTCGTTGATGATCGTCGCAACGAGCGTGATGGAGCCGTCGTCGAGCGCCCCCGCAACTTCGAGAAGCCGCGCCATCCGTGCGAAGACGCTGGGCGGATACCCGCCGCGCCCGGTGCTTTCGCCGCGAGCGACGGCGATCTCGCGCGACGCCGCGGCAAAGCGCGCCAAGCTGTCGAAGATCAAGAGCACGTGCAAACCCCGGTCGCGCAGCGCGGCGGCGTGCACGACGGCGACGCGTGCCGCGATGACGCGCTCGTGCGCCGGCCGATCGCTCGTTGCGCAGACGACGGTCGTGCGATCGTCGAGCCCTTCGATCCAGCGCTGCGCTTCCCGGCCGCGCTCGCCGACGAGCGCGACGACGATCGCATCGGCGCTGCAACCGCGGACGACCGACTCCAGGAGCGTCGTCTTGCCGGCTCCCGGCGCCCCGAAAATTCCGACGCGCGCGCCGCGACCGATCGTCAGCAATCCGTCGAGTGCCCGAACGCCCGTCCAGAATGGAACGGCGATCGGCGCGCGCCGGCCCGGTGGCGGGACCCGCAGCTCGAGCACGACGGTTCGCCCTTGCAACGGCGGTCCCTGATCGAGCGGCAGGCCGTGCGCGTCGATCGCGCGTCCGAACGCGCATGTGCCCAGCGCGAGCCGCGCAGGCGCGCTCACGTCAACGCTGCCAGGGTGGCGTCCAGCCGCACCGCCAGCGTCGAATCGATCGTACCGCTGCGAAGATCGACGCAAACGTCGCCGGGCTGGAGCGCGTCATCGGCGTAACGTTCGAGCTCGATGCCGGCAAGGGCGTCGCAATCTTGCGGATGCGCGCGGACCGAAAGGGGCTGCCGATCGGCAAAACGATCGACCGCGGCGTGCACGACGGCGGCCACGTCGGCGTCGGCGAGCGTGAGTTCGCGCCCGAGCAGATCGCGCGCAATCGCCGGCAACAGAGCGTGCACGGCGGCCTCGAGCGCGTCGGCCAGCGCCGCACGAAATCTTCGTACGGCGCGAAGCGCTTCGCGCTGCTCGGGCGAATCGGGCCGGACAGGCGCTTCGGCGGGCGCCGCCGAGACGATCGGGTGGTCCGGTTCGCGCGCCGCCCGAACGGGACGCAAGAACGCCGCCAGCGGGACGTAGCTTTCAGACATGCCGTTGTAAGAGATCCTGCGCGTCCGAAATCAGCGGCGGATGACGGCGCTGCATGCGGCAGACGATGGCTTCGCGCTCGTGAGCGGGATAGAGGTCCAAGACCGCGGTCGCGGTGGCGGCCGGCAATGCGCTGATGATCGCTGCCGCGGCGTGCGGCGGTTCGCGTTCGAGCATGCTTCGCACCCTGGCCGGCGGAAAGCCGGCGGCGGCCTCGGAGGTGCGCTCGACCACCGCTCGTTCGACCAGGGCCTGCACGAGCGCGGCGAGCGAGGGCATTGCAACCCTGACGCAGGCGACGA
>JASHOM010000043.1 GCA_030041115.1 Vulcanimicrobiota bacterium | reverse complement strand
GCCTGCGAGAAGGCCAGCGAGAGCGCGGCCAGCGCGACGAACATTCCAGCCAGGCCGGCATAGAGCAGCGGCTTGCGCCCGATGCGGTCGACGAAGAAGATTGCGATGAGCGTCATGGCGCAATTGACCGCGCCGACGAGCGATTGCGCAAGAATCGATGCCGCGGCCGACGCGACGCCCGCCATTTGGAAGATCTGCGGGCCGTAGTAGATGACCGTGTTGATCCCGGTGATCTGCTGCAAGACGGCCAGCGCGATTCCGATGAAGAGGGCCAGCGCGAGGGCCGGTTGCCGGAATGCCTCGAAGCCGGCGCTCTTCGCGCGCAGACTCTCCAGAATCGACTGCTCCTCGCGTTGACTCGCAACGTCGTCGCCGTAGATGCGCTCGAGCTCGGCGCGCGCCCGGGGCGCCGACGCGATTTTGAAGAGATAGCGCGGGCTTTCCGGCATCAATAACATTCCCCCGATCAGCACCAGAGACGGAACGACCCCCAAGCCGAGCATCCAGCGCCACGCTGCGCCCGAAGCGAGCCCGTAGTCGATGAGGTACGCCGCCAAAATGCCGACGGTAATGGCGAATTGGTAGAGGGAGACCAGCGCGCCGCGCGAGGGCGCGGGGGCGACCTCGGAGATGTACAGCGGTGCGACGACCGAGCTGAACCCGATCCCGAGCCCGACGACGAAGCGTCCGGCGAGCAAAATCGCTTCGCTCGGCGTCAGCGCGGATACCAGCGCTCCCGCGAGAAAGATCAGCCCCGCGAGCAGCAGCGTGATCCTGCGTCCGACGCGGTCTGCGACGCTGCCGGCGACGACCGAGCCCACCATGCAGCCGACGAGGACCACGCTGATCGTGAACGCCTGTAGGCGCGTTCCGAGCGCGAAGTCCTTGGTGATGAAGAGGATTGCGCCCGAAATGACTCCGGTGTCGTAACCGAAGAGCAATCCGCCCAGCGCCGCAATCGAGGCGACTAAAAGAACGTATCCTCGCATGCAGCGCTTTTGCGAGGCGCATGCGAACGCTCCTCCAATGGAACTTGCGCCGGACCTCTCGGAGGCGATCGCCTACGCGCGGCGTCACGGTCTGCAGGCGCTGGCCGTCGCACGCGGGGAGACGCTGCTCGCGCAAGAATACGGCGACGGCTTCGAACGCGAGATGCCCCATCCGCTCTACAGCGGCACGAAGAGCTTTTGGGGCGTCGCCGCCGTGTACGCATCCGCCGACGGACTGCTCGCCCTCGACGAGCCGGTGGCCGAAACGATCGCGTCGTGGCGCGAAGCCGCGAAACGGCACGTCACCATTCGCATGCTGCTCTCGCTCACCGCCGGCTTCGCGTTCGGCGGTTTGGGCGCGGGCGTTCCCACCTACGAGCGCGCGCTGGCGACGCCGCTTCGCGACGAGCCCGGAACGCGTTTTACCTACGGCGGGATTCCGTTGCAGATTTTCGGCGCGGTTCTGGCGCGCAAACTCGCCTCGCAACGGCTGTCGCCGCACGAGTACCTGCAAGAACGCGTGCTCGATCGCGCGGGCGTGCGCATCGCGAACTGGCGCCGTCTGCGCGACGGCACCCGGCCGTTACCGACCGGCGCGTCGCTGCGGGTGGATGACTGGCTGGCGTACGGTCGCTTCGTCATCGCGCAACGCGCTGAGTTGGGCGCGTGCTTCGAAGGATCGCTCGCGAACGCTCGCTACGGACTGGGCTGGTGGCTCGGAGCGCGCGGCGGGATCGTCTACGCGAGCGGCTCGGCAGGGCAAGCGCTCTATCTAGCGCCGGCGCTCGGCGTCGCGGTCGTGCATTTCGGCAAGAGCTCGTCGTATCGTCACGAGAGCTTTCTCGAGCGCGTCTTCACCTGAGCTCGAGCGGGAAGAAACGCTTCCCGTGCGCGGAATAGTGCGTTCTCATGGGGCACGTTTCGGTTACCCGCGTCGCGGCATTGGCCGTCGTAATCTGCGCGTCGACCGGCTGCTCTTCGCAGTCCGCCTTGCCGTATATGAACGACGGCATCGCCATGCACGCGCTCGACGGCACGGGCGCCGGCAAGATCAAGCACGTCGTCTATATCATTCAAGAGAACCGCAGCTTCGACAACATGTTCTACGGCTACCCCGGCGCGGATACCGCCAAGAGCGGCAAAAACTCTCACGGCAAGACGATCGAGCTCAAGCCTTATCCGTTAGGGCACGCGTACGTCATCGATCACTCCGCGCAGGCGATGTTCGCAGCCTGCAACGGCACGGGCAAACTGCCGGGCACGGACTGCCGAATGAACGGCTTCAATAACGAGATGTCGTGCTGCGGGCCCGCGAATCCGGAGTACGTCTACGTGCCGCACGACCAATCGAAGCCGTACTTCGACATGGCGCACGAGGGAGCGCTGGCCGACCGGATGTTCCAGTCCCAGCTCGACGAGAGCTGGGCCGCGCATCAGTACATCGTCGCCGCGCAGGATGACGATACCGACGATCTGCCGAGCGGACGGTGGGGCTGCGGCGGAGGCAAGTACGACGTCGTCGCAACGATCGTCAAGGAACGCGACCCCAACGGACCGCCGGTCAAGCCCTGCTTCCAGTATGAGACGCTCGCCGACGAGCTCGACCAAGCGCACCTCACGTGGCGGTTTTATGCCGCTACGTACGGTAGCGACTCGAGCGACGGCGGCGCGGAGTGGTCGGGCTACATGGCGGTCAAGCGCATCTGGTATGGGCCGGACCGGAAGAACATCATCTCGCCGAACTGGATGTTCATCACCGACGTGCGCGCCGGTCACCTTGCGAACTTCACCTGGATTACGCCCGTTTGCGACGACTCGGATCACGTCAACTGCAACGGCTTCTACGGGCCGTCGTGGGTTTCGGCGCTCGTCAACGCAGTCGGCACGAGTAGATTCTGGGACTCGACGGCGATCTTCATCCAGTGGGACGATTGGGGCGGCCTTTACGACCACGTCCCGCCCCCCTACGAGGGTCTCGACAGCTTGGGCTTCCGCGTTCCACTCATCATGCTGTCACCCTACGCCAAGCGAGACCACGTCTGTCACCTGCAGTACGAGACGGCCAGCGTTCTGCGTTTCGCCGAGGATCTCTACGGCCTCGACCAGCTCGCCGCGGCCGACCGGCGCGCGCGATCGCCGGCAAACGAATGCTTCGACTTTTCCCAGAGCCCGCTTCCGTTCGTCAAGATACCGGCGCCCTATCCGCCGAAGTTCTTCATGCATAACCGTTACGGCGACAACTACTTCGCACCCGATTACGAATAGGTTCCTCGGCTCAAGGCGTCAGCGAGCTGACTCCTTCCAGCGGCCGCATTTGCGCTGCCTTCAGCGCGGCCTGCAACGACGCCAGCGATGACACGTAACCGTTATAGGCATCCGCTGCCGCGGCATAGGCCGCGTCGAAGCGCCGGGCATAGTCGAGCTGCGCCGCGGTCGGCGGCAACTGCGGACCGCCAAAGCCCGTGCGCGGAATCGACTCCCGCAGCGACGCCGGCCGCTGAATCGAATCCTCGTCGTTCTTGTAGTCGGCGGTGAAGCCGGAGAAGACGGGCTGCCAACGCTGTTGCGCTTGCGCGATCTGACCGGCGAGGAACGGATTCTTCGGCGCTGCGGCAGCCGCGCTCGCCAACGACTTCTTGATCGCATCGAGATTATTGAGCGCCTCGTCGATCTTGCCGTAGACGCGCGCGTACTTTTCCGCGTAGGCGTAGCCCGCCTGATACTGCGCGGGCGTCCACTCGTCGCGGGGGTCGCCCTTCACCACGAGGGATTGCTGCAGCACCGTGGGGCCGAGGGTCAGACGCACCGTATAGGTGCCCGGTACGACGGCCGGTCCGGTCTTCGGTCCCTGGAACTCTTCTCTCGCCGCCCCGGACCATTTCGTCGGCGGATCCTCGGTGAAGTCCCAGACGTAGCGATTGATGCCTGCTTTATTGGGAACGAACGATTCCTCTTTGCCCTTGACCTTGTGCGTGCCCTTGACCGTGCGAATTGCGCGGCCGGCCGAGTCGAAAACTTCCAACATCGGCGCGTTCGCCTGCGGCGCGTTCTGATAAAAATCGAGAATTGCCCCCTTGGGCGGATTCTCGCCGGCAAACCGCGTGTAGATTCCCAAGTCGTTCGAGTGGTAGTGGTACTCGTACGCCGGGCGCGGCGCGAAGAGCGTCGCTCCTGCGCGCTGGGCGTTGCCGAGCTGCTGAAGCGAGCCGAGATCGTCGAGGATCCAGGCGTCGCGCCCATGCGTCGCGATCACGAGATCGTCGAACTGCGGCTGGATGCGAATGTCGCGCACCGAAGCGGCCGGCAGGTTGAGCCGGAAATCCTGCCAGTGCGCCCCGCCGTCGAAGGAGATCCACATGCCGGTTTCCGTTCCGGCGTAGAGCAGGGAGGGATTGCGCGTATCGGGGCGGATCGTCCGCACGTATTGATTCGCGGGTAACCCGTCGACGATCTTCGTCCAGCTCGCGCCGTAATCGTGCGTCACGTACACGTACGGAGCGTAATCGCCCATCCGATGGTTGTCGGCAACGACGTACGCCGTCCCCGCGATCAACGGCGAAGGCGCGGCCGTTTCGATGCGCGCATATTCGGGCGTTCCCGGCGGCGTCACGTTCTGCCAATGCGCAGCCTGTCCCGAACTCGTCGAAGCATCCCGGGTCATCTGCACGTAGCCGTCGTCGGTTCCGACCCAGATCTCACCGCGGTCGATCGACGATCCTTCGATATAGAGCAGCGTGTCCGAGTACTCGGCTCCCGAGACGTCTTTGGCTAAGGGACCGCCCGAAGGCGCTTGATGCGATTTGACGTTGCGCGTGAGATCGGGGCTGATCGCGCGCCAGGTCTCGCCGCGATCGCTCGACTGGAAGAGCACGTTGGCGCCGAACCAGCCGATGCGACCGTCCCACGGCGCAAACGCGATCGGGGAGTCCCAGTTGAAGCGATAGGGAACCGAACGCAGATCGAATGGCCCGAGGAAACTTCCCGGAAACGGGTCGTACGGGCGGACGAATCGGCTCACCTCGGTTTGCCGGTCGAAGATCGTGAGCGCGCCGTCTTCCAGGTCGGACCAGACGTAGCGCGGATCGATCGGATCGGGCACCGTCCAAACCCCGTCGCCGCCGACCACATCGACCCAGTGGCGATCGAGAATCCCTTCGTCGTCGAGCGAGTTCTCCGGTCCGCAGAAACCGCCGTTGTCTTGAAAGGCAACGCAGACCCGATACGGATTCTCATCGGAGAGCGCGACGTGATAGATCTGTCCGATCGTCAAGTTGCGCGAGAACGACCAGTGGACGAGATCGGTCGTCAACGCATACCCGCCGTCCTCACCGACGATGATGCGTTTGGGATTGGCCGGGTCGATCCAAATCGCGTGGTAGTCGACGTGCACGCCTTTGGCGATCTCGGTAAATTTGCGCCCGCCGTCTTTGCTCTCGGAAAGCATCTCCGAAACGGCATAGACGTGGCTCGGGTCGCGCGGATCGACCGCGATATGCGTGAAATAGAAGGGGCGTTGGTCGACGAGCGTGTCGTCGCTCGTCATCGTCCAATGGGCCCCGGCATCGTCGGAGCGCCAGAGGATGCCGCCTTTGGCTTCGATCAGGGCGAAGACGCGGTCGGGGCGGCTCGGCGCAATCGCCAAGCCGATACGTCCGGTATAGCCGGACGGCAAGCCGTTTCCTACGAGCTTCTTCCAGCTTCGGCCGCCGTCGGTCGACTTGAAGAGGCCACCGTCGGGACCGCCGCTGGTGAACGTCCACGGTACGCGTCGAAAGTGCCACATCCCGGCGTAAACGACGCTGGGGTTCTTGGGATTCATGGCCAGGTCGCTGGCGCCGCTGGACGGCGAAAGGTAGAGCGACTTCGCCCACGTGCGCCCGCCGTCGAACGTGACGTAGACGCCGCGGTCGGGCGAATCTTTGAACGGATCGCCGAAGGCTGCGACGACGACGTGCGCGCAATCGCGCGGATCGATTGCGATTCGGGAGATGCTCCAGACGCCCGCGAGCCCGATTCGCCGCCACGTCTTGCCGCCGTCGGTCGTCTTGTACAGGCCGTTGCCGTAGCTGACGTCGTTACGAGGATTCGCCTCGCCGGTCCCGGCCCAAACGACGCGTTCGTTCGTCGGATCGATGGCGATCGCTCCCACGGCCGCTACCGGCTCCTTTTCGAACACCGGCTCCCAGGTTGCCCCGCCGTTGGCCGAGCGCCAAACGCCGCCGCCGGCGCTGCCGAGGTAGTAGAGCTGGTCGTCTTGCGGCGTTCCGGCCACGGCGGCGACGCGTCCGCCGGCCACGGCGGGCCCGATCGAACGCCACGACAAGTTTGCGTAGGCCGCCGCCGCGAGGAGTACCGTCGAAACGAGCATCATAGCGGCGTCACGCTTTTGACGGCGGGCAGCGTCTTCATCCCGGCGTGCTGCAGACCGGCGTTGACGCTCGGAAGCACGCCGGTCACGAAGGCATTGTAGCGCGCGACCCCCGCACGGTACTGTGCATCGACGCGCGTTAGGAAGGCCGCAATCGGCGGCGTAATGTAGTTCTGCGCGCTTCCAAACGCGGCGAGAACGTCTTCGTGCACCTGCGTCTCGTCCTCGGTTCCCTCGCCTCGAATGTTGGTGGCCAACGAGTTGAAGAGCGTCTGCCAGGCGGTCGAAGCCGTCCGGAGCGTGGCGGCGAGCGCCGCGTCGTTCGCCTTCGTCGCCGCCGCCGTGGCCGAATCGAGTGCCTTCTTGAGGTCGTCGAGGTCATTGAGCATCGAGTCGACCTGCGAGAGGTGCGCCATCTGCCGCATCGACTCGTCGTAGCTGCGTTGATAGTCGGCCTGAGTGAAGCGCGAACGTGGGTCGGGTTCGACTCGGAAACGCTGCACGTACGTGTGCCCCGACAGCGTCATCCGCGCCGCATACTCGGCAGGTACGACGCCGGGGCCCGTATCGGGGTTGACGAACTCGCTCTTCGCCGCCTTCCACTTCACCGGGCCGTTGACCGTGAAATCCCAGGTATACCGATTCAAGCCGGCCTTGTTGGGGATGTAGGATTCGTCCTTGCCGTTGACTTTGTGAGTTCCCGTAACGCTGCGGATCACCCGTCCGCGCGCGTCGAGAATATCTAGTGCCGGCGCGGCTTTTTGCGGCCGGCTCTGATAGAAGGTTATCGTGACGCCGTTGGGAGGATTGTCGGCCGCGTAGTTCGTGTAGGTGCCCTCGTCGTTGGAATGCAGGGTCCACTCGTAGGCGGTGCGCGGCAAGAAGAGCCAACTGCCCCGCGCGATCGCCTGCTGAAGCTCCTGCACCGGACGCATGTCGTCCATGACGTAGACGGAGCGTCCGTGCGTCGCGATCACCAGATCGTCGTACTGGGGCTGCATGCGGATGTCGTGCACCGAAGCGGTGGGAAGATCGTTCTCGAAGGCCTGCCACTGCGCGCCCCCGTCGAACGAAATCCAGATGCCTTCCTCCGTCCCCATGTAGACGATATTTCGATCGCGGATGTCGGGCCGGATCGAGCGCGCCCATTGATCCGCCGGCAATCCGGCGACGATTTTCGTCCAGCTCTTGCCGAAATCGTGCGTCACGAACGCGTACGGCGCGTCGTCGCCCGTCAGATGACCGTCGTTCACGGCGTAGGCAGTTCCGTCGACGAGCGTCGACGGCGCCACCGTTTCGAATCGGCCGAACTGCGGCGCGCCCGGCGGCGTGACGTTCGTCCAATGTCGCCCGCCGTCGCGGGTGAGCTGCACGAGACCGTCGTCGGTTCCGACCCATATCTCGCCGCGCGCGCGCATCGATGCTTCGATATCTAGAATCGTGTCGCTATACTCGGCTCCGGAAACGTCGTTGGTAATCGGACCGCCGGCGGGGATCTGATGCGCTTTTACGTCGCGCGTGAGATCCGGACTGATCGCCGTCCAGGATTTTCCGCGGTCGGTCGTCTGAAAAACGACGTTGCCGCCGTACCAGCCGATCACGCCGCCATCCGCCGCGCGCCACGGCGCGAACGCGATCGGTGCCTCCCAGTTGAAGCGATACTTGCTCGTCGCAAGCGCCCACGACTCCGCGCCGGTTTGTATGTAAGGCTGCCCCGACCATTGGTCTTGCGTAACGCGATTGTAAATCGTGAGCGAGCCGTCTTGCGCGTCGGACCAGATCCAGTTCGGATCGTCGGGCTCGGGGATGGCCCACGTACCGTCGCCCCCCACCGTATTGATCCAATCCTTGTTCTGGATGCCGCCCGGATCGAGCGAGTTCGACGGTCCGCACCAGCCGTTGTTGTCTTGCAGACCCGCGCAGACCGTGTACGGATTATCCGGGCCGAGCCCGACGCGATAGACCTGCCCGATCGGAAGATTTTGCGAGAAGAACCAGTTGTCGCCGCCGTCGACGGTGAGCGCGTATCCGCCGTCCTCCCCGACGATGAGCCGCGACGGATCGTTGGGCGCGATCCAGATCGCATGGTAGTCGACGTGCACCTGCTGCGCGATCGGCTTGAACGTTTGGCCGGCATTCGTACTGAGCATGAGCTGGAACGAGATCGCGTAGACGCGATTGGGATTCTTCGGATCGACCTCGACGTGCGAGAAATAGAAGGGGCGGGCGTTGACCATCGTATTGTCGCTGACCATCTTCCAGCTCGCGCCGGCATCGTCGGAGCGCCAGAGGACGCCCTCCTTCGATTCGACGAGCGCATAGACGCGATTGCCGTCGCTCGGCGCGACCGCAAGCCCGATTCGGCCCACCGGGGTTGACGGAAGACCGTGCCCCTCGAGCTTGGTCCAGGTCTCACCGCCATCGATCGATTTGTAGAGACCGTCGTCCGTGCCGCCGCTCGTGAACGTCCAGGGACGGCGTTGGAACTCCCAAATTCCCGCATAGACGACGTTGGGATCCTGCGCGCTCATGGCCAGGTCCGAAGCTCCGCTCTTGGGGCCGACGTAGAGCGTCTGCTTCCACGTCCTGCCGCCGTCGCCGGTTACGTAGACGCCGCGCTGCGCGCTGTCGCTAAAGACGTCCCCCAGCGCACCGACGATGACGTGGTCGTGATTGCGCGGATCGACGAGAATCCGCGAGATGTACTTCGTACCTTTCAGGCCGGTATTCGTCCAAGTGTCGCCCCCGTCGGTGCTTTTGTAGACGCCGTCGCCGTAGCTGACGTCGTTGCGCGGGTTCGCTTCGCCGGTGCCGACCCACACCGTCTTCTCGTCGGTCGGGTCGATCGCGACCGCGCCGATCGCGGCGGTCCCCTCCTTGTCGAAAACGGGATCCCACGTTTGACCGCCGTTCTCCGATCTCCAGACGCCGCCACCGGCGGCGCCGACGTAGTAGAGCTTCGGATCGCTCGCCGAACCGGCGACGGCGGCGACGCGCCCGCCGGAGCCGGCCGGACCGATCTCGCGCCAGCTCATATTCGCAAACGGCGGGCCCGGGCTCGGCGTCGGAGAAGCCGGCGCGGGCGAAGGGCTCGGGGCCGGGGTCGCGGCGCGCGCTCGCGCGGCTCCCAAAAATATCCCGAGCGTACAAAGCAACCCAATCGACAACGCGCGTGCAATCACTCCAACGTTCCTCCTCGTCGATGCTGTAGCGCCGCACCCTGCGCTACTCCTTCGTCGTACGCCCTCGTGCAACTCGAAAGAACTCCCAAGCGCGCTGCCGCAAGGCGCCGGCATCGTGCGCTCGATACCTCGGCACGTTTACGTGAATGGCGTACCATTGCGACCACGCGATCAGTCCGCACATCACCGCCAGCAGGATCGCAACGATGGCGAGCGCGCGCCCGTGACGGCGGGGTTGCCGGGGAGGCCCTTGACCGGAAGGCGGCCCCGAGCGGAGGCGCGAAGTCACCGGCCCCATATGCGGAGAAGCATCGCCAGGGTCCTGGCGACAGCCGTTCTGCTGTGCGGATGGTGCGCCGTGAGCTTTTCACCGGTCCTCGCATCGCAGCGCCTCGTACCCGCTACGCCCGCAGCCGTCGCCGTTTACGCGCGGGTACTTCGCCACATCAATCCGGAGATGCCGGGCTGGCAGAGCCGCGAACTCGCTCGCCGCGTGCTGATCAACGCGGAACGCTGGCGGATCGATGCGACGATGCTGGTGGCGATCGTGACGGTGGAATCGAGTTGGCATACGCACGCCGTTTCCTCGGCCGGCGCGATCGGTCTCGGGCAGCTCATGCCGGGGACCGCGGCGCTGTTGGGCGTGAATCCGCGCGATCCCAAACAGAATCTCTTCGGTGCCGCGCGCTATCTGCGCGGTCTCATGCAGCGTTTCGGCACCAAGCATTACAGCCTGGTCTTCGCCGCGTACAATGCCGGCCCGAAAGCCGTCAGCGAGTACGGCGGCATCCCACCGTACGACGAAACCGAGAACTACGTCGTTCGCGTGCTCGACACGTGGAAGTATCTCGCCAAGACGATCCGTCTGCCCGCCGCCGCCTTCGCGGTCGCACTCCCGGCCCACGGCCTCGACATCGACTACTGGCTCGACGCCGACGGCTCTCAGTAGCTGCCGGTTAGAGTAGCCCGAGGACCTCTTCGACCGCTTGCTCCAACTCGTGCGGTCCGGCGATTTTCAGCGGGATCGCGCCGGCATTGCGCGCGGCTTCGACATCGCTTTCGCGGTCACCGACGACGATGCAGCACGCGGGATCGAGACCGAGCGCGCGCGCCGCATCCAGAATCAGCTTCGGCTTGGGTTTTCGGCACTCGCACGCGTCCCCGGGTGCATGGAGACAGACGAAGAACCCGGCAAACGGGCCGAGCCGCTCTTCGATGCGCCGGTTGACCGCCTCGACCTGCTCGGCCGTGATCAATCCACGCCCGACTCCGCTTTGATTGCTGACGACGGCAAGCGGCAGGCCCGCCGCGCGTAAGCGGTCGAGCAGCGCGCGCGCATTGGGCGCCGGCTCGACGCGCTCCGGGTCGCCGTTGAACGGCACGTCAACCACGATCGTTTCGTCACGATCGAAAAATACGGCGCAAGGCTTCACGTCAATACCGCCCGATGCACGGTCAGGGTGACACGGGAACGTAAACCTCGGCGCCCTGTTCCAAAAACTCGCGCGACTTATCGGCCATGCCGCGCTCGGCGTACTCGCGGACCTCCTGCGTGATCTTCATCGAGCAGAAATGCGGGCCGCACATCGAACAGAAATGCGCGACTTTCG
This sequence comes from Vulcanimicrobiota bacterium, assembly GCA_030041115.1. Classification (GTDB taxonomy): domain Bacteria; phylum Vulcanimicrobiota; class Vulcanimicrobiia; order Vulcanimicrobiales; family Vulcanimicrobiaceae; genus Cybelea. Next base: position 3,134 of record JASHOM010000043.1, on the reverse strand, counting down.
CACCCGGTGCCGGGAGCGTTTCGTCGTGAAAGTCGCGGGCCGTCTCGGGATCGAGCGAGAGATTGAACTGATCCTCCCAGCGAAACTCGAAGCGTGCCTTGGAGAGCACGTCGTCCCAATGCGCGGCGCCGCGATGCCCCTTGGCCAGATCCGCCGCGTGTGCGGCAATCTTGTACGCGATGACGCCGTCCTTCACGTCCTTTTTGTTCGGCAAGCCGAGATGTTCTTTGGGCGTGACGTAGCAGAGCATCGCGGTGCCGAACCAGCCGATCATCGCCGCGCCGATGGCGCTGGTGATGTGATCGTAACCGGGCGCCACGTCGGTCACCAGCGGGCCGAGCGTGTAGAACGGCGCCTCGTTGCAGATCGTCAGCTGCTTGCGGACGTTCTCTTCGATCATGTGCATCGGCACGTGGCCCGGGCCCTCGATCATCAGTTGCACGTCGTGCTTCCAGGCAACGCCGGTCAGCTCGCCGAGCGTCTCGAGCTCGGCGAACTGGGCCGCATCGTTGGCATCGGCCGTGCAGCCGGGCCGTAGGCCGTCGCCGAGCGAGAAGGCGACGTCGTAGGCCTTCATGATCTCGCAAATCTCCTCGAAATGCTCGTAGAGGAAGTTCTCGCGGTGGTGGGCGAGGCACCATTTCGCCAAGATCGAGCCGCCGCGCGAGACGATGCCCGTCACGCGCCGAGCGGTGAGCGGAACGTAGCGCAGCAGCACGCCCGCGTGGATCGTAAAATAATCGACGCCCTGCTCCGCCTGCTCGACCAAGGTGTCGGCAAAGAGCTCCCAGGTCAGCTCCTCGGCCTTGCCGTCGACCTTCTCGAGCGCCTGATAGATCGGGACCGTGCCGATCGGCACGGGCGAGTTGCGCAAGATCCACTCGCGCGTCTCGTGGATGTTCTTACCGGTCGAAAGATCCATCACGGTGTCGGCGCCCCAGCGCGTCGCCCACGTCATCTTCTCCACTTCCTCGTCGATCGACGAGCTGACCGCCGAGTTCCCGATGTTGGCATTGATCTTCACCAGGAAGTTCCGGCCGATGATCATCGGCTCGCTTTCGGGATGATTCACGTTGGACGGCAGGATGGCGCGCCCGCGGGCGAGCTCGCTGCGGACGAACTCCGGCTCAACGGCTTCACGAAGCGCAACGAACTCCATCTCGCGCGTGATCTCGCCGCGGCGAGCGTAGTGCATCTGCGTGACGTTGGCACCGGCGCGAGCGCGGCGAGGTCTGCGCGGCGCCGGAAAGCGCACCCCGTCGAGGTCGCTCATCGCATCGCGCCCACGCCGATAGATCGAGGTCGGGCGCTCGAGCTCGACGGTATCGCCGCGCGCGACGATCCAGGGCTCGCGCAGCGGAGCCAATCCCCGCCGAATCTCGACCTTGTCGTTCGCATCGCCGTGCGGCCCGCTCGTATCGTAGAGCGAGTGGACGGTTCCGTCGGTCAGCGCGATCGCGCGACGCGGAACGCGAATCGAGGGATCGCTCCCCTCAACGTACACTTTCATTTCAGCTTCCCTCCGCCAGCATTACCTGGATCAGGTTCCATATGCGGTCGGCGAGGACACGCCTCGCCCTCTCAGCTCGTGGCTCCCGCTGCCGGAAACTTACCCCGTGCCGCCCTTCGACTCCGCTGCGGCCGACGCGGCGAAGGCGAGGAATGGAACCTGCCAAGCTGCCGATTGGACGAGTCCATTTGGAAGAAGTGGCCGCCCTCGACTCTAAAGAGGGCCGTAGCGATGGCGACGTTTGCCCCCGATCCCGACCCGCAAGAGACGCGCGAATGGCTCGACGCGATGCGCGGCGTTCTGACCGTCGAAGGTCACGAGCGCGCGCGCCAGCTCATCTCGCAGCTCGTCGACGAGGCGCGAAGCAGCGGCGCGCTGGTTTCGCTCGGCCGGACCACGCCCTACGTCAACACGATTCCGGCCGATCGCCAGCCGCCGATGCCGGGCGATCGCGAACTCGAAGCGCGCCTGCGCCACTACGTTCGCTGGAACGCGCTTGCCATGGTGGTGCGCGCCAACAAGGTCAGCACGGAGCTCGGCGGCCACGTCGCGAGCTTCGCTTCCGCGGCAACCCTCTACGACGTCGGGTTCAATCACTTTTTTCGCGCACCCAGTGACACGTTCGGCGGCGATCTCGTTTTTTTCCAAGGCCACTCCTCGCCGGGCGTCTACGCGCGCGCATTCCTCGAAGGCCGCATCACCGAAACGCAGCTCGAGCATTTCCGCCAAGAGGTCGACGGCGGCGGTCTCTCGTCGTACCCGCATCCCTGGCTCATGCCCGACTTTTGGCAGTTTCCGACGGTCTCGATGGGCTTGGGACCGATCATGTCGATCTACCAGGCGCGCTTCATGCGCTACCTGCACGATCGCGGACTGATCGACACGACCGGTCGAAAGGTCTGGGCGTTCGTCGGCGACGGTGAGATGGACGAGCCCGAGTCGCTCGGTGCGGTCTCGCTCGCCGGCCGCGAGAGACTCGACGACCTCATCTGGGTCGTCAACGCGAATCTCCAGCGCCTCGACGGACCGGTGCGCGGAAACGGCAAGATCATCCAAGAGCTCGAGGGCATCTTCAAGGGCGCGGGCTGGAACGTCATCAAGGTCATCTGGGGAAGCCGCTGGGACCCGCTGCTCGCCGCCGATGCGAGCGGCCGTCTGGTGCAGCTGATGAATGAGTGCGTCGACGGGGATTATCAGACGTTCAAGTCGCGCAACGGCAAGTACGTGCGCGACGAGTTCTTCGGCCGCTTTCCCGAGACGGCGGCGCTCGTCGAAGACTGGAGCGACGAAGCAATCTGGAACCTGCAGCGCGGCGGCCACGATTCGACCAAAGTGTACGCGGCATACAAAGCGGCCTTCGAACATCGGGGTCAGCCGACGGTCGTGCTCGCCAAGACGATCAAGGGCTACGGAATGGGCGAGGCCGGCGAAGCGCAGAACATCGCGCATCAAGCCAAGAAGATGGAGCTGCAGGCGATGCGCGTTTTTCGCGATCGCTTCGCGCTGCCGATCACCGACGCACAGCTCGCAAGCGAAAAGATTCCATTCTACAAGCCCGCGGAAGACGCGCCGGAGATGCGTTACCTGCGCGAGCGTCTCGAGCAGCTCGGCAGCGTGCCTCGGC
>JASHOM010000042.1 GCA_030041115.1 Vulcanimicrobiota bacterium | reverse complement strand
CGGCAAGCTGAACTTCACGCTTCACGCCGCGGCGCAAAACGGACTGGCCGCGTACTGCCGCGAGCTGGTCGAAATCGGCGCGATCGATGCGCTGCCGCCGCTTCGGGAAACCGCCGGTGCCGTCGCTAGCTGAGCTGCTCGACCGCGCCGCGTCCGGCGGCCGCCTCGAATTCGACGAAGGCGTCCGGCTCTATGCCGAGGCCGACATCCATGAGCTCGGGGCGGCGGCGCACGCGCGCCGGATGGCGATGCATCCCCACGACGTCGTCACGTACGTGATCGACACGACGATCAACTACACCAACGTCTGCAACGTCCACTGCACGTTCTGCGCGTTTTTCCGTCCGGAGCATCACAAAGAAGGCTACACGATGTCCCACGACCAGGTGCTCGAACGGGTCAAGCACGCGGTTGATCAGGGCGCGACGCAGATCATGATCCAAGGCGGCGTCAATCCGGAGCTCGGCATCGATTGGTTCGAAACGCTCTTCCGGCGCGTCCGGCTCGAGTACCCGCACGCCGATCTGCATTCGCTCTCGGTCTCCGAGATCGTCGGGCTCGCTTACGTCGAAGGCATGACGACGCGCGAGGTGCTCGCGCGACTGCAAGAAGCCGGGATGAGGTCGTTGCCGGGCGCCGGCGCGGAGATTCTCGTGGAACGCGTGCGCAAGCGAATCTCGGCGCGGAAGGTCAAGCCTCACGAATGGCTCGGCGTGATGCGCGAAGCGCAACTGCTGGGCATGCCGACGACCGCGACCATGATGTTCGGCTCGATCGAAACGGCGGCCGAACGCATCGAGCATTTGCACGTGCTGCGCGAGCTACAGGACGAAACCGGCGGCTTCACCGCGTTCATTCCGTGGTACTACGTGCCGTTCAAGACGCCGCTGCGCGGGAAAGAGGCGACCGGCTTAGAGTATCTGCGCGTGCTGGCGATCTCGCGTCTCTACCTCGACAACTTCGCCCATTTGCAAGCCTCGTGGCTGACACCCGGACTGAAGATGGGTCAGCTCGCGCTCTTCTACGGCTGCGACGACATGGGCGGCACGATCATCGAGGAGCAAGTCGTGCACGACGCCGGCAGCACGAATGAAGCGACTCGCCGCGATATCGAAAACGTCATCGTCGATGCCGGCTTCAGGCCGGTCATCCGCGACACGTACTGGAACCTCCGCAACGACGTCGCCCTCGCCGTCCTGTCATCAGGATGACAGGGAGGGCGAGAGGATCGTGGCGGCGGCGAGGACTTCCTCCGTGGCGGGGTCGAGCAACGCCACGAGCTGACCCGGCGTGACGGCGCGCTGGGGCGTCTCGAAGCGCAACTGCAGCAAGCCGCCGTCGCGCACGGTGGCTAGTCCCGGCGTGGGCGCGGCGCGATAGCGGATCATGGCGCGAACCGCGGTGGCGCCGTCGCGGAAGCGTTCGGGGCGAATGAGATTGAGCGCAGCGGCTTCGAGCCCGCTCGATAGCAGTTCGTCTTCGCGCCCGATGACGATCGTGTTCGTTGCCGCATCGATGCGGGTGACGTAGCGGGCGCCGTCGTTGCTCGCGGGTAGCCGCGCGCGCTGACCGACGGTGTAGTTGGCGATGCCGTCGTGCTCGCCGATCGGCTCGCCCGTCGTCGAAACGACGGCGCCTCGCGCGTTGACGTGCGGGCGAAGCCGCGCGAGCACCGCGCGATAATCGCCGCCTTCGACGAAGCAGATGTCTTGCGATTCGGTCTTGTCGTGCACCGGAAGGCCGAGACGTCGAGCGTGCGCTCGGGTCGTCGTCTTGTCGAAGTCGCCGAGTGGAAGAAGAAGACGCGCGAGCTGTGCCGGCGTCAGTTGCGCGAGCGCGTACGCCTGATCCTTTGCATGCACGTTGCGGAAGAGATGCGGACCGTCGTCGCGACGCTCGACACGCGCGTAGTGGCCGGTGGCGACGTAGCGCGCGCCGAGCCGGTCGGCGAACTGCGCGAGCGTTCCGAGCTTCACGAAATTGTTGCAGGAAACGCATGGGTTGGGCGTTCTCCCGGCGGCGTAATCGTCGGCGAAACGCTCGATGACGTTGCGCCGAAAAGCTTCCTCGAAATCGAGTACGTAATGCGCGATGTTCAGCGCCGCGGCGCTCGCGCGCGCGTCGTCGAAATCGTCGATGCCGCAACAGCTCTTGGCATATGCCGGCTTCGACGGCGCGTACATCTTCATGGTGATGCCGACGACGTCGTAACCGCTCTCCACCAAGAGTCCGGCGGCGACGGCCGAGTCAACGCCCCCGCTCATCGCCGCAATAACACGCTCTTTGCCCATGCGTCGTGGAACAGGATAACACTACGGCGGGGCTAACTCAAATCCCAAATGCCGGAACCGTCGGACGCGCTGGGAGAGCGATTTCGCATGGCTCGGGAAGCCCGCGGCCTCTCGCTTTCGACCGCGGCGGAGCAGATTCGGATCCGGTCGGTCTATCTGGCGGCTATCGAAGAAGAGAACTGGAGTACGATCGGCGCGCCGGTCTACATTCGCGGCTTCATTCGTACCTACGCACGCTTCCTGGGGATGGATCCCGAAGAAGCGGTGGCCGCGTTCAACCGGACGCAACCCGCCGCCCAGTCGCCGCCGGTCGCCGGCGGCGAGCGGGAGGAGCGCGAGCCCCCCGCTCGGCGCGGCGCGCTGCTCGTGTGGATCGCCGGCACGGTTGCCGTGCTGCTCGTCGCGTTCGTGGTCTATAACGAGCTGACCATGCGCCGTCCCGCGACCACGGCGCTTGCTCCGTCGCCCAGCGGCGCCGCGCCCACTGCCGCGCCGATCGCAGCGACGCCCAAGCCCAAGACGCTCCTCGCGAGCGACGGCGCGAACTCCCTGGCCCTGGTACTCTCCGCCACGTCCTGGCTCAGGGTGACCGTTGACGGCAGTGTTAGCATGGAGGGTACGTTCCCCGCCGGAACGTCCAAGACGTTTCACGGAAAGAACGCGTTGGTGCGCATCGGCAACGCCGGCGGCGTGGAGATCTACGTTGACGGCAAGGACGTCGGAAAACTGGGCAAATCGGGCGACGTCGTCGAGCAAACCTTCACTCTTTGAGAGGAGCATCGTAAGAATCCGTGCCGAGCGAATCCTCGTTCGACGTCGTCTCGCGCGTCGACCGGCAAGAACTCGACAACGCGCTGAATCAAACCCGCAAGGAGATCGAAAATCGCTTCGACTTCAAGCACAGCAAGACCAGCATCGAGTTCGACGAGAAGAAGATCACGCTCGTTTCCGACGACGAGCTCAAGATGCGCAACGTCGTCGACATCTTCCAAGGCAAGGCCGTTCGGCGAGGGCTCGACGTCAGGGCCTTTGATTTCGGTTCCGTCGAACCGGCCGCCGGCGGTACCGTTCGACAGATCGTGACCCTGCGCAGCGGCATTTCCAAAGAGAAGAGCAAGGCACTGATGGAGAAGGTGAAGTCGCTGCGCTTGAAGGTCACCGCACAGTATCAAGACGAGCAGATTCGCGTCTCCGGCAAGAATAAGGACGACCTGCAGAAAGTCATCGCCGCGCTACGGTCCATGGAATTCGAGCTGCCGCTGCAGTTCGTGAACTATCGCTGAGGGGACCGTGCGAAGCGTCGCATTCGTGAGCTTGGGCTGTGCAAAGAACCTCGTCGATACCGAGGTGATGATCGCCAAGCTCGGAGCGGCCGGCTGGCGGTTGGAAGCGCAACCGAGCTTGGCGGATACGGTCGTGATCAATACCTGCGCGTTCATCGATCCGGCAAAAGAGGAATCCACCCACGTCATTCTCGAGCACGCCGCCCGCAAACGCCGCGGCCAGCAGTTGATCGTTGCGGGGTGTCTCGCCCAGCGCTACGGCGAGCAGCTGCAAAGTCTGATTCCCGAAATAGACGGCGTCGTCGGCACGGGCGCCTACGCCGGGATCGCCGACCTGCTCGACGACGTCGAAGCCGGACGCCGGCCGGTGCGGCTCGATCTCGAGCCCGAGCCCGAGCACGATTTCTTACCGCGTCTCGTGACCACGCCGAAGGCTACGGCCTACCTCAAAATAGCCGAGGGTTGCGATCATCCGTGCACGTTCTGCATCATCCCGGCGTTGCGCGGGCGCTTTCGCAGCCGAAGCGAAGAGTCGATCTGCGGCGAAGCGCGCGCGCTGGTCGCGGGCGGAGCGAAGGAGCTCATTCTCATTGCCCAAGACACTTCGATGTGGGGCCGAGACCGCGGGATTCGGCGCGGCGGCCTTGCGCGGCTGCTCGAGCGGTTGCACGCGATCGAAGGTTTGGAGTGGATCCGCCTGCTCTATCTCTATCCGGCCACGGTCGATCGCGAGCTCGTCGAAGCGATCGCGCGCCTGCCGAAGGTTTGCAAGTACATGGACATGCCGCTGCAGCACGCGCATCCCGAGGTGTTGCGGGCGATGCGGCGCCCCGGCAACGGCGAGCGATACCTCGAGCTGATCGACGAGTTTCGATCGCGCGTTCCGGGCATCACGATGCGCTCGACCTTTATCGTCGGGTTTCCCGGCGAGCGCGACGACCACGTCGCGTACCTCGAAGACTGGATTGCGCGCGCTCAACTGGATCGGGTCGGCTTCTTCGAATACAGCGCCGAGGAAGGCACGCCCGCGGCCGAGCTCGCCGGCCGCGCGGGGGTGCGGCGGCGGCGCGAACGCCTGATTCGCCTGCGCGAAGCGCAGCGCAGCGCCTC
>JASHOM010000041.1 GCA_030041115.1 Vulcanimicrobiota bacterium | reverse complement strand
ACGCCCACCGCAAGGAGTGCGGCCGCCTTGCGGCTTGCCGCTAATCGCCCTAGCTTACCAGGGCTCTTGTGCGGCGGGGAGTTCTTGCTATGCTTAGGCATGGGGTCGGTCTCCTTTCATTGCACTTCGAGTGCGTCACGGGTACTTCGTTCAGAAGCCCGTTTTGGGGACCGGCCTTCTCATCCCATCTATCCCATCGTCACCGTGCCGGGATAGGAGCTAAGGGCTCCAAAACGAGGCCCCCCCAAGCGGCCAGGCGCCGGGCCGCCGAGGCGATCAGGGCAGGGCTACTGGGCGATCAAGGCGACCTCGCAAAACGAGGACCCCCAAGCGGCCGGGCGCCGTGCTGCGAGGAGCTCGGGCTGCCGCGGCTCGGCCAAGGCCTTCAAAACGAGGCCCCCTCGGCCGGGCGCGGCGGGCTCGAAGATGCTTAACCCGTCGCGTTAATCTTAGAACGGCAGCCCTTACCCTGGGCTGCCGAGGACAAGCCGGTGCAAAGACGGGCGTTTTATCAAAGTGCTGATCGCGTAGAGCTTACACGGGAAAGGCTCAGAGCTCAATACGGAAAAGAGTGTAATGCCCTAACATCACTACATAGCTCAGAGCCCTGGGCAAGCGCCTGAGTTTACCACGTATGAATCAGCCGGCAATCCCAGCCCATCGTCGTTCCATTCCTGCAGCAGGTCGTATCCGGCGTAATCCGGCTTGGAGTTACCGGTCGTTACGACGGTTTGCCGATGAACAATTCCGTTGGTTTGGCTTGTTAATATTATGCACCAGTTGTACTGTTGAGGTGCTGGAGGAGGAGCTGGATATCCCAAAACGTTTTCATCGACAAAAGCGCGGTTCGTGTAACTTCCGTTCTCTCGCCACAGCTTACCGTTGCTCCCGAGAACATAAACCACAGTTCCATCCATTGCCTGGAAATCTGCAACGCTCGCGTCGACTTGATTCCGATTCGTACTGTTGCCCACCTCACGCCATAAATTTCTGTTATCCCCTACAACATAGAGCAAGCTATCGTTTAGAGGCTGAAAAAGCGCCACACTGCCGTCGACTTGGCTGCGATTTTGGTAATTTCCACTTTCCCGCCAAAGGTTACCATCCGTACCCCTTACATATACCGTGGTCGAATCGATGGGAAAGAAGCTAGCCACGTTACCATCGACCTGGGTGCGATTTGTATAATCGCCAACTTCTCGCCACAGGTTTAGATTTGACCCTTCGACGTATACAGTTTGATTGTCAATGGCTTGGAAATCGACAACGCTGGCATCGACTTGGGATCGATTCGTGTAGTCACCATTTTCACGCCAAAGATTGCCGTTAGATCCAAGGACATATACAATGTTGGCATCCATACCCTGAAATTGAAGGACGCTTGCGTCAACTTGAGTCCGTTTAGTATAAACTCCGTCCTCGCGCCACAGGTTTCCGTTATCACCGAGGACGTAAATTAGATTATCATTGATCACTTGGAAGCGCACAACGGACGCATCGACGAGAGTACGACGCGTATAGTCTCCTTCTTCCCGCCACAGGTTGTGATCATTGCCGAGGACGTAAATTACGTTGCCGGTCGTGCCTTGGAAAAGCGTCGCCTCCCTCGAGTCAGCGTGAACACGCGCAGGCGAAAAAAACAAAGAGACTGCGCCACCAAGGATTATTGCGTTTCTACACAACATTAGGACCCTCCAAATGCAAGCGGCTGGAGAAATCGGCTTGCTGGCGTTCTTGGCGGGGCGAGCAGGGGCCCCCTTCTGGGCTGATCTATCGATCTCGCTGAATCAGCTGGTGTCCTCACTGAGATAGAATCGTTCTGCGTTTTGCCGTTCGTAGGGTCCAATCGATCTGCGACGCCAGCGGCCATGCCGAGTCAAGTCCCATAGTTGCTGTAAATTGGCTTCGGTTCTGACCCAGGGTTAGGCCGCCTTTCCTTCGGCCAGTTTCGCAGAGCGCTCTTGTCGCTCGCGCCATTCGTGGTCGTCGGTCATGTCGAGGTAGCGGCGCTCCTGCCAGTTCTCGTAGGCGTCGATCAGCAGCGCTCCCACCAGACGCCGAGCAGCCTCGTCGTTGGGGAAAATACGGATCACGCGCTCGCGCCGGCGAATCTCTTCGTTGAGGCGTTCTTGCATGTTCGTCGATCGGAACCGGCGACGGTACTTCTCCGGCAGGCAGAGCACGGCGATCGCGTCTTCGAAGGCTTCCTCGAGGCAAGCCACCGCCTTGGGCGCGATCGTTGAGAAGCGCTCGATGAACTCACCCATGCGACGTCTGGCCTCCTCGCGATCACGCGCGTACAAAACCAGCTTGGCGCCGGCGTCGACGGCCTCGCGCTCCTTGCGCGGACTGTGGTCGCCGATATTGCGCAGGAGATGCACTTGGCAGCGCTGCCAGCTTGCGCCGGCGAACTGTTTGGCGATCGCCTTCTTGAGCCCGCCGTCCGACGTCACAAAGTCCACCCGCCTGAGTCCGCGATCCTTCAGATTCGCAAACAATGCTTCCCAGGCCGCAGAACTCACTGGCAACATCATGGAGGCGGGCGGTGGGGGCGGGACGCTATTGGTCGGCAACGGCTTCAGCCGAGCCTACGACAACGCAATCTTCAGCTACGACGCGCTACGAGAATCTGCCGGGCTTCCCGCGCGACTAAATCAAGTTTTCGCGAACATCGGCACGACGGATTTCGAGTTAGTTATGCGCCGACTCGCTGAAACCGTCGCGATACTACGTGCATACAACCTCCCGTCATGGTATAGAACCCTGATGAGCGACGACATTGCAGTTTTTCGTAACTCGTTGATAACCGCGCTCCGCGCGCACCACCCGGAGCGAGCAGACATTCTAACGCCCGCCGCGTCGCAAGCCTGTGGACGATTCTTAACTCCATTCGACCGCATCTTTACGCTCAACTACGATTTGCTTCTGTATTGGGTAATAAACCAACAACTGCAAGGACAGCATCGTGATGGTTTCGGAGGCGCTCCTGGCGACGTGCATTGGCAAGGCCCTGAAGCGTGGGCAAACCGTGTTCTTCCTTCACGGCGCGCTACATCTCTACGATACGGGAACGAGAGTTGATAAGCTGCGCTATAACCAAGCCGGGACACCTATTTTGGAGCAACTAGATGCAAGTATGATACGCGGGCATTTTCCGTTGTTTGTTTCCGAAGGCCAATCCTCACAGAAGCTGGCGCGCATACGCTCCAATCAATGCCTTCTCGACGCGTACGAAGCGCTCTCGAAGAATGACCTTGCGCTGACAGTCTACGGCTTCAAGTTTGGCGGCATGGACCAGCATATTCTTGATGCAATAGCTCGAAGCGCTACCCCGAGCATGACCGTCGCCATTCATGATACGTCGGATGAGGACGAACGGGCGATGATACAAGAGCGCGTGAACACGGTGGCGCACCGCATTAGGCTACCTGAACATGCCCGGTGCGCCGTTCAATTTGTTGATTCGTCATCAATGCCAAGCTGGGCGTGAGGACTAAATAAGAGTCCTTTACAGCGAAACTGTTCCTTTTGGGAGTGAGACTAGCTGGTCAAAAGAACGGTCCGGATTCCAAAGTAGAGCAGAGCACCCACGCGTTAACTCCACCTCCGTGCGGGTAGTACACAATTCGGCAGATGTGATAGTTAGGATTTGCGGGGTCTTTTTGAATGCGGAGAATCCACACCGTCATTCCAACGTCGAGCATCGCGACGTTCCCTTGTCGCGCGAGTCGAAGCCACGTAGACGCCAAACAATCGTTAACGCACCCGGAATCGGCCGCATTGTAGTAAGTATCCAGCGCCGCAACGGTTGCGAACGCAGGTACCTCTTTACCCGTGCAGCCCTCGCCACAGGGAAGGTTCCCTACCGCCGCCGTGGTCTTGGTGGCGGCCTCTGATGCGCCGAAAAGAAACGCACACGCGACGAGGGTCAGCACGAGGGCGCGGAGCCCGGTCGTTTTTGCCATTCAGCCACCTCCGTTTTATAGAGATATATTTCTAGAAGTTTATCACCTGGCGCAAGCTTCGCCCTTGGACCACAATGGCCGCGTGAGCAAGGCTGGCTACGAGGGCTACCGGAAGGACGTGGCCGCGGCGATTCGCAGGAGGCGCGAGGCGGCAAAACAGACCCAGGAGGACTTGGCGCACCAGGCAGACATTACAGCGCGCCACCTGCACGAGATAGAGAAGGCTCGAACGAATCCCACACTTCGCAGCCTCCTTAACATCGCTACTGCGCTCGGCGTCAAGCTTAGTGTCGTAATGGAGGATGCCGAGCGCGGCTCTAAAGGTGCGCGAAAGCCTTAACGAACCAGCGCATCCGAAAACGCAAAATCACGTTGATGGTTGCCCATCGCGTTTCTCCTAACATTGCGCTTATGATTCGGCGCGAAAGGGGAAACCGCAATGACTCAAACTTGGAAAACAACGCCCGGCTTAGAGAAGCTGGGTCTTCGTATGTGTCTTATCCACGGCAAGTTATTCTCAGCAAAAGAGGGCGCGCAGTGTAAGAGATGCGCCGGCTCAATACCACAGAGGATTTGCAAGCGCGGACACTCGCGAAATGCGGACGTAAAGCGTTGCGCGCAATGCGATAAGGAGCAGCGGCTGACTAAGAAGGTGGAGGCGACCGAAGCGCTACGCGCCGAGAACAAGGCAGCGGCCGAGGAGCGCGCCGCGCACCGCGCTGGTCTAGGCCTCTACTAAGGGGAGGCGGCGCGAGAATATAAGAAGATGGCTCGATATATGCGGGTCGTAACGTATGCCCGTGTCTCAACGAAAAGCCAAGGCGACCGAGGCACGTCGTTAGAGGACCAAGAGAGCCGTTTTGCCGAGTGGTTGAAGTCAAGCGGCAATGTCTGCGTACACAGCTATAAGGAGTCGAAGTCCGGCGGAGACGTAGCGCATCGCAAACAGTTTCTGGCGATGCTGGAAGAGCTACCGCTTTTTGACCCTAAAATAGATGCGGTTGTAGTGGACTCGCTGGACCGCTTCACGCGTGACAAGTTTCTCGGCATCGAAATGCTCGGCAAACTGCGCGATATGGGCGTCAAGCTGTGGGAGCTGGAAAAAAGCGACGAAAAACCATTGGACGTAGGCAGCGAAGCCGACCGAAATTACATTTGGCAAAAGTTTGCCGACGCCGAAGGCGAGCGCAATCGCATTCAAAAGCGCCAGAAGAAACGCTACGATGAACAGCGGAAGCGCAATGCTACGACGACAAATAGGCCTCCATTTGGACTAAGGCTTGCAGGGGACCGTAAAGGTAATCGAACGCTTGAAGCGGACCCGCAGAACGCCGAGATTGTGCGCGCCGTTGATGAGCGTATTATTGCAGGTGAGTCGCAGAACAGCATTCTCGAATCTCTCAAGTCACCGTCAACAAGAAACCGTTCCCCTGGGATCGCAAGACGATCTCAGGACTCGAAGTCCTCGACCTCGCAGACGAATCGGCTAAGGAGTTCGACGTCTACGTCAAACGTAAAGATGAAGACGACAAGGTAGAACCCGACCAGTTCGTCGACGTCGAAAAAGAGGACAATCGCCACTTCCGTACCGTTCCGAAGGAAATTACGGAGGGCTAGGAGCCTGTCGGAGTTTTGCGGCTCGGATTGTGGTAGAATTCAACCATGAGCGGACACTTTGTTTCGAGCGACCGCGATACCCCCATGCTGATGTCACCAAGTCTGCAAGATTGGTTGCCCGCTAATCATCTTGCGCGTTTGATCGTCGAAACGGTCGAGCGACTTGATCTGCGTGCGATCGAGGACTCATACGCGGGTCGCGGGGAGCGCGCCTACCGCCCCAAGATGCTCGTCGCCCTGCTGCTCTACGGCTACGCGACCGGCGTCTTCAGCTCACGAAAGCTGGAACGCTCGTGCTCCGACTCGATAGCGTTTCGATTTATTTCGGCGAACACGAGTCCCGACCACGATACGATCGCGGATTTTCGTCGGCGCATTTTGCCCGATCTGCCCGGCATCTTTCTGCAGGTACTGCTGGTCGCCAAAGAGCTAGGCGTGCTCACGGTTGGCCAAATCAGCCTGGATGGCAGCAAGATCAAGGCGAGCGCCTCGAAACATCGTGCCCTCAGTTATAGGTATGCCGGCAAGCTCAGAGCCAGACTGCGCCGGGAGATCGCCAGGTTGATGAAGCTGGCGGAGGTGGCGGAAAGCGAGCGCGATCCGCAGGTCGATATTCCCCAAGAGATCACTCGCCGCGAAATGCTCATCAGCAAGATCGATGAGGCCCGCGCGAAGATTGAAGAGCGTGAAGCGCTGCGGCACGCTGAAGTCAGGGCCAAACACGCCGAACGGCTGGCACAGCGGAAAGAGCAACAGCGGCAAGGGAAGAAGCCGAAAGGCCCACGCCCGCGGTTGCCAAAGCTGCGCGTGGAACCGACGGCGCAAGTCAATCTCACCGACGAAGAGTCGCGCATCATGCCGACAGCGGACAGCTTTATGCAGGGCTATAACGCGCAAGCCGGCGTCTCGAACGGCTCTCAGTTCGTGGTCTATGCGGACGTAACGCAGGACACCAACGACAAACAGCAACTCGTTCCGGCGGTCATCGGACTGCAGGCGCTGCCGGAAACCCTCGGTACCTGTCGCGACCTCATCGCCGATGCCGGCTATTGTAGCGAAGCGAATGCTCAAGCGTGCGAAGCCGCAGGCGTGACGCCGTATCTATCGATGAATCGCCAAAAGCACCATGGCTGGCTTGACGCGCAACTGCGCAAGCCGGATTTTCAACCGTGTCCCAGCCCCGCTGAACGGATGGCGTTTCGCTTGCAAACTTCCGACGGCCGGGAGCTCTATGCCAAGCGCAAGAGCACGGTGGAGCCGTTCTTCGGTATCGCCAAGAGCGCAAGGGGTTCCGGTCGTTTCTCTTGCGCGGTTTGGGGAAGGTCAGCGGGGAGTGGAATCTGGTGTGCACGGCCTACAACCTCAAGCACTTGCATGCCCTCGTCGCGGCGTGTCCAAAAGCCCGAGCACCAGCATAAAAAGTGGGCGGCAAGGGGGCGCCCAGACTAATCCAGTGTGCTTCAGCCCGTAAGATCTTCCGGTGCCGATTATGCCTGATGCCGATCTGCTCTCCTTCGAAAAAAACGCGCGCTACTCCGACAGGTTCCTAGTGCGATGAAGTTTCTCCCGGAAGACGATCGTAACTGGCTCGAGGCCAGCGGCTACGACTACGAGGAACTCGGGGACCAGCAAAGGCGCGGCGTTGTCGTCCGCGCCTTCCCGCTCCCGCCGGGGAAGTTCCAAGTCGACCGTGCCGACATTCTCGTCCAGGTGCCCTCCGGCTACCCCGACGCGCAGCTCGATATGTTCTACTGCGACCCGCAGTTGCGTATCGTTCCAGCGAACCGTATCCCGAGCAAGGCGGAAGTCGTTGAAGCGCTTTTCGGCAGGCAATGGCAGCGCTGGTCTCGGCACTACAAGCCGGGGCAATGGCGCCGTGGAATCGACGACCTGAGCTCGCACTTCGACGTGATCGCCGAGTCATTGCGCAAGGCGTCCTGATGCGCTACACGTTAACAATCCGAGAATCCCACCGCGACGCGCTCGAGTCCATGCTGCTGCGCGACGATGGCCGCGAGGGTGCCGCATACATGCTGTGCGGCACCGCGCGAATCAGGGAGGATCCGTGGAGCGGTTAGGGCTGCCGCCGGCTTTTGGTGCGCGAGGTCATCCCCGTAGAGCGTCTTGTCTCGAGCTCGGAAACGCACGTCACGTGGCGTACCGAGGACTTCGTTCGCCTGGCAGGCCGTTGCGAACGCGAAGGCCTAACGATTCTCATCGCGCACAGCCATCCGCCGGGGTTTGAGAATTTCTCGCCAAGGGACGATCGCAGTGAAAAGCGGCCATTCGCCTACGCGCTGGACAAGCTCGGCGAAGGCGCCATCTGTGGTAGCCTGTTGATGCGATCCGATCGCAGGCTGGTTGCGCGAGTTTGGCTCGACGAACCCGTACGTTGCGCGTCTATCGACCAGATTACTACGATTGGCAGCCGCTGGCGCTTCGAGTTTCGAGCGGTCGCGCAAGATCGGCCAACGCTGCAGCGTCAGGCACTCGCCCTCGGGGCGGGCTTCAATGCCCACGTCGGACAACTGCGCGTCGCCGTCGTCGGATGTGGCGCTACCGGGTCCGCAGCGGCAATGCTTCTGGCACGATTGGGCGTTGCGCACCTCGTTCTCGTCGATGCCGATATCGTCGACGTTACGAATCTCCATCGACTGCACGGAGCTACCCAAGGTGATGCAGACGCAGGCCGAAAGAAGGCGGATGTCCTCCGAGACGCAATTGCCGAGCTCGGATTGGGATGCAAGGTACGCGCGGTCAGTGCGTTCGTGGAGTCGCCTATCGTGCGCGATGCGATCCGATCGTGCGACGTCGTTTTCTCGTGCACCGACGATCACTTGGGACGTGCCGTCCTCAACCGTTTGGCCTATTTCTATCTTCAACCGGTGATCGACGTCGGCGTTGTGCTTCGACTCACCGAGGACAAGTCCCGACTTTCGCACGTCGTCGGTCGCGCTACCGTTTTGCAACCGGATGCTCCCTGCCTGTGGTGCCGCGGGACGATCGACGTGAGAAAACTCGCGTCGGACTCCGCGCGGCGCGGCGATCCGGAGACCTACGAGCGGCTCAAAGCCGAAGGTTACATTCTTGGCGCCGGCGATCCCAGCCCCGCCGTTATCACATTCACGACCGAGACTGCGTCGATGGGTGTTGTAGAACTGATCCAGCGACTCACCGGCTTTCGCGGCCATGGTATGCATGCCAACCAACGATACCGTCACTTTCTGGAAGGCGAAGACAGTATTGGTGGCAGCTCGAGCGAAGCGACGTGCCGCATCTGCGCCCGGCCAAACTATTGGGCGAGAGGTGACGTCGATCCGTTTCTCGACATGGCGCTGTAGTAGGGAGAGCCTCGTGATCCGTTGGTTAGTTGACGTTTTTTGCGATGTTTTCGATCCGCCGTTTCGCGCGCGGTACTTTGAAGACGACCCCGAGCCATCACAACTTTCGAAAAAGACGTTCGGAATCGTGGGCAATCCAGATCATCGCAAATACGCGCATTTTCTATGCCCGTGCGAGTGCGGTGAGATAATCGTCCTCATCTCAAATAGCAAAGTGCGGCCCCGCTGGACCTTTGACGTTGATTGGCTGCTACGCCCGACCGTCACACCGTCGGTCTGGCGAACGCGTGGATGCGAAAGTCACTTCATTCTAGATCATGGGCACGTCCACTGGGTCCGACCAGAGCAAAAAAGCAACGCGATTGGAGCCGATCGGGGCTGAGGACAATGCGCGCAGTCACTGCACGGCGCACGCCGACCGTTCGCGATATCGGAGATCGACATGCGTTTCATATTCGAAACCTGCGGCCGGCGTGGCATCCACAAAGAGATTATCGTATCGGGACGAATAATAAAGCAGGAGGGTGCCGAAATCTGAGTCTCTAGGTGGCGATCAGTCGAGACCAGACTTCCCCGCGTACCCAATACGCTTTTGTAACGACTCCCGAGGTTGGGTATTCGCAATTTTTGGACTGGAGGTGATGACGTGACGCAGACGCCGCCCGGGGCCTCGTCCCTTGACGCCATTTTGGATGGAATCCGAAAGCAAGCATCTACGGAGCGCGACAAAGGTACTGCCTTCGAGCGCCTTTGCAAAGCCTGGCTCGCGAACGACCCTCGTTTTCACTTTAGTCAGGTGTGGCTGTGGAAAGAGTGGCCGGAGAACACCGGCGCCGACACCGGAATCGATCTCGTCGCTCAAGGTGAGGATGGCGTCACAGCGATTCAGTGTAAGTTCTTCGCTGAAGACTATGAGGTAAAGAAAGCTGATATCGACTCGTTCTTTACCGCGTCTGGAAAAGCCCCATTTATCCATCGGCTTATCGTTAGCACGACAAATCATTGGAGTAGCAATGCGCGCGCAGCCGTCGACGGCCAGCACGTTCGGTGTAATCTCGTCACGCTTGACGACCTTCGATCCGCTCAGCTCGATTGGAGCAAATGGCTCAAAAGCGGAACGGTTACATCAAAGCCCAAATACGACCCGCTGCCGCATCAATGCGAAGCGATCGCGGGCGTCATCGCGGGCTTCTCGCACAGCGATCGCGGGAAGCTTATCATGGCCTGCGGCACCGGAAAGACGTTCACCGCGCTACGCTTGGCAGAAACGCTAGCGCAAGCCCCCGGAGCTTCACGCCCGTTCCGCGTCTTATTCTGTCTCCCGAGCATCAGCTTGCTCAACCAGACCTACTCGGAATGGTCGACGCAAGCCCGGTTACCTCTACACGCGACCGCCGTATGCTCCGACGTCACGGTGGGTAAGAAGCGCGGTGCAGACGACTTGACCGACATACGGGCCGCTGACTTGCCGTTTCCGGCTACGACAAGCTCTGCGCAACTCGTGGCGCAGCTCGCAAGACCCATCGGCGAACTTGCCGTCGTCTTTTCTACGTACCAGAGCCTCGACGTTCTTTCACAAGCGCAGAAGGCTGGTCTTCCCGATTTCGATCTCATCGTCTGCGATGAGGCGCACCGTACGACCGGTGCCAGCCTTTCGGACGCCGATGAAAGCGCCTTTGTACGGATCCACCAACAAGAGTTTGTGAAAGCGGAGCGCCGGCTCTATATGACGGCTACTCCTCGGGTCTACACAGAGGGCGCACGCGTGAAGGCTGGCGGCCGCGACGTGAACCTCGTCTCGATGGACGACGCTACGATCTTCGGCCCTGAATTTCACCGGCTAGGATTCGATAAGTCGGTTCGCGATGGATTGCTGACCGATTATAAGATCCTCGTTTTCGCTATTTCCGAGTCTCAAATCGCGCGCGAATTTCAAGAGCAGATGGCCCATGACGCGACGCGTCAAGGTAAGAACTTCGACGATATCGTTCCTGAGACGGCAAAAATCATCGCTTGCGCCAACGCGTTGCTAAAACATCCAATGGAGAGCAAGGATGCGGATTTGCTAGCGGACGATCCGGCGCCTATGCACCGGGCTGTCGCGTTCACGGCAAATATCGCAAAAAGTAAGGATATGACGGCCCGCTTTGCGCTGGCGGCGAACATGGCGATCACGGACGCCCCGCTCGCTTTCGAAGTAAGTCACGTAGACGGTACGATGCCGGCGCTTGAGCGCAACGGCAAACTCGCCTGGCTACGCGAGAACAGTGACGAATGCCGGATACTCTCGAACGCGCGCTGCTTGACCGAAGGCATCGACATCCCTGCGCTCGACGCCGTGGTCTTCATGGCCCCGCGAAACTCGACAGTCGACATTATCCAAGCGGTCGGACGAGTCATGCGGAATGCACTCCACAAGAAATACGGGTACATCATCCTGCCCGTCACGATTCCCGCCGGGCACGATCCGAGCGCAACGCTCGACAAGAATGAGAACTTCCGAACCGTGTGGGGCGTCTTGCAGGCCTTACGATCGCACGACGAGCGGCTCGACGCACAGATCAATGCGCTGGACCTCGACACTGCGAATAAGAAGTTAAAGAGCGTCGGCATGTTCGGCGGCAAGGCTGCCGATTCAATCCGCGATAATATCGCCTGGAGCGGCAATCTCTTTGATGAGGTGTTTCTCGATAAATTCTATGCGAAAGTCGTTGAGCGTTGCGGGTCTCGGCACTACTTCCCGCGTTGGGCGGATGACATTGCAGAGATCACCGAACGCCACGTGGAGTCACTTTCGGCGATCCGCGATAAAAACCCCAAGGTCCAGGCAGCCTTCGCTACGGCACTAGAGAATCTCCGCGCTACGATCAACAGCAGCATAACGCCGGATGATCTGATCGCGATGCTAGCGCAGCACCTCGTTACGAAGCCGGTCTTCGAGGCGATCGTCGCGGACGGTTTTACGAGCGACAACGCCGTAGCAACCACCTTTGATGAGCTGATCCGCGCCTTCACAGATTTTGGATTAACGAGCGAGCTAGAGAACTTGCGCGAGTTTTACGAGAGTATCCGGCAGCGAGCGGAGGCCGCCACGACAGATGAAGCGCGCCAAAATCTCCTCGTTACGCTTTACGACAACTTCTTTCAAAAGGCGTTGCCCAAGAAATCGTCGAGCCTTGGGATCGTTTACACGCCGATCGAAGTTGTCGACTTCATCCTCGCATCTGTAGATCAGGCGCTCAATAGGCACTTGGCTCGTCAGCTTTCAGGTAAGAATGTTCATATTCTGGACCCATTCGCAGGCACGGGGTCGTTTCTGGTCCGGCTCATTCACTCGGGTCTGATTAGTGGAAAAGATCTCAAGCGCAAGTATGGCGCCAACGGAGCTTCACTCGAACTGCACGCCAATGAAATACTACTTCTCGCGTACTATATCGCGACGATCAACGTCGAGCGGGCCTACGCACTCGCTACCGGCGAGAATTCGCCGTTCGAGGGAACGGTTCTGACTGATACGTTCAATATGAACGAAGGTGACGACGCGCTGCCGGGGGCATTCTTTCGCGAGAACTCCAAACGTGCGCGTGAACAAAAAAACGCTCCGATCATGGTTATCGTAGGGAATCCGCCGTACTCAGTCGGCCAAGAGAGCGCGAACGATGATAACCAGAACGTCGAATATCCGCGACTAGACGCGAGGATCAGGGACACGTATTTGGCCGAAACCCAAGGGAAGGGCGGCAAGAAGAGCTTGTACGATAGTTACGTGCGTGCCTTTCGCTGGGCATCCGATCGGATTGGTTCCGACGGCGTAATCGGCTTCGTTACCAACGGCGGCTTCCTCGACTCACATTCCGCTGCCGGCCTGCGGAAATACATCCGCGAGGATTTTGATCACATCTATATTGTCAATCTCCGTGGCAATGCTCGATTGCAAGGTGAAGCGCGCAGGGCCACTGGTGATGGCCTATTTGGTGAAGGTAGCCGAGCGCCGATCGCTATTAGCATCCTCGTCAAGGGGCCGATGGCGTCGGAGCGAGCGGGCGCGATCCATTACGTTCAAACGGCCGACTATGCAAAGCGCGAGGAGAAGCTCGCGATGCTTCGAGAGGCCGGCGGCATTGATGGCCTTGCATTCACAACGATTATCCCGGACAAGTACCATGACTGGCTTGACAAGCGGCGCGAGGGATTTAACGATTTTGTCGCGTTGAGTCAGGACGGAGGAATGGGTATCTTTACGACGTCCTCCGGAGGTCTCATTACGAGCCGAGATTCATGGGACTACAACTTCTCGGAAGAGGCTCTTGGCGTAAATGTGGCACGCATGATTGCAACTTATGAGCACGACCGAAAGAAGGGCGACACGCCTGTAACGCGCGATAAGAAAAAGATTTCATGGAGTGCCGGACTTGAGCGATCCTTGGAAAAGCAGACGAAGATTGGTTTCGATTCGGACCATATCCGTGTCGGCGCGTATCGGCCGTTCACGCGGGAGCACGTTTACTTTGACGCATTGTTAACTCATCAAAGGAATCGGCTCCCCAAATACTTGCCAACCCGAGCTTGCGCGAATCGTATTATTACTCTTGCAAACGGCGATGGTCGAAGACCCTTCGGTCTCGTGGTCACTGACAGTATTCCCGACTTCCATTTACACGATGCCGGAGCGGTGTGTTTTCCGCGTTATCACTACACACAGGTCGAAGATTCGCTGCTCGCCGCCGGTCCAAACTCGGTCATCATCGACGGCTACGTGCAGCACGATGCAATCGCGGACAGTGCCTTTTCGCTGATCCAGGGCCATTATGCCGACTCGACGATCACAAAGGATTCAATCTTCGCCTACGTCTACGGCGTTCTTCACGATCGAGAGTATCAGCGCATATTTGCCAATAACCTGAAGAAGGAGCGCCCGCGCATCCCGTTCGCGCCTGATTTCTGGGCTTACGCGAGAACAGGTCAAGCGCTGTGCGACCTGCATCTTAACTACGAATCGGTTGAACGGTTTGAGCTTATAGAGACCTGGCGGGGCACGCCTGGGGATCCTACGCACCTCCGAGTTGAGACCTTACGGTACGCTAAAGACGGGAAGAGCGCAGATAAAACCACGCTCGTCTATAACGAGTGGTTGACGCTGTCGGGTATTCCGGAGCGCGCCCAGGATTACGTCATTAACGGCCGTTCAGCGTTGGATTGGATCGTCGAGCAATACGGCGTCTGGACCGACAAGGCTAGCGACATCGTAAACGACGCGAACCTCTGGGGCGAAGAGCACGGCAACCCGAGCTACATCCTCGACTTGCTCAAGAGGATCGTCACTGTAAGCCTCCGGACGCTCGATCTGGCGGAATCGCTACCGGGTTTAGGCCTAAAAGAGTAGAGTCGCCCACCGTCTTCGCGAGCGCGCATGTTTGCGCTAATTGATCGGAGCCCGGGGAGCGACGCACCTTGTCATCAAGGCGTTCAATGGCGACGCCGCTGAACTGGATGCGCGAAGCCGGGCTTTGGATAGCTCGCGCGGCCGCGTGAAATCCATTGGACTGCGTCATCACGCCTCTCGGGAATCGCAGGCCGAGATGTGCCTGATCTATCCGACTAAAGGCGCCCGCCTCGCGTGGCAGCTGAAACGGTTGCGACTCCTGGCTAACAATAACGAGACTAATGCAATCGCATCATATATACGCAATAGTAATATACGAAGGAGATATGATCTATGGTATACTAGTGCAGATGAATGGGTCGAGTACGCATATGGGGGTTTTCCTGCGAAAGGTGCGAGCACGTCTGGACTCCCCGGATATCCAGCCTCCCGGTCGTTTGCCCGAAATGCAAGAGCCCGTACTGGAATCGCGCGCGTCAGAAGCCTGCCAAGCGACGCAGGAAAAGAAAGGGATAAGCAGGGCCCAACACCCTTCTCGCAAACTCTGCGCTTTCTCCCATGACGCTCACGCCTATGTTCTTTGAAAAGGAAGCCTCGCTCGTCGAGCAGTTTGTTTATTTGCTTGGCGATCATGAGCGTTGGGGTTCAAGCTGCGTTAGTCGCGAATTTAACTACCAACGGGGAAAAACGGATGTCGTATTGCTGACCGACGATGGTCGCATCGTCGCGTTCGAAGCAAAGCTGACGCGCTGGCGTGAGGCGCTCCACCAGGCACACCGGAATAGGTGTTTTGCGCACGAGACCTACGTCGTGCTCCCGAGCGAAGCTGCGGCGCGCGCTTTCCGCCATCGTGAGGAGTTCAGCCGGCGGCGCGTCGGGCTCTGTACCTTGCAGGATGGGAAGCTCGTCGTTTTGCAATTAGCAGAAGCTAGCTCCCCGATCGAGCCCTGGCTTACAGAACAGGCGGGTGTTTTTGCAAAATCAAACTCCGAACCTGGAGGACGTAGCCCGGGAGATATCCGCTAGCCGCGGCCTGACGTTTGTGGCCGGTTCCGGTAGCGGAGCCACGAAGCAGACCTTCCGCGTTGCGGATCAGGACGGGCGCGATCTCGCCCTCAAGGTGTTTCCACCGGGTCAGCTCGCCGAACGCGAACACCGTGAAATCGACGCGATGCGGCAGTGTTGTCACCCGAACATTGTTGCGCTCGTCGCTCTCGATGTACATTCCTACAACGGCGTTCAGCATTTATACGTAATCGAGGAATTCATAGCTGGCGGGACGTTGACAGCAAGAGTCGCCGCGAGCGGACTACTTCAGCCGAGCGAAACACGAGCGCTTGGACGACTTCTGATTGATGCGGTCGCTCATGTTGCGGAGCGCGACCTCGTACATCGCGATATCAAGCCTGATAATGTTCTACTTCAGGCGGACGGCGTCACGCCTATGCTTACGGACTTCGGAATCGTGCGAAACCTTCGAGCCTCATCGCTGACTGGCACGTGGCAGATGCTCGGACCTGGCACACCGGCGTTCTCATCGCCGGAGCAATTGCACAACGACAAGCATCTAATCAACTGGCGTTCCGATCAGTTCTCCCTCGCGATCTTACTTGCGATCGTCACTTTCGGATCACACCCGTACCAGCGTGAGGGCGAGATGCTACAGCAAGCTGTCGGCCATACAATCGAGCGAGATGGGCCGGCTAACTGCTTTTCTCTGACCGCAACCGGGGCTGGACTTTCGGCCCTTGTGAAGATGGCGGCGCCGTGGCCTGTGCAACGCTACCGCACGCCACAGTTGCTCGCGAGAGCGTGGGAGGCGCAGTAAGGATGCCAGTCTATCACCAAATGGGACATCAATCGGGGAATTTGGTTTCGGAGCCTGATCTCTCGGCTTATGTCGGTGAAATTGCGAGCCCAGTGAACTACACACCCGAAGAGATGCGGGTTCTCTGCGATCAGCATCGCGATCGGGAAGGTTTTGAAGTAATCTTTGACCCCCAGCTGTATTTCCCGAGCTCAGAGCGAGAAAAGCTCCGTAAATGGCACTACTTCCCTGCCGATTTGGAAACCGCCGACTTAGGCAACCTCACGTGGTGGGATCCCATCAGCGATGGAATCGCAACCGCCGCAACCGGCATGGGCATGACCGCCGTCTGTACCCCCTGCTACGTGCCTCACGCCTACTCGGATGACTATTACGCGATGATGGTTCGCATCGGTGATCGAATGCGTCAACGACTTACCAACTCGGTTGTAGATGTCTTACAAACGATCGTAGTTAGCATGAGCGACCTCACCCGGCCAAAACGCGCCTTATCGCTCGCATCGATCGCATCGGCCGGTCGTTGTGAACGGATATACCTGGTGGTCGTGCCGCCAACAACGACACCAAGAAACGAAATCGAAGATCCTGAAGCCCTCAAGGGAGTGATGCGATTCATATCGGAGGTCGAAAGGGCCGGAGTACGCGTACTCGTGGGATACTCCTCGACCGAAATGGTTCTCTGGAAGGCAGCGGGCGCCACAGCGTGTGCGACAGGGAAGTTCTTCAACCTGCGACGCTTCACCGGGTCACGCTTCGAGCTGCCCACCGGCGGCGGAGGGGGCCAGCTCCCGTATTGGATCGAGGAGAACCTGCTGGGGTTTTTGCGCCAGTCCGACGTGATTCGCGTGCGCGATGCAGAATTAGTTAGTGCGGCTAGTTTGGCAAATCCGTACGGTTTGCAAATCCTTGAGCTCTTGGAATCTGCTCCTGGAACGGCATGGCTTGCGCTCGGGTGGCGCCAGTATCTCTATTGGTTTGCAAATATGGAAGGTCGCATCGCACGTGAAGAAGTAGGCGTGCGAACAATGCTCCACGAGGCCGAAGATCGCTGGCAGACCCTCAACGATGGGGACGAACCTTTGCTCATGGAGGAACCACGAAATGATGGCCGCTGGCTGCGCCCTTGGCGACGAGCAGAACTCGAGTTTCGGCATCATTGACATATCCTTAGCTAGGGAACAACGCGTCTCATCAGCGCTTATGCGCGGGAACTATTCGAAGTAGAGCCGGCGCTCCACGCCCACGGCAGTAGCCGGGAGCGCCGGCTCGCTTTCGTCGCACTGGCTCCTGGAACGTCGCATGCACTCCTGTAGCGTCGCATCGACTCCTGTAATTCACAGCCGCCGCCGACCAGCGCCGTTTGGCTAATCGTATGATGCGGAAAACGAAACGGACGCAGTCGCACGATGCCGGCGCGGCCGAGCAGCAATCCCGCCACGCTATAGATCTTGGTGACTTCGAGCGCTTCGTGCATCGACATTGCGGGAAGGATCGAGGGCAGCCGTCGAGCCAGCATCGTCTTGCCGCAGCCCGGCGGCCCCACGAGCAGCAGATTGTGGCCGCCCGCCGCCGCAATTTCGAGCGCGCGCTTTGCGGCGAGCTGCCCGCGCACGTCGGCCAGATCGCCGTGAGCGAACTCGTCGGCGTCCTCGAGCACCGGCGCGACGGTGCGGCGGCGCCATTTCGCACCGTGGCCGTCGAGCACGGCGATTGCCGCGCGCAGCGAATCGACGGCGTACAGCTCGATGCCCGCGACGAGCGCGGCTTCGTCGGCGTTGGGCACGGGAACGATCAGCTTGGTAAAGCCCGCGTTGCGCGCACCCAGCACCATCGGCAGGATGCCGCTGACCGGTTGGAGCTTGCCGTCGAGGGCGAGCTCGCCCAGCGCGATGAATTCGCGCAGCGCCGCGTGCGAGACTTGTTCGTCGATGCCGATGAGCGCCAGCGCGATCGCGAGATCGAAAGCCGGTCCGGCCTTGCGAGCGTCGGCGGGCGAGAGATTGACCAAGAGCCGTCCCGCGGGGTAGGAAAAGCCCGAGTTGAGAATCGCCGCCCGCACGCGCTCGCGTGCTTCGCCCAGCGCGCGGTCGGGAAGCCCGATGATCGTAAAAACCGGCGAACCTGCGGCGCTGTCGGCTTCGACGCGCACGACGTAGCCCTCGATGCCGAGCATCGCGGCCGAAAAGGCAAGAGAGAGCATCTGCGCTCCTCTGCTCCGCCGGCGTACGATGTCTAGGGGTCCGCGCGCCGGTCAAGAATGACGGCGGCAATGAACGCTACCGGCGCCGCGGTATTGAGCGCAATAGCCGAAACGGGAACGCTCGTCGTCATACTGGCGAGCGTCGTCGCGGCGCTCGTTCAACTGCGCCACATCCGCGCGGGAAATCAGTTGCAGGCGCTGCTCTCGCTCGAGCGCGATTTCCGCGCACCGGAACTGCAGGCGGCGCTGACGTACATTCAAGAGCGCCTGCCCGCGCGTTTGGAGGACCCGGCATATCGCCGGGAACTCGAAAAGATCGGATTCGTCGATCCGGTAGCGCACCCCGAAATGATCGCCTGCAATTGGCTCAACGAAATGGGCACGCTCGTCAAGCGGGAGCTCGTCTCCGAAGAGACGTTCATGGATCTGTTCGGCCGGTTGATCGTCTATTGCTGGAGAGAGGTCGCACCGGCCGTCGCGATCATGCGCCGCACCCGCGGTCAGGCCCAGTATCACGACTTCGAGTACCTGGCGCTTCGGGCGGCGGCTTGGCTGAAACGCAATCCGCACGGCATCTTTCCGCGCGCTTTTTCGCGGACTCCGCTCCCCGATCGCTGGCGCGACCTCGACCAGCGCGAGGCCGCCGGGGGGTAGGAGCCCGGCGGGTTGCGTTTTCCACAGATTGCACAAGACAAGGTCACAGGCTGTGGACGGCGGCCAAACAGGCGTGGGCGCAACGGGCGCCCAAACCACCGCTGCGATGCCGCCACCGCCGAAGGAGTCGTGATTTGAACGGAAAGCTCGCTCGCGCGGCTTGTGGGCTCCTTGCCTGCATCGGGCTCGCCGCATGCTCGCACGCCGCGTCTCAATCGACCGGCTCGTCGCCGGGCGTGCAGCCCGCGCGCAAGACGATCGGGGTGTCGATTCAGAACCGCGAGGCGCAGTTCTATCAGGATATGGAGTCGGGCATGCGCGCACAAGCCGCGAAGGAGGGCTACGCGCTCATCGTCGTGGACGCGAGCCGCGACAACGCCAAGCAGCAGAGTCAGGTCGAGGATTTCATCTCGAAACGCGTCGATGCCATCGTGCTCACGCCGTACGATTCGCAGGCGATCGGCAGCGCGATTGCCGAGGCAAATGCCGCCGGCATTCCGGTCTTTACCGCCGACATCGCGAGCACGAGCCGCGAGGGCCGCGTCGTCACGCACGTCGCCAGCGACAACGTGCAAGGCGGTTTCGTGGCAGGTACGTTGATCTGTCAAGCCGCCGGCACGAGCGGCAGCATCGCGATCATCGACGAGCCGGAAGTAACGAGCGTTGAAGACCGCGTCAAAGGCTTCCGGCAGGCGATCGCGCGGCGCTGCCCCGCTGTGACGATCGTCGCCGACGTCGACTCGGGCGGAACGCGCGACAAGGCGAGCAGCGATGCCGGCGACGTTTTGCAAGCGCATCGCGACCTCAAAGGCATCTTCGGCATCAACGACGATTCGGCGCTCGGCGCGTTGGCGGCGGTCAAAGCCGCCGGATTGAACGGGAAGGTCGCGATCGTCGGTTACGATGCTACGCCGGAAGCGCGTGCGGCAATCGCGTCGGGCGACATGTACGGTGATGCGATTCAATATCCCGTGAAGATTGGATCGACGACGATCGCCGTCATTGCCGATTACTTCGCCGGTAAGAAGCCGCCGCCGA
>JASHOM010000040.1 GCA_030041115.1 Vulcanimicrobiota bacterium | reverse complement strand
TCAAGAACAACGGCTCCGCCAAGCGAGTGAAAAAAGCGTCATAGGCGCCTAGCTTGGATGCGAGCGTAGGCAAGACCGAAGCTCAGCTCGTCGCCGCACGGCGCGAGCATCTCGAGCGCCTGCGCGCGCGAAGCAGCGACCCCTTTGCCCAAACGAAATATCCCGTCGACGCGAGCGCCGCGGAGCTCGTCGCGCGCTACGCGTTTCTCGAGAACGGACAGGATGCGTCCGCCGAAGCGTGGAGCCTGGCGGGACGGCTGCTCGGAAAGCGCACGATGGGGAAGTCGATCTTCGGCGATCTTCAAGACTCCAGCGGCCGGGTTCAACTCTACGTGCGCAAGGACGACGTCGGCGAGGCATCGTTCGCCGACTGGGACGACCTCGAGCGCGGAGATCTCGTCGGCGTGCGCGGCTACATGTTTCGCTCGAAAATGGGCGAACCGACGCTCCACGTCACCGCGTTTTCGGTGCTCGGCAAAGCCTTGATGCCGCTGCCCGACAAGTGGCACGGGTTGCAAGACGTCGAGAAGCGCTATCGTCAGCGCTACGTCGACCTCATCGTCAATCCCGAGGTGCGCGACACGATGATCATGCGCAGCCGGCTGATCTCGGAGATGCGCCGCTTCATCGACGGCCGCGGCTTCTACGAGGTCGAGACGCCGACGCTGCTGCACGTTGCCGGAGGCGCCGCCGCGCGGCCGTTCGTCACGCACTGCAACGCGCTCGATCAAACGATGCAGCTGCGCATCGCGACCGAGCTCAACCTCAAACGGCTGATCGTGGCCGGCCTCGAGCGCGTCTACGAGATCGGCCGGATCTTTCGCAACGAAGGGATCGACACGACCCACAATCCGGAGTTCACCATGCTCGAGCTCTACGCGGCTTATTGGGACGTCTCGGACATGATGGAGTTCAACGAAGAGCTCGTTGCACGTTTGGTATCGGTCGCCGGCGACGGCGGCGACGAGCTGGCGCACGGCGACGCAACCATCTCGTTTGCCCGTCCCTTCGCGCGCATCGAGTATTTCGAGGGGATGGCGCGCTACAGCGAAGGCAAATACACGCGCGACGGTCTGCTCGATGCCACCGAGGCGCAGCGGATTCTGCGCGAGCTCGGCCTGCCGCCGTCGCCGAGCCACGGCCACGCCTTGGACAAAATTTTCGAGCGCGTGCTCGAGCCGCATCTGACCGCACCGACCTTCGTCACCGGTTATCCGGTGCTCATCTCCCCGCTGGCCAAGCGTCGCGAGGCGGATCCCGCGCTTGCCGATCGCTACGAACTCTTCTGCGCGGGCATGGAGATTTCGAATGCGTTCACCGAGCTCAACGATCCCGACGATCAGCGCGCGCGCTTCGAAGCGCAGATCGCGCAGCGAGCCGGCGGCGACGAGGAGGTTCCCGAACCCGATTGGGACTTCGTGCGTGCGCTCGAATACGGCATGCCGCCCACGGCCGGCATCGGCATCGGCATCGATCGGCTGATCATGCTATTGACCGGGCAGCGCTCGATCCGCGACGTGATGCTCTTTCCGCTGCAGCGCCAGCACGGCTGAACGCGCCATGCCGCGCCGCGCCGCCTTGCTCTTGCTCCTGGTTGCCGCACTGCTCGCGCCGGCCGGCGCCGCCTCCAACGCTCCGTTTTACTATCTCAATCCCAAGGAGATCGATCTCACCCAGCTCTTGCCGCCGCCCCCGCCGGCCACGTCGGCCGAGGCACGCTCCGACGAGCAACAAGTCGCCGCCGCCGTCGCCGCGCGCAGCCCGACTCAGCTTTACGAGGCGCAGGAGGACTCCAAGCGCGACGTCTTTTTCTTTGCACCCTCGGTCGGGACGAACTTTACCGCCTCGCGCCTTCCGGTGACGGCGCGCTTCTTCGCGCGCGTCGAATCGGACGTCGAGAAACTCATCCGTCGCGCGAAAGCCTACTGGAACCGCCCGCGCCCAAACGGCGCCCCCGAACACCATGGCTCGTATCCGAGCGGCCACGCCGCTTTTGCCGCCTCCGCGGCAATCTTGCTTGCCGAGCTGATGCCGGCCAAACGCGAAGCCATCTTCAATCAAGCGCGTCTCTTCGCGGAAAATCGGATCCTGTTGGGCCTGCACTATCCCAGCGACGTCGCTTCGGGCTGGACCGCCGGCACGCTGGCCGTCTTCGTCATGATGCACGACCGCGCGTTCCGGCACGACTTCGCGGCCGTTCGAAACGAGCTCGCGCGAGCGAATCTCTGACGAGCCTGCGACTCACCGTCGAATATGACGGTACGGATTTTCGCGGCTTTCAGTGGCAACCGCAGGTGCGGACCGTCGCCGGCGCCTTGGAAGCGGCGCTCGGTTCGCTCTTCGACTCGCCGGTAAAGGTGACGGGCGCAGGCCGTACGGACAGCGGCGTTCATGCCAGCGGTCAGGTCGTCTCGCTTACGACCGCGGCGCGCTTTCCGTTCGAACACCTCGTGCCGGCGTTGCAAGGCGTCCTTCCGGCCGACCTTTCCGTGCGCGAAGCCGGCGTCGTCGACGACGGCTTTTCGGCGCGCTTCTCGGCCTGCCGCCGAACCTACGTCTATGCCATCCTCAACCGCCGCGCGCGCAGCGCGCTGCTGGCCCGGTATTCCTGGCACGTTCCCAAGCCGCTCGACGTGCCGGCCATGCGCGCGGCCGCCGCTTGCCTCGTTGGGGAGCACGACTTTCGCTCCTTTGCCGCCGCCGGGGCCGGGGAACGCACGCTGCGCACGGTTTGCCGGCTGGGGATCGAGTCGCGCGGCGAGCTCATCCGGGTCGAAATCGCAGCGGACGGCTTCCTTCATCACATGGTCCGGAGCATCGTCGGGACGCTGGCCGAATGCGGCGAGGGGCGGCGCGACGCAGCCGGCATGGGCGCCGTTCTGGCCGCGTGCGACCGGGCCGCCGCCGGCTTCACCGCGCCGGCCGCGGGGCTCTACTTGGCCGGGGTGCGGTACGCCGACGGGTACGACTCGTTCGCCGACCCTCCGATCTTCCGCCTCGCGTCACCCTGAGCCCGTCGAGGGGCGCTTGACGGAGAAGCGGGCTTTCCCGTAGGATACCTTGGTTGTGCGTACCTTCCAACAGAAAACCGCGCAGACGGATCACGCGTGGTACGTTGTGGACGCGTCAGGCGAGCGTCTGGGGACGCTCGCGGTTCGCATTGCCCGCGCGCTCTCCGGCAAGCACAAGCCCACCTGGACGCCGCACATCGACGACGGAGACCACGTGATCGTCGTCAACGCCGAGAAGATCGAGCTGGGCGGAAAGAAGTGGAGTCAGAAGCTCTACTACCGGCACAGCAACTATCCGGGGGGCCTCAAGGTCGAGGCGGCGCGCGAGATCGCGGCCAAGCATCCCGAGCGCCTCATCGAGAAAGCCGTTCGCGGAATGCTTCCGACCAATCGTATGCGCGACGCGCAACTTCGGCGCCTGAGCGTTTACGCCGGCGCCGCTCACCCGCACGAGGCGCAGAAACCCGCGCCGCTCTCGTCGCTGCCGTAGGGAACGATTTTGGACGAGACGATTGACGTCGTGCAATCGACCGGCCGCAGAAAGCGCGCCGTCGCGCGAGTGAAGCTTTCGCTCGGACAGGGCGTCATCACGGTGAACGGCAAATCCGTCGACGAGTATTTCCCCCGACCCCAACTCTTGCAGATCGTACGGCAGCCGCTCGAGGCGACGCAAAGCGCTTCGCGCTTCGACGTTCGCGTGAAGGCCGAAGGCGGCGGCATCACCGGCCAGGCCGGCGCGATTCGCCACGGGATCGCGCGCGCGCTGCTTGCCATCGACGAGTCGCTGAAGGAGACGCTGCGCAAAAACGGTTTTCTCACTCGCGATCCGCGCGAAAAGGAATCGAAGAAGTACGGCCGCAAGCGCGCCCGCAAGCGATTCCAGTACAGCAAACGCTAAAGACCTCGCTCAAAGTGCTCGCGATCGCGCTGGGCGCGATCGCATTGCTCGTGCAGCCGCCGGCGG
>JASHOM010000039.1 GCA_030041115.1 Vulcanimicrobiota bacterium | reverse complement strand
GCGGCTTCGGTCGGGTCTTCGCCGGCGCGGAGGCAGGGGCGGCGGCGCTCGCGGCCGTGGGCGCCGGCCTGGCGGGCGCCTTTTCGGTCGGCTTCAATACGGTGCGCACCAGATCGGCAATCTGATCCGGCACGACGCTGAGCTGATTTTTTGCCTCGAATACGCCGCCCAAGCGCTCGTTGAAGAGCGTCGTGAGCTCCTTCGAGGTGAGCCCGACCTCTTTAGCGAGCTCGAAGATCCTTACTTTTCCGGCCAAATTCACTCTCGAGCGCCAGCGCGTTCGAGTCCCATCAGTTGGAGTGCGCGGAGCCCCAACCGACGGCTTGGCTCCGCTAGTTCATCAAAGTGTTGCCCTCATCGGAGGGAACGGTCGTCACGTCGAGTCATTGCGTTTACTTCTTGCACGGGGCTCCTTATTAAACCATATTCTGCCGCCGTCGCGCCAAGCCCCGGGTAGCGCTTGTTCTTGCGGGCACGCTCGGCGCACTGCGCCGAGCAGATATAGGCGCCGCGCCCCGGCTGCCTGCGGCGAGGCGGATCGGCGTGCCAGCCCGACGGCGTCCGCACGAAACGCACCAGCCCAGCCTGCGCGAATCGCCCGCGGCAACCCACGCAGGTGCGTACGGGCGTTATGCGTCGTCCTTCCCGAGGCGTTCGCGGCGAAACTCCTCGAGCTTGCGAATCAGCTCGGCGTCGAGCTCACCGGGCGTCTCCGGCGTCTCCGGCGCCTCGACTGCGGGTTGCTCGGCCGCTACGCGCTCCTCACGCTCGGCGAGATAGCGTTCGCGCGCTTGCGTCGACTCGCTCTCGGTCGCGATATCGAGCCGCCAGCCCGTCAACCGGGCGGCGAGGCGCACGTTTTGGCCTTCGCGCCCGATCGCCAGCGAAAGCTGATAGTCGGGGACGATCACGAGCGCGACGCCGTCGTCCTCGAAGAGCTCCACGCCGATGACCTTGGCCGGCGCCAGCGCGTTGGAGATGAACGCCGTCGGGACCGAATCGTAGCGGATGATGTCGACCTTCTCGCCGCGCAGGTTGTCGGTAACGTTGGCGATGCGGCTGGACTTCGGACCGAGGCACGCGCCGATCGGATCGACCTCGGCCCGATTGCTCTTCACGGCTACTTTCGAGCGGCTTCCCGGATCGCGCGCGATGGCCATGATCTCGACCGTGCCGTCGGCGATTTCGGGAACTTCGAGCTCGAGCAGGCGCTGGACGAGCCCCTCGGCGGACCGCGAAAGAATTACCTGCGGGCCTTTCGGCGACTTCTTGACGTCCAAGACGTACGCGCGAATGAAATCGTTGATGCGGTACGCTTCGCCGGGAACTTGTTCGTCGAGATACATCACGGCTTCGTCGCGTCCTTCGAGCGTGATGTACATGTTACGCTGCTCGTATCGCTGCACGGTGCCGGTGACGAGATCGTTGAGCTTGCGGACGTACTTGTTGTAAACGGTGTCCCGTTCGGCTTCACGGATGCGTTGAACGATGACTTGCTTGGCGGTTTGCGCGGCGATCCGGCCGAAATCTTTGGGCGTGACCTCCTGATCGAAGTAGTCGCCGATCTGGTACGGCTTGCCGGCCTCTTTCGGGGAAATCTCGAGCTTCGGGTCGTGAACCTCCTCGACGACGGCGCGGCGGTGGAAAACCCGGTACGCGCCGCTCTGCCGGTCCACGATCACGATCGCATTGGACTCGCTTCCGAAATGCCGCTTGTACGCGGTCAGCAGCGCCGCTTCGAGCGCCTCGAGCAACATCTCGAACGAGATGTTGCGCTCCTTCGCTATGAAGTGGAGGACGTCGATCAGCTTCTCTTCAGTTGCGCTTTCTATCGTTGCCATGCCCTTGTTTCCGTTGCAGCTTGTCGCGTTTTAAATCCGTCCGGGGATCGTATTCCAAATGCGCCGTCTTGATTGCGGCCAGCGGCAGCGGCAGCTCGCCCGAGACCGTCTCCACGACGACGGTTTCGCCTCGAACCCCTCGGAGAATTCCCCGATGCGTCTTGCCGCCGTTGATCGTCAGCGAGGTCACGATCCGCGCGCGCTCGCCCGCGAATCGCTCGTAATCGGCGGCCCGCAGCAGCGGCCGGTCGAGCCCCGCGGACTCGACTTCGAGCGTGTAGGCGCCGTCGAACCCGGCGAGGTTCGCGCAGAGGCGAGCCGCGAGGCGTTCGCAAAGCGCCAAGTCGGCTCCGCCCGGACGATCGATCGTCACGGTCAAGCCGGTCGAGCCCTTGGCGGGTCGCGCGGCGTACGCGACGATCTCGATTCCGGCATAGGCCGGGTCGTGCGCAATCGCATTCAGCTCGCGTTCAAACGCCGCCGCGACCGTCGCCGTACCTCTCGACACGCTTTTCATACTTCGTTTGCCTGCTCTCTTGAAGCAGCGAAGCGCGGGACGAACCCACGCTCTCCGCGTCGTTTCGCGATTCGGGGCCATCACTCATTCCCGAGAAAACGCGGCTCGACCCGGAATTGCGACGGGCCGCAACCCCACGTGGGCGCGACCCCTCGCTCTGCTTGTGCGTCGTGCGATCGGCGCGCCTCCGGTTATCGTCCGGCTGGCGTGGGCGCGCGTCAGGCGCCCGCTATTCGGCGCGTACCTCGCGGGCTGGGTTGCCCGGCGGATTTTGCGGTTCCAACCGCCCTCCTTCGTGTCTGACGAAGCGTGCCGGCCCTTTCCGGCACCACTGAAATTTTAGTGCGACTAAAGTCGAATTTCAAGCGGGAAAGCCCCGCGCTCACGGCGACGAAACGGGCGACGGAGCGTACGGAACGAGCAGCCGCCCATCGCATGGTTGTGAAACGATGCCGTCGACGATCGGCGCGATGCCGGCGTCGAAGGGCGAAAGCGGCGGCGCGGCTTCGCCAGCGCCGCCGATGGCAATTTGCGTCCCGTTCGCCGGACCGCCGCGCACCGTGCTGGGACCCGGTACGTCGGCATATCCGCCGCGGACCGGCTGCGGATAACGAACGAGCCATCCCGTGCAGATCGTCGCCGGTCCGTCCTTGCGCGCCGCAGTCACCCACATCTTGAGGTGAGCTTCGCCTCCGGTTCCGCGAACCTCGTACGTGTATTTCGTTTTGGCAAGCACGTCGGGGGGCGGCGTCGGTTCCAACCTGCCCCGCAGCGATAGATTCGGCGTGTAGGACTTGCTCGTAGGGTTGACCGCGTTATGCGGAAGCAGCGAACGCAGCTTCTCGTTGATGTCCGGCGCAGCGTGGCGTTTGGGCGAAGGCGTTGCGCGCGGCGGCGGAACGGGCGTCGGCGGGATTTGAACCGGACGCGGCGCAGCCGGCGCGACCTTCGGTGCGCTACCGGCGCGAGCACCGGGCGAGACGGCGCCGCTCGGAGACGGACTCGGAGCTTTTCCCGCCGGAGCCGCCGCCGCTTGCGTCGGGCTGGGACTGGGCACGCGCGCGACGGCCGCCGCAGTCGGCGACGCCTTGGGGATCACCGGAGCGAGAGTGGCGGGCCGCGCCGCCGGCGCCACGCGCGGGGCCGGCGGCCTGGGCGACGGTTTCACCGATGGTGCGCTCGTCGGAATCGGCGAGGGAAGCGCGGTCTGCGCCGGCTTCACCGCAACCGCAACCGGTGCGACGGTGGCGACGCTCACCGGTGCCGCCGGGATTTCGTTGCGTGGATTCGTTTCGAAGATGTTTTGCGTCGGCACCGGATTGGGTTGCGGCGTCTGCTGCGGAATGGGACGCGGATTCGGCGGCGCGGTCGGAGCCGCGACCGCCAGCTCGTGCCGATTGACGGGCGGCCGCTGTGCTTGCGGCTGCGCGAGCGGCGCGTGGCGCAACGGCGCGACGATCGGCACGTGCGGAGCGGGAAGAACCGCTCGAGCGGTTGCCGGCTGATTCGCAACGACGATCGGCGACGTGCGCTCGATCGTGACGACTTCTCCGCCGGCAACGCTCTCGGTCGCGCCCTCCTCCGACGAGCTGACCAGCACCGAGAAAAGCAGCGCCGCAAGGAGCGCGTGCACGAGGACCGATGCAAGGAAACTCCCCGCCAAGCGCTCGGGATAGCGACGGTCGCGGGGATCGCGCTCGAGCTTCACAAGGACGGACTAAGTGCGCTTCACGGCGCGCAGGAGCCTGCCGCGTTCGACGCACAAGGCAGTCGCAAATGGAACCGATCCTGCAGAAGCGCACGAAGATCGTTGCGACCGTCGGTCCGGCTTCGCGAGATCCCGCGATCCTACGTTCGCTTTTCATTGCGGGTACGAACGTGCTGCGCTTGAACTTTTCGCACGGCACGCCCGCAGATCACGCCGAGGTCGTTGCATCCGCGCGCGCGATCTCCGCGGAGCTCGGCATTCACACCGCAGTCTTACAGGATCTACCGGGCCCGAAGGTGCGTACCGGGCCGCTGGCCGATGGCCGTCCGTCCGTTCGGCTCGAACGCGGCGCGCGTTTCGTCATCACGTCCGAGCCGATTGCGGGTTCGCGCGAGCGCGTCGGCACGACCTATCGAGATCTGCCGGCGGACGTCGCGATCGGCAAGCGCCTTTATCTCCAGGACGGACAAATCGTCTTGCTCGTCATCGGCAAGAGCGCGACCGAGATCGAAACCGCCGTCGAGTTCGGGGGCGACTTGCGCGGCTCCGTGGGCATCAACTATCCCGACGGCTCGCTCAACATCGCTTCGGTGACGGAGCGCGACTTGCAGCTCCTGGAGTTCGGCCTCGAGCACGACGTCGATTACGTCGCGCTCTCCTTCGTGCGCTCCGCCGCGGACGTCGAACGCGTCAAGACGTTCATCGCCGAGCGCAAAAAGCGCGTGCCGATCATCGCGAAGATCGAAAAGCACGAGGCCTTGCTGGAGCTCGATAGCATCATCGCGGCCGCCGACGGCATCATGGTGGCACGCGGCGATCTCGGCATCGAGGTTCCGATCGAAACCGTTCCGATCACCCAAAAGGAGATCATCGCGAAGTGTAACCGTGCGAGCAAGCCGGTCGTGACGGCGACGCAGATGCTCGAATCCATGATCGCTTCGCCGCGTCCCACGCGAGCCGAAGCAACCGACGTCGCGAATGCGATTCTCGACGGCACCGACGCCGTGATGCTCTCGGGCGAAACGGCGCTCGGCGCCTACCCGACCGAAGCCGTCCGTACGATGAGCGAAATCGCGCGCGAGGTCGAGCAACGGTATCCGCACGCGTCGTTGCGGGACCGCAGGCTGGAGAACTTCGAGCCGACCATCGCCTCGTCGATTGCCGAAGCGGCGACGCGCGCGAGCGCCGAGTTGAAGATTCCCTATATCGTCACCGGCACGACCACCGGCAACACCGCGCACCACATTGCCGCCTTCCGCCCGCACGCACGAATCGTCGCCCTGACGCCCGTGCGCGAGGTGGCGCGACGACTGGCGCTGCTCTGGGGAACCGAATCGCTCGTCATCGACCCCTACGCCTCGATCGAGGTGCTGCTCTACATGACCGAGCGCCGCATGGTGCACGAGGGGCTCGTGCATTCCGGCGATCTGATCGCATTCACGACCGGCATGCCGGTTGGCTCCGGCGGAACGAACGTTCTCAAGATTCACGCGATCCCGTAGATTTGACCCGACATATTCGGTCGGGTATAATGGAACGCATGGAAGCGATCGTACCGCAGGTCCGGCGAGCGGGGCGCCGGCGCGTTGCGCCCCACGAAGCCTTCAGCGGGCGCATCGAGCTGCGCAATCTCGTTCGCGCGATCGGCAGCAAGCTGGTCGCCGAGTTGCTCGGCGTCAGCCGCCAGCAGCCGTCGGCTTGGGCGGCAAGCGATCGCATCAGTGCCGAGAATCGGCGCAAGATCGCCGACCTCTACTACGTCGTCGATCGGCTTTCGCAAATCGTTCATCCGGCGCTCCTGGCACAGTGGCTCGCCACGCCGAACGTCGTTTTCAACGGCGGGCGTCCGCAAGACGTCTTTCGCGCGCGCGGCGCCGCCGCGCTCATCGAGGTCATCGACCGCGCGGAGCAGGGAGGCTACGCCTGATCGCGTGAGGCTCTATCGGGTCTATCCGTGGCGCCGGGCCGCGCGCCGCGGCGAGCTCGGGCACGCCCTTTATCGTCCTCCGCGGCAAGGCTCGAGTCGCATCGACAATCCCGAGCACTTCCTGGTTCTCTACGCTTCGACGAGCGCGTCGACCGCAATTGCGGAGTCGCTGGCGTACAAGCCGCCGCCATGGGATGCAAAAACGCTCTTCCGTTCGGATGGCCTGCGCTATCACGTTGCGACCTTCGAACTTCCGGCGGAAAGCCGCCTCTGCGATCTGGACGAGCCCCAGTCACTGCTCGAGCGCAAGCTCAAGCCGTCGACCGTCATTTCGAGGCAGCGCGCGACGACGCAGGCTTGGGCCCTGCGAATTTTTCAGGAGCGGCGCTGGAGCGGCATCAGTTGGTGGTCCTTCTACGATCCGGCGCACGCGGCGGCCGGCCTCTGGACGATCGACGGCGCACAGGTTCTGGCGACGCGCGAGCTCAGAACGACCGACCCCGCTTTCGCGGAGGCGGCGGACCTGCTCAACCGGCCCGTCCTTTCGTAACCTGCAACAACGCTCGCGCATGACGGATCGCCGCGTCGTGCGACTCGCCCGAGAGCATGCGGGCGATCTCGGCCTCGCGTTCCTTCGAATCGGCGATCTCGCGCGCGACGATGCTCGCCTGACTTTTGCGCTCGATCTTGTCCAGAACGTAGTGCAACTGTGCCCAGGTCGCGAGCTGGGCGAGGTGCGTTACGCAGACGACCTGCTCGCGCCGGGCCAGCTCGCCCAGTCGCGCGCCGACCGCGGTAGCGGTCGCTCCGCCGATGCCCGCGTCGATTTCGTCGAAGACCAGCGCGCCGGCCGTGCTGCGCGCGCCGGCGAGCACGACGACGAGAGCGAGCAGTACGCGCGAAAGCTCGCCGCCCGAAGCGACGCGCGCCAGCGGCCGCGGCGCCTCGCCCGCGTTGGCGGCAAAGAGAAACTCGATGCGCTCCGCCCCGTGAGCGCCGATGCGTTCGAGCCGCTCGATCGCCGCTTCGAACCGTCCCGAGCCGAGCGCGAGCTCGCCGAACTCCGCGACCACGCGCTTGGAGAGCAACCTTGCCGCCTTCGCCCGCAGCGCACTGAGCGCCGACGCGGCGTCGTGCAGCGCGCGCTGCGCCGCCGCGGCTTCGCCTTGGAGTTGCGCGATCCGTACGTCGCGGCTTTCGTACTCCTCGACGCTGTGCCGTGCACGTTGCGCGGCTGCAAGCACGTCCTCGACCGTCGTGCCATACTTCCGGCGCA
>JASHOM010000038.1 GCA_030041115.1 Vulcanimicrobiota bacterium | reverse complement strand
CGCGCCTCGCGGCAGTGCTCGCCGCCGCGATCGGCATGGCCGCGACGAGCTTCGCCGGCGCATTGGCGGCTCATTCTACGGCGGGCATCGTCGTCGCAACGGCTTTGGCGGGTTACGCCTTGGGGACGATCGGCCGGCTGGGACCGGCCGCCTCGACGGTTGCACTCAATTCGTTCGTGGCGTTCGTGCTTTTCTCGAGCCAGCCGCTGCCGCCCGCGGGCGCGGCGCAGGAATCGGCGCTCGTTTTCGCCGGCGGCGTCATCCAAGCGCTGCTCTTGTTGATCGCGTGGCCGACTGCCCGCGGCGCCGTCGAGCGCGGTGCACTGGCGGACGTCTTCGGTAAGCTCGCGGTCTACGCTCGCGCCATCGCGGCCGGCACGGACGGACTTCCGCCCATCACGCCGCTGGCCACGGCGCGCCAGGTGCTTGCCGATCCGCAGCCGTTCGCTCGCGCCGCGGAGATGGCGCGTCAAAATCGCTTGCTCGAGGACGCCGAGGTAATTCGCAAGCGACTCGGCGCACTGGCAACGGCCCCCGCCGCCCTCCGGGAAGCGCAAGCCCCGGCGCTGGCCGAGCAACTCGACGCCGTCGCCGCCGTGCTGGCTGGAAAGAAGCGTGATGCGGAGCTGCACGCCGGTGCCTCCGATCTTCAAGCGCATCTTCGCGATGCAACCGAAGCGGCAACGATGCTCGCGGCCGGAAAACTACCGGCGTTTCACTTACTCTCAAAGCCGCGACCCGGGCCGTACGTTCAAAATCACGTCGACTGGCGCAGCCGCGATGCGCTTCGTTTCGCGTTGGTGCTCGCGATCGCGATGCTGCTCGGACGCCATTTCGCCGCCGACCGCGGTTACTGGATTCCGCTCACCGCGGCCCTCGTGTTGCGACCGGATTTTCAGACGACGTTCGTCCGCGGATTTGCGCGCATCGGCGGTACGCTCGTGGGTGCGGTCGTCGCAAACCTCGTCATCGCGCTGGTCCGCGGTCATCCCGGCCTGCAATTGGCCGGAATCATCGTCGCCTCGGCGGCGGCCTATCTCACGTTCAACCCGAACTACGCGCTCTTCACCGTCGCAATCACTTCATTCGTCGTGATGGTCCTCGCGCTACGCGGACTTCCCGGCACGACGACCGTCGAGGCTCGCCTGCTCGACACGCTCGCGGGCGGGGCTCTCGCAATGATCGGCTACGTCGTTTTGCCGACGTGGGCTCGCAAGCGCACGCGGGCGCTCTTGGCCGATCTCCTGGACTCACAGCGCCGGCTTGCCGCGGCAATTCTCGGCGCGTATGCCGCTCCCTCGCCCGAAGCGAGCGCGACGATCGCCTCGGCCCGCACCGACGCTTGGAAAGTTCGCACGACCGTCGAGACGTCGATTGACCGAACGCGTCGGGAGCCAAGCGGATACCACACGATCGGCGCAGGCCGCGCGCTGCGCGTGCTCGCCGCGTCACAGCGCTTCGGACTGGCGAACCTCGCACTCGAGAGCGCATTCGACGCGCGGCCGTTTGCGCTGCCGGCGCTCATGCCCTTCGCGCAGGCGCTCGATGCCGAAATGAGCGAGCTGGCGGCGGCGCTGCGCGAGTCGCGGCGGGCGCACTGGGACGGCAGCCTCGAC
Source organism: Vulcanimicrobiota bacterium (assembly GCA_030041115.1). Classification (GTDB taxonomy): domain Bacteria; phylum Vulcanimicrobiota; class Vulcanimicrobiia; order Vulcanimicrobiales; family Vulcanimicrobiaceae; genus Cybelea. Next base: position 4,430 of record JASHOM010000038.1, on the reverse strand, counting down.
GCCGCGATGGCGCAGTTCGCAACGCGAGCCGGTGCGGAGGAACGATTCGTGAGCGACCGGCTTCGTGCGTACGTCGAAGCCGCGACGCGAATCGCGCGCTTGATCGGCGTGGAAAAGGCCGGTCGGCGTTCTTAGGCGTAGATGCCGCGGAGCTTCGAGGCCTTGACGACGCGGTCGATGGCCAGCGTGTAGGCGGCGGCCCGCAGCGTTGCCTTGCGCGAATTGGCGATCGAGCGTATCTGATGCAGGTTGGAGAGGAGGAAATCTTCGAGGCGTTCGTTGACCTCGGCTTCCTTCCAAAAGAATCCCATCCGGTCTTGTGCCCACTCGAAGTATGAAACCGTCACGCCGCCGGCATTGGCCATGATGTCGGGAATGACGACGATACCGCGCTCGCGAAAGATGCGATCCGCTTCCGGAGTCGTCGGACCGTTCGCGCCCTCGACGATCAGCTTGGCCTTGACCTTCGCCGCCGTTTCGGCGGTAAAAACCTTTTCGAGAGCCGCGGGAACGAGGACGTCGCAGTCGCTCGCGAGCAGTTCGCCGTTGGTAATCTTCTCGCCGCCCTTGAATCCCTCGAGCGTTCCGAATTTCGCGGCGTGCTCCATCGCCCCGTTGACGTAGATGCCCTCGGCGTTGTAGTACGCGCCGGTCACGTCGGAGATTCCCACGATCTTGCAACCGCGTTCTTCAAAGAGTTTGGCGGCATGCATTCCCACGTTGCCGAACCCCTGAATCACGATCGCGGCGTTGTCCGGACGCAACTCCATCTCGGCCATCTCGTCGAGCGCGCAGATGGTCACGCCGCGGCCCGTCGCCTCGACCCGCCCGCGCGAGCCGCCGATCTCGAGCGGCTTGCCGGTGACCACCCCCGGAATGTTCTGACGGACGTGCATCGAGTAGGTATCCATGAACCAGGCCATGACTTGCGGCGTCGTGTTGACGTCGGGCGCGGGTACGTCCTTGTCGGGCCCGACGACCTCGACCAGCTCGGCGGCGTAGCGCCGGGTAATGCGCTCCAGCTCGTTCGCGGAAAGGGTTCGCGGATCGCAGGTCACGCCGCCCTTTCCGCCGCCGAACGGCAGATCGACGACCGCGCACTTCCACGTCATCCAAAAGGCAAGCGCGGTGACCTCATCGAGCGTCACGCGCGGGTGAAAGCGAATCCCCCCTTTGGCGGGACCTCGCGCGAAGTTGTACTGTACGCGATACCCGGTATAGACTTCGAATTCTCCCGAGTCGCGCTGAAACGGAATCGAGAAAATGATCTGCCGTGAGGGGTGCGTGAGGATCCGGCGCATTCCGGCGTCCAGCTCGAGGAGGTCGGCCGCCTCGTTGAAATAGGCGATCGCGTCACCGAAAACCGAGACATCGCGCACGGAGGTCTCGCGCAGAGCAGTCGTCATGAGCTAGACTTGCGCGTTTGAGTCCGCGGCCCCTTGGCTCATACGTTGAAGCGGAAGTTGACGACGTCGCCCTCTTGCATGACGTACTCGCGCCCCTCGCTTCGCACGCGGCCCGCCGCACGCAGCGCCTCCATGGTTGCGTACTTGACGTAGTCGTCATACGCGACGATCTCCGCCCGGATGAAACCGCGCTCGAGATCGCTGTGAATCGTTCCGGCCGCCCGGGGCGCTTTCGTCCCTTTAGGGATCGGCCAGGCACGGGCTTCCTTCTCTCCGGCGGTCAGGAACGTCATCAGCCCAAGCAAGTCGTAGCCCGCCGCCGACAGGTCGTCGAGGCCGCTGCGCTCCAGGCCCAGCTCGCGCCGGAACTCCTCGGCCTCGCCGTCGGGCAGCCCCGCTAGCTCGGCTTCGACCTTTCCGCTGAGCACGACGGCTCGTCCGTCCTGGGCGCGCGCGATCGCCTCCACCGCGGCAACCTGCGCCCGGGTCGTCTCGCCGCGCGCTTCGTCGACGTTGGCCACGTAGAGCATCGGCTTTGAGGTGAGCAGAAACGAGTCCGCGGCGACCTTGGCCTCGAGGCCTCCGGCCGCGAAGCTGCGTGCCGGGCGCGCCTCTTCGAGCGCCTCGCTCAAACGCACCGCGGCTTCGAGATAGGGACGCGTCGCGGGCGCAGCGCGTACCTCGCGCTCGAGCTTCGCGATGCGCTTGCGCATCGTTGCGAGGTCGGCAAGCGCCAATTCTATCGCGATGATCTCACAGTCGCGCTGCGGATCGGGCCGTCCTTCCACATGGGTTACGTCGTCGCTTTCGAAGCAGCGCACGACCATCGCGATCGCGTCGGTCTCGCGAATGTGGCTGAGAAACGCGTTTCCCAGGCCCTCGCCGGTGCTTGCTCCGCGCGCCAAGCCGGCGATGTCCACGAAGCGAACGGTCGCCGGGACGATGCGTCGAGCGTTGACGAGGCGCTGCAACACGGGCAAGCGCGGATCCGGCACTGCGACCTCGCCGACGTTGGGCTCGATGGTGGCAAACGGATAGTTCGCCGCGAGGGCTTGGGCCGAGCGCGTGAGCGCGTTGAAGATCGTCGTCTTGCCGACGTTCGGCAACCCGACTATTCCGCATGAAAGTGGCATGGTCGAGCGAGGCCGTTCGCGCACCCGGCAAGAAAATCCGGCGGGAGTGTCGGATACGTCATATATGCGCCAAATGAAGGTCGACAAGCTCGGAATCGACCTCCTGACCCACGACCCGGTGGTGATCCTCAAGGATATGGACGGCTCGCATTACCTCCCGATACTGATCGGCCCGTTCGAAGCGACGGCAATCGCGCTGGCGCTCGAAGGCGCACCGGTGCCGCGTCCGCTCTCGCACGACCTCATGCGCAACATTCTCGAGACCCTCAACGCCAATCTCGAGCAGGTCGTCATTCACGACATCAAAGACTCGACGTTTTTTGCCAAGCTGATCGTTCGCACGAACGGCGAGCTGCAAGAGATCGACGCCCGGCCCTCGGATGGCATCGCGCTCGCGCTGCGCGTGCCGGCGCCGATCTTCGTCTCCGACAAAATCGTACTCGAGGAAGCCGGCGCCGAGAAAAAACCGGTCAACGAGACCGAGATGGCGCGCTTCAAAAAATTTCTCGAAGACCTCAAACCGTCAGACTTCAATCGCTGACGCTCCTACACGTCATCCTGCCTCGCCTTTGTCATCCTGCCTCGCCTTCGTCATCCTGAGCCTGTCGAAGGACGAAGGGCGTCGAAGCGGCTTAGATTCGCGCGAAGACGGCGGCGCAGCCGCAGAAGGCAAGCAAGGCGCTCAAGAGCGCCGCAATGTCGATGACGATCGAAACGAGGACGGAAACGTGCTCGAAAGGCGTCATCGGCAGGAAACTCGAGTACGGTTGCGCTGCGCCCTCGTCGCGAGGGGACGTCGAGTTCGCCTCGAACCAGCGCAGCGGTATGGCAGCTAAACTCAACGCCGAGATCGGCGTTTTCGGGGGATCGGGATTCTATTCGCTGATCGAGGGCGCGAACGAGCATTGGATCGAGACGCCGTACGGCGCACCGAGCGACAAGGTTGCGCTGGGCGAGATAGCGGGACGCCGGGTGGCGTTCCTGCCGCGCCACGGCAAGGATCATCGTTTTCCGCCTCACGCGATCAACTATCGGGCGAACCTCTGGGCGATGAAGGAGCTGGGCGTGAAGTGGATCATTGGACCGACCGCCGCCGGATCGCTCGACGAAGACGTTCGCCCCGGATCGATGGTCGTCTGCGACCAGCTCGTCGATCGAACGAGCGGCCGCAAGGACACCTTTTACGATGGACCGATTACGACGCACGTCAGTTTCGCGGATCCGTATTGCCCTACGCTACGGCCGATTGCAATCGAGTCGCTGCTCTCGCTCGACGTCGAAACGCACGGGCAAGGCACCGTCGTCGTGATCCAGGGACCGCGGTTTTCCACCCGCTCCGAATCGAAGTGGTTCCAAAGCCGGGGATGGGAGGTCATCAACATGACCCAATATCCGGAGGCGTATCTGGCGCGCGAGCTGGAGATGTGTTACGTCAACATTTCCCTGATCACCGACTACGATGTGGGGCTCGAAGGCATGCCGCCGGTTTCTCACCACGAAGTCATCGAAGTTTTCAACCGAAATAACGAGCGCGTCCGCAACGCCATTGGAAAGATCGCCGGAAAGATCCCCGCCGATGCGGATTGTCCGTGCCGGCATACTTTGGAAACCGCTCGCTTCTAACACGATGCGCCGCCGGCCGATCACCGATCTGGCCATGTACGCGCAGGCGGTGCCGCTGCTGCTGCGCCATCCGTCGATTTTCGTCATGCCGCTGCTGGCAGCCGTCGTCGATCTGCTGATCAGCCAAATAACGCCGTTTTTTACCGACGCGGCCGGCGGGATCGGCAACTGGCTCTTTCAGATCGCCGTCCAGCTCGCGTACGGCTTCTGCTTCGGCGTGGCGGTCATCGGCGCAAACAACGTCTGGCGCAATCGCCGCGCGAGTTTC
>JASHOM010000037.1 GCA_030041115.1 Vulcanimicrobiota bacterium | reverse complement strand
ATCCGTGCGGAGACAGCAACGCCGGCAAGGCCAAGTGGAGCGGCGTCGTCTGCTTGGAGAAGGGTCCGACGTGCAAGGGTCCCATCAAGCTGCTGACCGCGAAGTGGACGGGCCCCTTCAAGTGCAAATCCTCGGATAAGTGCGACGGAACCTACGAACTCGATTCGATCACGCCGCATTCCGGAATCAAAGAAAGCAATAAGTACCTCTACAAGCAGGACATCCACCTTTGTCCCAAAGGCGGCAGCTGTGAGGACGCCTATATCGGCCTGAACGTCGGCCCGTAGACTCGACCGCAACAACCGGTTCGCGCGCGGAGAGCTCGCTTACGTCCGGCGGGTGAGAATGAGCGTGATCCGGCGACCGGGTAAGGGATAGGCGCTCGGAAGGATCGGCGCAGGGACCGCACCGTAGGGGACGCCGCCTTGCTCCTGCGTGAACAAGAAGTTGTAGGTGTTGGTGAGGTTCTCGCCGGCGAGCGTGATCTCGTAGTCGCGCGTGCGCCAGCCGACACCGGCGCGCAGCGTGGTAAACGGCGGCAGGTTCAGCTCGTTGTACGCACCCTCGTGGAGTAATCCGGCGTACCACGTGAATCCGAGATTCGGCGCGTGCTCGAGATCGATGACGAGCTTGTGCAGTGGTACGCCGAGGGCTTGTTCGTACGGTACGACGCCGTCCAACGCGTCCTCGGGAACCGACTGCGTGTAGACGCTGTCGACGTCGTAGGCGGCGTTCAACGTGGTATTGCGCGCAAGCGCGACGCCGGTACGCAACTCGGCACCTTGATAGACTTCGCGCGTGACGTTTACCGGGTAGGTAAGACACGTCGGATCGTCCTTGAGCTCGACGTATTCGCTTTGACACGGTTCGGGACCGTAGTAATCCGCGACGCCGTTGTGGAGATCGGTGCGGTAGAGGTCGAAGGCGACGTGCGCCGGCAGGCCCAGAACCGACAGCAGGTGCTCGTAACCGAGGTCGTATTCGGTCGAGCGTTCCGCGGTGGCATCGGGATTGCCGATGCTCGCGTAGCCGTCGACGACCGGAATCGGCGTGCCCGGCGCCGGGACGATGAACGTCGGCAGTTGCGGCGACTGAAACGTCGAGCCGACCGAGGCGCGCAACGCCGACGAAGCGGTCGGCGTCCAGACGAATCCGAAGCGCGGATCGACGCTATGGCCGAACGTGCTGTAATCGCTGTAATACGTCGCAAAGGAGTAATGAAGCTTCGACGTTGGATCGTCGGTGTAACGCGCGCCGAGCCAGCGCTGCGTTTGGCCGAGGTATTGCACGGTGGCATCCGGATTGTTCTGCGTGACGCTGTCGTCGGGAGAGATCGAACCGGATTGAAGCCGAATGGCATCGGCATAAATGACGCCCAGGATGTTGTCGGTCACGAGATCTTCGTCGGTAATGGCGGCCTTGAAGGAGAGCTGCGCGTGCGGGAGCTGCCGGTCGAGTTCGAGCGTGTCGTCCGCGATCAGATCGCGGTTATTGTAGAGATACGGCGACGATCCGGCCGCGGCGCCGTTGACCGTTTGCGAAACCAGCGACGTCTGATGACGAAAGAGCAGCGTCGTTCCGGCGGTTCCATCGGCGGCGAGCGGCCCCAGCGGCAACGAGAGGTCGAGTCCGTAGGCGTCGTCGTTCGAGCTGACCGAGGAGCCGGAGAAGTTCGAGTAGTTGGGAACGCCGCCGGGCGCGCCGTCCTGCGGCAGCCAAACCGACGAGAGCGTCGCGGAGAGATCGCGGTACACCGCCTGATCGTAAAACGAGAACCCGACGTATCCGCCGTTGCCGAAGGTGTAGCGGACTTTTGCGATATCCGAAAGCGCGGACATGGCATTGCCGATCGGAGAGGTGCCGCTGCTCGTGAGCGTGCTCGAATCGGTCGTGTTCGGGAACGGGTAATCGTCGAGCTGACCGCCCGACGTGAGCCGGTGAACCGAGAAGGCGTAACCCCAGCGGCCGTCGGTGCCCGCCGCTTGCACCGTCTCCGCCAGCGTATCGTAGGAACCGGCCGAGAAGCGCATGAGCGACGACGGCATCGTCGTCGGTTCGAGCGTGACGACGTTGAGCGCACCCCCGAGCGTGTTGGGACCGTAGAGTGCCGACGGCGCGATTCCGTAGACGACTTGCACGCTTTCGAGATCGGCCGGATCGAGCAGCGAGAGATCGAAGTCGCCGGTGCTCCCATTGTTGACCTGATGACCGTCAACGTCGACCAGCGTCTCGCTCGGATCCGGTCCGCGGAGCGCAACGACTGCGGGCGCGTTCAAACCGCCGCCGAGAATCGGATAGACGGTCGTCGAGAGTTGATCGGTGAGGATGTCGCTGACACGCGTGACGGCTTGGGCGGCATAGCGCTGCGCATCGATGTTCACGCTCGGAACGGGAGCGGTCGAGATGGCCGGCGTGCCGTTTACGGTGACTTGTCCGATCACCAAGAGCGAAGAAGCCTGGCTGCGCCGCAGCGTCAAGGCAATCTGATTGACTTGCGCGGCGCGCACGGCGATCGTTCGTTCGCTCAGCCTGTCGTAGCCTTTTGCTTGCGCCTGGATTTCGTAGGTGCCCGGCGCCAGGCGCCCAAAATCGAAGCGGCCGTGCGCGTCGCTGCGAACGGTCTTCGAGCCGCCCTCTCCTCGAATCGTGACCGATACGTTTGCGATCGGTACGCCGCCCGGAGCATCGACCGCGCCGACGACCGGCACCGCTGCGCTCTGGGCGAAGGCCGGCAACCCGATAACGGCACCGGTACAGGCGCCGGCAACGGCAAGCACGCCGGCTAAGCTCCGTAGACGGTCGAGACCCTTCGAAACGAGCACGCTCTAGGCTCCCCTCACTCAGCGATTTTGTAGGCCTAACTAGATATTAAGGTATGCCTAAAAACTCCTCCGCGGCCGTGAAAATCCGCCTACCAGCAGGGGCTCGGCCGCTTCGCGGCGCTACTGATGATCGCGCGGGATCGCTTCGCGCCAAACACGAGTGCGCAGCAGCCGCTCGTTTTCGTAGATGCGCCGCGTCACGTTTGCGTAAAAGAACCGCGCGTCGGAGTCGATCCGCATGAGGCTCGTGAGCCTGATGAACCGCCCGTTCACCCGAACCGTCTCGAAGGCGTCGGCGACGACTTGCTCGAGCGCGGGATGCGCGTCGTCGACGGTGTAGGTGAGCCGTTGCGCGGTCGTTACGATGCGTCCGTCGATCGCATAGCTCGACGACTCCGTTTCACGCGCGGAAAAGCGGCCGTTTCCATCATCGGTCACCGAGAACGGCGTGAGACCGCGGTACGATAACCAGCGTCCGTTCGGATTCTCTTCGGGCGGTGCCGGCGATCCGAGAACGGGAGGCGGCGCTCTGTTCGGTCCGACGGCCGGAAGATCGATCCGCGAGCCTCCGTCGCCGATTGCGAGCGTCGTCGCCATCGCGTAAGGCGTCGCCCAGATCATCGGAAACTGCGCGTTGGAGATCACGAGACGGACGCGCTCTCCCCTCGCAAAGGTCCAGGTGGTGAAGTGCAGCGGAAAGCCAAGCGCAAACTGACGCCCGGCGACGAGGTCGCGCGGCTGCGTGCGCGATAAACGCTGCGCGCCGTTGCGAAGCGCTCCCGTCACGAACGATACCGAACCGTCGGCTCGAAGGTCTTCCAGGCGCACGATCCAATCCGCCAGCGGCGCGCTCGCGCTGACGACGAGCCGGACCTGCGGATTTCCGGCAATGCGCATCGGCGCGGCGAGCGGCACCGAATCGAAGACGAGCGCGTTGCGATCGGCGGAGCGCATGTCGGGCGTCGTCTCGCCCCACCAGTTGAGCGCTCCGGCCCCGGCGCTCGGGCGATAGGACAATCGCTCCGCAGCGCGCCGGCCCGGCGCACGCGAGAGCCGCGCGTCCGATTGCGGATACCATCGCACCCAGTGCGCGGCAAGCGGCCGGCTCTGCGCCCAATAGCTGCCCGGCGTCGTCGTCAGATTGACGCCGGGCGGGACGGAGTTCCGGACGAAGACCGTAAGCGCCGGCGCGCAGCACGCACCGTTGGCCTTCCCTTCGAGCACGTGCTGCCACCAAGCGACGGCATTGCCGAGAAAATCGTAGTCCGGTCCGGGGAGCCCGTCGTTGGGATAGGCGTGATTCCACGGACCGATCTGTACCTTGATCGGCGCGTGGAGATGACTCAACATCGCGATCGCGTAGTCGCGATAGCCGTCCAGCAGCGCGCCGATCGCGTAAACCGGCACGCGTACGGACGAGTAGTCCGTCTGCAGCGAGCGCCCCTTCTCCCAAAACGATCCGTCGCGCTGATGACGCAGATACGTCAGCGTCCACGGCGGCCGGTCGAAGCGATCGGCAAAGTACGCTGCGTCGATCGGATAGTCCGGCGACCGCGGCACGATGTTTTCGATCTCCATCTCCGAGGCGTACACGTCGACGTGCAAGGCGCCGTCGATGTAATGGACGTCGTTGCCGAAGAGATCCTGCGATCCGTGCGCCACGAGAATGCCCGCCAAGTGCGGTGGATTGCGCATGGCCGTCATGATTGCGTTGAAGGCGCTCCAGGAGATGCCCTGCATGCCGACCTTGCCGTTGCTCCACGGCATCGCCGCGAGTTGCCCGACGACCGTTTGAATGTCGGCAAGCTCTTGATCGGAGTATTCGCGATCGGGGAGCGCGCCGCCGGACGACCCCGTGCCGCGGATGTCGACGCGCGCGCCGGCGATGCCGTGGCGCGCCAGGTACGCGTATTGCGGATAGTCACGCAGCGCGAAATCGTCGTCTTTCCGGTACGGCAGCATCTCCAAGACCACCGGAAATCGCTCGCCGGTAAACTTTGCGCCGGGCATCCAATAGGTCACCGCCAACCGGACGCCGTCGCGCATCACGAGCGACGACCGCGTGACCTCGAAATCGAAGGATCCGCCCCGAGACGGCGTCGCCGCGCGCCCCGCGCCGAGCGCGAGCAGCAGCAGAAACGGCGCCCAAAGGAAGCGCTTCACGCGCTACGGTGTCGTGTACTCGAGCAAGATCGAGCAGTCGTACCCGAAGGGATTTCCCGACGCCGACACCGTTCCCGAGACGCGCAGATTCCTTAACGCGGTGCCGGACGGAGCGATCGGCAGCAGTTGACTCTGCCCGTTCTCGAAGACGATGAGGTCGCAGGGACGATCGGACGTCGTCGATGCGGATATCAGCGTTCCGGCGAGCGGCAGCGACGCGCCTTCGGCCACGGTAACGGTATGGCGGCCGCTTGCCGGCGCTCCCGCGGCAGCGAGCGCCGGCGCCGGAGGACAGTCGCCCGCACTGCGCGCCGCGGTGACGTCGCCCAGCGCAAACGCCGCCGCGCTTGCGACGAGAAACGCGAAACTAACAAGCGTGATCTTCATTTAGTGCTCCAATCTCCGTTCGTCTTATTGACTGTCGGTATCGGTGTCGCCCATTGCCGAAGCCAGGGCGGCGTTTGCGATCTGCGTCGCATACGGCACGCTCTCCAAGTCGCTCGCCTTGCCGCCCATCGCCGCATAAGCCGCCTTGGCTTGCGTTGCGGCGGCGACCAGCTCGGCCGCGGCGCGTGCCTGGGCGTTCTGCGCCGTCTTCAGATCGCCGACTCTCCCATGGGCAAGATAGAGGCGCAGCGCGCTGCCGTTGGCCGTCAGCGCGAGCGCGGCTTGCGACAGATGCGGCGCGACGCGCTCGCGCCAGTCCGGCGGTACGCGGCCTAACGCGCCGTTTACGCGATCGGCGAATTTCCGGCCGTACGCGAGCACGCGCGCGGCGCGAGCGAGGTCGCCGTCGACGGCGGCCATTGCCGCGGTGCCGGCGCAGACCGAGATCATTGCGAAATCGGTGAGAGTCGCGTTCCAATAGGCTCGATACGCCGCGAGCGCTTGCGGAGGCGGCGAGTTCGTCTGCCCCGGGGAAACGCCAACCAACGCCGCGATCGCGAGGGCGCCGAGGCTGCGGAAGATCGGCATGAGCGGGATATTATGGAGCGACCGGCATCCTGGCCTGGTTCAGGCATGGAGGAGCGGATTGGGCCCGGTCCGCAAGACGTATCGGTGAGCGGTATCGGCGGTACGGTGACCTTTGCGTTCACCGACATCGAGAATAGCACGCGCCGCTGGGAACGCAATTTCTCGGCGATGGAGTCGGCTTTGCGCCGGCACGATGCGCTCGTGCGTCAGGCCGTCGCCGATAACGGCGGCTACGTGTTCAAAGCGCTGGGCGATGCGTTCTGCGCCGTCTTTACGCGACCGCACGATGCCGTTGCCGCGATGCTCGACGCCCAGCGCCTGCTCGCCGCGGAGGACTTCTCGGCGCTCGAGGGATTGCCGGTGCGCGCGGCGATCCATACCGGAAACGCCAGCGAACGCGAGGGCGACTACTTCGGACCGACGGTCAATCGCGTCGCCCGGCTGCTCGCCGTCGGTCACGGCGGTCAAGTGTTGCTTTCCGGCGCGACGGCGGCACTCGTCCAGGGCAATCTTCCGCCGGACGCCCACCTGCGCGATTTGGGCGAGCACCGCCTGCGCGATCTCGCGCGGCCGGAGCACGTCTACGCGCTGAGCGCGCCGGATCTCGCCATCGACTTTCCACCGCTGCGTTCGCTCAGCGCGCTGACCACGAACTTCCCCTTACAGCTGACGTCGTTCGTCGGGCGCGAGAAGGAAACGGCCGAGATCGGGGCACTGATCGAACGCCATCGGCTGGTTACCCTCGCCGGTTCGGCGGGTGTCGGCAAGACGCGGACGATGCTTCAAGTGGCGGCAAACCTGCTCGACGCGTGGGATGACGGCGCGTGGTTCGTCGAACTCGCGCCGCTGGAGAGCGGCGATTTCATTCCTCCGGCCGTCGCGCACGCGTTGCGCATCACGCTCGAGGCCGGCGACCCGCTCGAAGGTCTCGTGCAGGCGTTGCGCCCCAAGAAGGTCTTGCTGCTGTTCGACAACTGCGAGCATCTCGTCGGACCGGCGGCGCACGCGATCGCGACGTTGTTGCGCAGCTGCCCCAACGTCAGCGTGCTTGCGTCGAGCCGTCAGGCGCTCGAAGTCGCCGGCGAGCAAGTGTACCGGCTGGAGTCGCTCGACCTTCCCGACGAGGACGCGGTGGACGCGCTACGCGCCGCCGACGCGATGCGATGGGCGGCGATTTTGCTTTTCGTCGAACGCGCCGCGGCGGTCGAGAAACGCTTCGCGCTGACCGACCAAAACGCGGCGGGGATTGCCGAGATCTGCCGCCGGCTCGACGGAATTCCCCTCGCGATCGAGCTGGCGGCATCGCGGATCGCGATGCTGAGCCTCAAGCAACTGTCGGAGATGCTCGACGAACGTTTTCGTCTGCTCGCGCAAAAGAGCAGCGATCGCCTTCCGCGCCAGCAGACGCTTCGCGCCCTCATCGACTGGAGCTTCGATCTGCTCGGCGATGACGAACGTGCGGTCTTTCGCCGCCTTTCGGTCTTCGCCGGCGGCTTCAGCTTGAAAGCCGCGGCCGCCGTCTGCGCCGATGCGAACATCGACCAATGGCAAGTCTTCGAGCTGCTCTCGGGACTCGTGACGAAGTCGTTGGTGGTTGCGGAACCCTACGAGGACGAGCAGCGTTACCGCATGCTCATCTCGATCCGCGAATACAGCCGCGACCGTTTGGCCGAAGCGAACGAAGCCGGTGCCGTCGATGCAAGACACGGCCGGTATTACTGCGAGCGTCTGAGCGAGCTCGCGCCGCTGGTCGATTCGCTCGAAGATCTTGCATGGCAGCACGCGCTCGCGCCCGACCTGGCCAACATCAGAGCGGCGTTGAGCTGGGCGATCTTCGAGCGCAACGACGTGGCGGCGGGCGTGACCCTGCTCGCGCATGTCGAGTGGCCCGAGCTCCTTACGACTCCGCAGGAAGCCATGGGCTGGTTCGATGCCGCGGCGGCGCTCGCCGGCTCGGCCGAAGACGACGTAATCGCAGCGCGCGTTTTGCGCCACCGCGTTCGTTTGGAATGGTTAGTCGGGCGCCCGGTCGCCGAGCGCGAGAAATCGGCGCTCGCCGCGCTCGAGGTTGCGCGGCGGTCGCCGGATGCCGACGAAGTCGCGCGAGCGTTGGCGAACCTGGGAAGCTGCTATCGTGACGTGGGGCGCTTCGACGAAGCCGATGCAGCGTTTTCACAGGCGTACCGGGCGCCCGAAACGCTTTCGACGATCGCCGCGAACCACGTCGTCCGCAATTGGGCGGTGACGAACCTGCAGCGCGGCGATCTCGATGCCGCGCGGCGGCTCTTCACCGAAGTGGCGGAGCGAGAGCGGCCGGGCAGCGCGGCACATGCGAGCGCGCTGCTGAATCTCGGCGAGCTCGAGTTCGCGATGGGTAACGTCGAAGCCGCGCGCATCGCTGCGGGTCAAGCGCGAGCGACGTTCGCTCGTCTGCGCGCCGCGCCGCTCTCGCTGGCGATTTGCAATCTTGCCGCCTATGCGATGGCCGTCGACGATCGTAGCGACGCACGCGACTTGCTGCGCGACTCGCTCGTTCTGCTCAAAAAGTCCGGTGCTCGATGGATGGTCGCCGCTCTGGAGCACCATGCCTTGTTGAGCGCCCTCGACGGCGACTACGGGCGCGCGGCGGCCTTGCTGGGGTTCACGCACGCGCGCTACGCGGAGAGCGGTAACCGCGAGCGCACCGAGCAGCAGGGTTACGAACGGCTCATCGGGCTACTCTCCGGCAGGTACGACGAGGAGGAGCTTACGCGGCGGATGAATGAGGGAGCTCGACTACACGACGACCAGGCGTTGGAGTACGCCGCGGCGATCAGCCACGGCGAACGTCCGGCGCCCCTGCTGAGCTGAATTAGAAGAAGGAGTAATCCTCGATGTCTAGCGCTACCGATCAAGCGGCGGGCAATCTCGACGCCCACGCGCGATCCATTGACGACCTTCACCGCAAATTGGCGGCGACTCCGGGCGTCAATCAGGAACGCCTTCAAACGGCGGTCGTCAAATACAAGGCCGCCTTCGTCGCGTTCCGCGACGACGCACTCGGCTGCATGAACTAGCGCTCCACGCGGAGCGCGGTCTCGATGGCCGCGCCGATGGGAGTGCCCAAACCCGTACACGGATTCCAACCCTCGGCGGCCCGATAGGTATCGTTGCTTCCCGCAGTCACGCCGGTGAAGAGCCCGCCGGATTGCGCGTAGAGGATCGGCACGAAGAAGCCGCTGCGCACGCCGATGCGCTGATTGATGCGCGCGGTCAACGCCGACCACACCGGTGCGACGGCGCTGGTGCCGCCCATCGCCAGTTCGACGCCGTCCAAGATGACGTAATAGCCGGGTGATTCCTGCGCCGCGACGTCGGGCACGCCGCGTCCGGGCGCAACGCCGTACTGCGACGCGCACGCGCGTGCGGTGCTTTGCCACGGCGGCACGTCGAATCGGCGGCTAAAACCGCCGCCGGTTCGTTCCCATGCTTGCTCGTCGACCGCGGCACCGGCGATGACCGTCGCTCCGCAGCCGGCGACGAACGGGTTGGAGGCCGGCGCCAGGACGTGCGGCTTGCCGTCGTAGCCGAGTTCGGCCCCGTGGTCGCCGGAGGAGCAGAAGACGCTGAGTCCGACGAGCGACGCCGCGACGAAAAGTTCGTCGAGGACGTCGAGCGCGACGGGCGTCCACATCTGTTCGGGCCAACCGTAACTGATGGACAAGACCGAGGGCGCGTACTCTTCGTCGAAGATGGCCTCGCGAATGGCATCGAGCGAGCCGCGTTCGTCATCGGGCGCTTCGTAGACGATGATGCGCGCTGCGGGCGCGAGCGAACCGGCGATCTGCACGTCGAGGGACGCCTCGAGGTCGTGCGTCGTTGCGATCTCGTGCATCACGGCCGCGCCGTCGACGCGCTTGATCGTCGGAAGCGCGACGTTCAGACCCTGCGCGCTCATGCATTGACTGAAGTCCTTGGGCTCGAATCTTCCGCGAAGCTGCACGAGTCCGATCGTTTGACCCGATCCGTCGGCGTCGGGAAACCGATAGCGCGCGGCTACGTCCTTTGCGAGCAACGGTTGGGCATTGCGTTGCAGGGCTCCCAGCTTGCGCGAGCGCGGCCACTGATGCAGCCCGAAAACGCCGCGAACGATGCTCGCGACTTCCGCGGGAGCGTGCAACGCATCCCAACGATGGCGAAAACGCTGCTGCAGGCCGTCTTCGAAGATCGCGACCGTCGCGCCGAAGGCGGCGATCAGTCGCTCGACCGGGCCGCTGATCGTTACCGAGCGCCAATGCGTCTCGACGATCGAAATTCCAAAGCCGTTGCAGTAGCGGCGCAGCAACTCGACGTCGGACGGATCGGCGTCCGTTTGCCGGCGCAGCGTCGTGCGATCGACGTAGGCGCGCGCCGCCGGCGCGGCGGCACCGAGCGCGAGCGCGCGGGCTCGATCCAAATCGCCGCCGCGTTGCGGCCGAAGCCACGCCGTCAAGAGAACGTCCGAATCGGCGGTCAGCGGCGCCACTTGCCGGCTGCCCGGCCATATCGCGCGCTCCGTTCCCGAAATCGGGACGCGTTGGGTCGTCGTCATGTGACGTCAACGCGCTTCGCCTCGACGGCGGGAAAGGCTTGCTTTCGCCGGCCCGGCAATTGTGCTAGAACTAAGAGGTGCGCTTCGCGTTCGTGCGCGGTTGGGCCGTGGTCGCGACCGCTATCCTTGCGGGTGCCGCCGCCGACGCCGTTACCGAGTTTGCCGCCGATAGCGGTTGGCTGGCCGGCGCGGTTCGCGACGATCAGCACGAGGCCGTCGTACCGGCCCTGCTTCTGGGCGCGATCGTGGCGCTCGCCTTGACGCTGTTCGTTCTTTTCGCCCGCATATCGTTGCGCGATCCGCTGCTGTCGCAGATGAACGATCTGCGGCGCCGGTTGCTCGACTTCGCCGGCGCGTTTTTCGGCAGTTCGCTCTGCGTCGTCGCGATGGAGGGATACGAAACGCGCTTCGGCGGCCTCTCCCCATTCGATCCGCGCTCCGTCGTGCTCTCGCACGCGCCGGCACTGGTCGTCGCGTTCGCCGTGGCCGCAGCCATCGTGCATTATGCCCTGCGAGCGGCGATTCGGACGGCAAGCCGCGCGAACGTCGTGGTCGAATATCTCGTGGAGTTCTTGCGCCGGCTGCTCGGGGCGGCGCCGGGGCATCGAACGCTAGCGCCCCGCGCATTCGAGCCGCGCGTGATTCACGTTGCGCTGGGGATCGCCGGCGGCGTGCGCGGCCGTCGCGCGCCGCCTCGTTCGATTCGCCCCCACCTCTTCGCAGCCTAAACTCGGGGAGCTCGCGCGAGCGCGGTCTCCCCGGCGGGAGATCGAATGCATGCGAAACTTGACGCGTTCCCTGTGCGCGTTCGTTGCCATACTCTCCGCCGGCGCAGTTGCGCGCGGCGCCGAACTTACGACCGGAGCCGTGCTCGGCAGCGTCGCGACGACGGCGGGAAAACCGCTGGCCGGCGCCCTCGTTACCGTGCTTGCGCCTTCCGGGCGTTCCACCGCTCGGAGCGACGCGAGCGGTCGTTTTACGATTTTGGGACTCTCACCCGACACGTACGTTGTCAGCGTGACGCTCGAGCGTTACGAGCCGGCGAGCGCAACCGTCGTCGTTCTTCCCGGCGAGCACGAACGGCTGACGTTCGTGCTGCGTCCGGCGCTCAAAGAGATCGCGCGGGTCGAGGCTGCGGGTGAGGCATTCAGCATCGGCAGCACGAGCGACGCGTTCACGGTTCAGGGTTCGCAGGCTCAAGCGGGGACGCCGCAAGCTTCGTCGTCGGGACTTGCGAACTATTCACGCGATTCGGTGCAGGGCGCGATATCGAACGTGCCCGGCGTACAGCAGGATTCGTTTGCGAACGTCATCGTTCGCGG
>JASHOM010000036.1 GCA_030041115.1 Vulcanimicrobiota bacterium | reverse complement strand
GTGAGCGTGGCGAATCGTCTTGGCCGATACGGCCTCGCGGCCTTCGCGTCCATTCTCTAGCCAGTCCGAATATGCGGTCATCAGGTGGTGTGGCTTTAGCTGCTTCACCTGCATGGCCCCGAACCTCGGCCTTAGATAGAGCTTGACAAGTGTCTCGTAGCGAATGATGGTGTTATCTTCCTTCGAGCTTCGCTTTTGTTTTAGGAACCTGTCGAATAAGTCACCGAGTACGACTTCATCCTTGGCTTGTTCACCGTTAGCGATCGCCTCCCGAGCTTTTGTGACCTCTGTTTTTCGGTCGGCTAGAATCGCCTCGGCTTGTTTTTTGCTAACGCCTTCGAGCGTCTCCGTTTTGATCTGACGTGGCTTCCCGTTTGAGGGTACGACGTCGTACTTTATGCGGTAACGCTTGTCAGCGAGTCGCTTTAGGTACCCCATGTCCTTACCTCCTGGGGTCCTGCCGAGGGCCTCATTCTACAGCGCCGCCGAGAAACTCCCGCAGCGCCCCTTTCGGGATGATAAACTTCTGCTCTAACCGCACGTTGCGAATGACTTGCGACTTTAGGGCTTCATAGATAGCGTCACGCCCGAGCGGTAGATACTCCATGAGGTGCTTAGGCGTGAGAACGTCGGGAAGCTCAGCGAAACGCAGAGCCTTGGACTGTGCCATGAGAAACTTTCTTGGGGATTCAAGGAACGGCGATCGCGTTCGATCGCGAGGGACTAGGCCGCGACCGTAGCCAGCTTCTGCGCTAGTACGAAGTCCAGCGGTCCGCAAACATCGAGCAGACGATCTTTCAAGTCCTGACTCCAGCCGCCGACGTTCGAGTGTGCTACGCCGTAGTCCCAAACCTGGCTAGCCTTCTCGATAGACTCGGGACGAGTAAAGACGTTCCAGAGCAAGTCATGAGCAGCCTCAACGAGCAGATAGCGTGAAGGTTTCGTATACGGCGTCAGCTTGTCGGATATCGGAGCGAGGATAAGGTCATATATCTCGTCCTCGGTTTGCTGCGCTTCTGCAACGCGGGCGGTCCGTTTCAGGACGCGAAGTTGACGGAGCTTTATACGAAGCTCGGTTCTTTCATGCAACAGGTGGCCGAGCCACTCGACAAATGAGTCGCTGTTCATTCGGTTCTTTCTTGTGGGATGAAGTATAGGTAGCCGCGCTACCGTGGTTTAGCCGCTTTCTTTGCGGCGGCTTTTAGCTGTTTACGGTCTTGGCTCTCTTGGTCAAAGTAGCACTTCAGTAACAAAACCGCTCTCGGGGAGAGCCCTACTAGCTTTGTAAAGGCAGACGCACAGCGTAATAGTCCCTCTGTATCTTCCTTCGGCGTAGCGGCTATCATATGGCCCAGCATTTTGATAAGGGCCGGGTTCTTTACGATAGTTTCCGAAGCGACTTCCATCCTAGTAGGACCCTCGTCCTAGTAGGACCCTCGTCGCCCTTGCTATCCGCAGCCCAAACACGCCCTCGAACGTATACGTAAGCTCAGTGGAGCTAGGTTCGGGTAGCCAAAGCAGGGGTCGAACCTCGGTTTTATGAAGCAGCCTTTAAGAAACCGTCACAGCTTTCTGCTTGAGCAAATAAAATGAAATACGGCGTCGCCTTCACCTTATTTCTCGCAGGGTTCATTCTGTTACCGTTCGTCGTAAAATCTATGTCGGAAGCGGGAACCTCCGTCATTCCAACGGTCGAAACTCAGTTTTTCGTGTTCGCGGTTTTCGCCGCGTGGGCACTTATCGACGTAGCGGCCAACGTATCCAAACTCTCCAGCTTGATGCCGCAGCCTCCGGAGCCGGGAGACGACGAGTTATCTCCTGCTGCTCTTCGGAATATCCGCAACCGGGAAAGGAACGCACCCCGCGACATTACCGAAGGGGTCGATTCGACAAACCTGAAAGGCTGAAGCCATTCGATCACTCGCTCGTCGTTGCGAGTTTTAGCATTGCACGCCTAACGCCCAACGGCAATCCGTGGTACTTGAGGGTCTCGGAGGCGAGGTCTTTCGCAGAACTCATTAGTTTCTCTGCATCTTCTGTCATACCTAAGTGGCGAGCCGCGGCGGCTTCTCCGGCAGTGTCTAATGCCAGATAGCTAGAGTTTAATGCCTGAGTCCGGCCACTTGTCCCATACACGCATTCGCTGCGGCTTTGACTGGCTTTGGCGAACGTGCTGAACGCGCTTTCATAGTCGGCCGCATTGAGTTGACCGAATGCCTCGGCCTCGTCATCCGTATAAGTAGATAGTTTGTCGGTGCATTCCGAGGTCTGGCTCGAACCATGACAGGCGGTCATAGCTGAGCTAACCAGAATCGCCAAAAGGATCAGGCGTGCTGTCATGATTTGTTTTTGTGTTTCGGGCATTGCCCACTCGGACCTCTCATGACCAAGGCAGATGATTTCCCGAGCTACGATGTATGGATTAGTAGTGGGCGGAAAAACTCATATCCTGTCGTACTCTGTCTGCGATCTATGCCGCTTAAAATGAGCGCGGACTTCGTTAGCCGTGCCTTGAGCGTCTGGATTTTTTCCCCTAGCGTTTTCGTAGGAGCGTCGAGTTACGTCGCTCGACTCGAAGGTCGGCTGCGATCGCTGCTCGTCGCCCTCGTCGTCGTCAAGGTCCGGTGTAACCTCTGAGCGGCAGAAGCGACACACCGAGGCGGCGCAGGGTATCCACGAGCGACAGCGGGGGCATACCCGTTCCATCCCTTCTTCGACTTCAGCCTGTACGACCGGTTCCGGGTGGTTTGCGGGAATGAAGGCTATCACCACAACTGCGAAGGGGCCAAAGAGCACACCTAGCAACAGCCATCCGATAAAGCTATGGCCCTTGTAATACGCGATCGTCGCTGACGCCAATCCAAACAGCAGCCAGAGAAAGACGATCATGGCAAGGCCTTTTATTCATCCCCGTTCTACAGCCCTGGGCCGGCCAATAGCCGTTCACCCTGCCTCCCGCTCTTCAAGCTCCGCGAACGGTGACGGCTGCTTCGACCTCTTACGAACGAAGTCGCTTCTGCTGACGGACCCTTTGCATTTACAGCCGGAACGACAGTCGCAGCCGTCAGCGGAATGCTCCCATATCCGGCCGCCGCAGTATTTGCAGCAGTAGGTCACTCGTCACTCTCGTCCTCGGTGGGCGTCTCATTCTGTTTCGCAAGGTCGAGCTTGCGTTCTTCGGCGACTTTCTTGGCCTCGCGTGTTTCGAGGCAGCCGTTTGCGTCAACGTGCATTTAGGGATTCTCCTTCGGTAGGATGCGATGCGCGGCTCCGATTGGCCGCGATGGGATTGGCGGTGGATTATCGGGGGCGACCGATGCCGGGGCGGCTGCACACGTTCGACTGCCTCTCGGCGTGGATTAGGGCGTGATTGAGCGCAAGTCCGCTTCTTAGGGTTGGCTTCGGTTTTAGGGGTCCTGTAGGGTCGCTTTGAGGGGTCTATTTGTATCCCTGGGTTGCTGCTGTTTGGGCGGATGCGCCGAGGTCGATTTTAGGGTCCGATGTTACTCGTGGGACGACGCGAGTTTTTCGATCTGCGCCTGCCTAATCGCGTCCCTAAGGGTAGATACCGGAACGCACTCTGAAACGACTGTAGGGCCTTAATCCGGTGACTTGTTACCGTCGTCAGAACGGCTCGACGTAGAGGGTTTCGAGGTCCCCCTTTTATCAACGGTGAACCCCAGCCTGCGGTCCCGAACATCTCAAAAGGAGACCATACGTGAGATACTGCATCGTCCTATCTGCCATCCTGGCCGCTGTTACTTCGATGGCGTCTGCTGCCAGCACACCTCCGCCGACAGGTCAAAAAGAAACGCTTTCGAGGGATAGTGTCTGCTTTAGCTCACAAATAGCGTTTAATGCCGCGCAGAACGCGCTTCTAGATAACGATCGAGATGGCTACGAAGGCGCGGTGAACGAGAGTGCCTTCCGACTCGGCTCGGGGGCAGTGATAAAAACCCTGGGCTGGAAGGACGATGGAGCATATGGGATGGTTGCTCACATTGTCGTCGTCTCGGGGAATGTATGGGCGGGGGATGACCCAGACAGGCAATATCCGCTGCCATACGTTGACTGCTGGGCTTCGGAAATCTAATCGCCCAGTCAGAGCTTAACCGCGCCTGCGTTGGTGCGTGGCTGTTTTCAACTTACCGCTTCTCGGAGCATGGAGCAGCGGAGTCTGCGGAGTGCGTTCTTGAGCCCGGCTGCGCCATATGGCAGAGGCGAAGCGTTAGCGAAGCCTGCTTCATAACCGCTGCAGGAAGCTGGCAGCAGCCGCTAGTCGAAATGCTGAGCCTGCGCTCCAGCGAGGGGCTCGATCTCGGAACTTTCGAGCCAAGCTCAACGTCGAGAGCCCGAGCCTCGCATATCCGCGAAGCTCTCGCCACCGAGGTGCAGCGAGATTCCTCTTCTGTACCACGGTAAGGGAGGGTCAGTAACTCACCGACTCAGGGCGAATCTCACTTTGCCGAAGTAGTCAGAAACGCTGTAGCCATTGGGTTTGTAGTGCAATGACCCATGAAGTGGCAGCCGACGAGAACTTCACCCCCTGACTTCAGGGGTACGCTCTGGAGGATTTCAGGGGTATTCACGCTGCGAGAAGCTCAGAAACCGAGTCTCGTCTTATCTTCTCGGCCGCGATACTTCGTCCGAGCGAATCGCGCAACTCCAGGTGATACTCCCGCGACTCAGGCAACGTCACCGCATACCAAGTCTCCTTCCCTGGTCTTGCTAGTCGCACGATAACGCCGGGGTTCGGTTGCCGTTGCGGCGGCTTCTCCACCTCAAATGACTTCGGATCGATCGAACCTTTGGCATAGACCGCATAAGCGCCGTGAGGAGTCCTCTTCTCAAGTTGGTCTATAATGCTGTACGTCTGACGCTCACTTAATCTCAAATGCGCGGCTAGGTCACCCACGGCAATCGGCATTCCGTGATAGCCTGACGCCTTGCATCGCTCGCGGATAAAGTCGAACGCCTTGACTAACGTATTTTTTACGCCCTTCTCTCGCTGTCCGGTGAGATGAAAGCGCAACTGCCTAGTGCCTTGCCGAGTGCGGTACTTCCGCAGCCGCCTGGTCATCGCGTCGTCAGCTTCGTCGGCTTTCTTCGCGTCGTTATCGGCAATCTCGTTGATCTCGCAATCGAGACTCTTGAGCTTACCTTTGAGGCGCGTCTGTTCGTCGCGCTTGCGTCCGATCTGCTCCTGAGCATGGGGCGAGAGCTTTCGGGGTTTGCTGACGTCTATCAGGTTCACGATGCGGGCTCCGCCAGTCCGGTCAACGTCGCGGCGACGACCTGCTCAAGGTGACTCAGAGCTTCGGTGATAGCGAGAATAGCGTCGAGCCGCTGGCCCTTGGGTTCGAGCGATACAAGACCGGACTTCTTCAGCCGAGTAAGGGACTTGGCGATGGCACTTGCTGACGCGCCAACCTTCGCCGAGATAGCTTTCTGACGGTGCTCGCCCAGCACTACGGTTTTAAGAACGGCCTGGTCTAATGCGTTCACCTTAGAACCTCAGGTTAGCTTTTGCGATTGCTTCGGTCGTGCAGGGTCCGGCCGCTAGTTCACCGTCGAGGTGAAGCACTTTTTTGAGCTGAGCGGCGGCATGAGCACTTGGTAGGTACCCGCGTTCGATCTGCTCGACTGTCTCAACGCCGAGGCCGAGCTTGTAGCCTAGCTGCTGTTGGGTGAGGCCCCGCAGTATACGCTCGCGTTCAAGGATTGAGCGAGCCTTGTCCGCCTGTTGTATGCGTTCGGCACTAGAAGCTGCAGCCGTCGCGGCTTTCGCGGCCAGCTTAGCTGCTGTGGCGCGGGCACCGGCGTTCGGTTCGGGGTTAGGCGTCACCGTCGCGTTGCCGGTGCGAAAATAATGGTCAGTCATGGCTTTCCTTGTTTAAGTTGAGTGAGAATGTCCTCGGCAAGCCGCTTGCCGTCGATCTGTCTCGCTAGCACTTCAAACGGTGCGTCGAAGTACGACTCCAATGCTCGACGCAAACGCTTCCCGGCCTGCGACGGGTGCCTGGAAACAGTCGAAAGTGTAGACTTGTTGACGCCTAAGCGTTCCTCCAAAAGACTGAGCGGCTCGCGACGTATCGTGCGAACCAAAGATAAAACGGTAGTCAAGACCACCTCCCTAAATGAAAGTTCTTTTGAGTGAGTCAAGGCAAAAAGTTGCACCGCCGACGCCAAGGAGGCTGCATGAGTACAGCCCGTTTTGAATCGACGGCGCAGCGTGTCAAAACGTGCCACGCTTCCAGGAGCAGCCCCGCAAACGTGGGTAGCTCAACCGGGCTCCACGACCAAAACGGAAGTCGCAGAGCTTGCCCGTGAGTCCGACGCTCACCGCCGTACGGTATGAGGACAAGCGCCAGAGTCTCGATACGCGGCAGATGCCTTACGACACCACTTACGGGCACTCGACGTTATCGAGAAAAGTCTATTATATCTATAAACACAGTAGACTGAGACGGTTAGGCCGCTTTCTTCTGTCTTTTGATTGACTCGCCCGTTAGTCGTCTAACAATAAGATCCGCTATTGCTTCTCGAACGGGCAGACTCGGGTCTAGCTCCCATGCGACGGGACTAGGCGGAGGTGCTGGTTTCTTGTAGTGGCCGCGCTCCGGCGGTGCCGGTGGTCCATAAGTCACGCCAATCTCCCAACCAAAGCGAATGGATAAGTCACCAGCAGCTATCGCTTCCCGAATGCCGTTGCTATCTTCTGGAAGAAGCTCGGTAAGCTCGTCGTCGTATGCTAGACGTTCGTAGGTTTCAAAGAGGTGCTCTTGGCCTAAGCGCAGACGGTTCCCGATCTTGTTGCATCTGTAACAGGCCACGCGGGCGCCTTCAATGTTCTCGGATTCTTGCTCCTCGCGAGACCACCAAAACGCGAACCTCTTGCCCGGCTCTTCGGACCCGCAGCCGTGGCACTTCCGATCTCAGCTAGCCGGGCCCGGTCGCCTTCGGTAAGGCTCTCCTGCTCGTTGAGCCAAAGCGCGGATACGCCACCCATGCGCGCCTCAAGCTCCACCCCAAGCTGTTCGGGGTGTGCCTTGAACCAAAACCGCTGCGCGTGGTCACAACTACCTAGAAAGGCGCGAACCATGCGCGAGATAGTGCCCTTGCCGCATGTACCACGGCGCAGGCGCTCTTCCAGCAGTAGCGGCGCAGGCTCACCGAAGTCCATGCTGCGCTCAACGCGGTCGAAGAATGCTTCAGCTTCGTCGTCCAGGTCTAGGTCGCGAAGCCCGTCCATGTAGTGAATGTACCGCTCAAGAACCGCACACGAGTCCTCGCAAGGCTGCTCGTGCTTGTCGTACTCTAGCAAAGGAACCGTCTCCCTCTGGCGCAGTCGCGCCGGTTTTACTAGCTGAACGCCACCTTAGCACAGGTTGACCCTCTAGCCGAAACTGTTAGGGTTCCGAAAAAGTCAATAACCACAGGCACTTTTCGAAACACGACCGGACGCCCATTCAAACAGAAGCCGCTAGAGCATTTAGCAAAAAGCTAAGCAGCACAGGCTCTTTTCTTGCAAGGCGTCTAGGAAGTCGGCCCGGATAATCAGGGCGGAAAAGGTTCTTTCCTGCGAGTTTCGATCGAGACTGCTCGGCGCGTAGGCATGCAGAGGTGACGCCAAGGGGTTTATGGCCGCTAGACAGGCTCACCCGGAGGGAGCACCTGTGGTGTTCCTTTTCTGGGCCCGCTAAGGCGAGTGCTATAATGGCGCCTATGGATACGGCCAGCATTATTGTCAGTTCGGTCACGATCGTCGCTCTTTTCGCAGGCCCGGCAATAGCCGTTCAGTATGGAAGCTCGCTTCAAAAAGCCAATCAGGATAACGGTCGCCGAGCGGATGATGACCTTCGGAAAAGTAATCATGAACAAAAGCAGCGCCTCGATCTGTTTTCGACTTTAATGGCTACGCGGGCTGATCCACTAAACATGGAGCGGATCAAAGCCCTGGCACTCATCGACGTCGTATTTTACAAGGAGGATTCGGTTCGAGCGAAGTGGCGAGATTGGCACGAAGCTTTAACAAATACGTCGCTAAACGACGCGCGCGGCTGGGAAATAAGGAATCTCAAGTATAACGACTTGCTGTCGGAAATGGCAAAGGCCGTGGGCTTCGATAAGATAACCGCAAACGAGATTCAACGTACGTACAGCCCGGAGTTTTTCTTGACAAACGCGAGGATGCAAGGTGCCACTGCTATAGAGTTTCACCGCGTGCTAAAGAACTCGCAGAACTTCGGGGCCGATCGTAAGGACGGCCCATCGCCGCTGCCGCTCGGTGAACCACCGGGTCCGCAATCTGGCGCGATACAGTAAAGCAGACAGGCAGGTTCCATTTGGTTGTTGACGTGACGAGTTTAGCAACAACGATTATCGCCGTAACCGGCGTCGTAGGCGTTATCGTAGCTTATACTCAGCTACGGGCGTTGAATAACAGCGAGAAGCTAAAGAACACTTTAGACCTACTGCGACGTTACGACCGCGAGTTAGTTCCGTTCAGGTATAATGGCAAGGAGGATTCCGCAACACCGGCGACTGCATTTGCTCGCGTCTGCTCTGCAGAAGGCATGGCGGTCTTAGCGGCATATCGGTTAGGCAGCATTCCGCAGGATACTGATTATCGTTTCCGCCTACAGAACGTCGCTATCGTCATGAACTATTTTAAGGCTGCAGGCGCACTTCATGCGCGAAAGGAGATAGACGAGCAACTCTTCTTCGGTTTTCTTGCCCCGCAGGTGATACGGACCTTTGAGATGTTCCAGGACCTAAATAGAACCGCAGGTCAGCCTACGATTAAGTTCGGACTAGGTGAGTTTGCTGAAGCAGCCGAGAAGTTCTTCAAGGCCCAACAAAAGGCTTTAGGAATCGAGTCTGACGCCCCCTCTACCTGAACGAATCCTCGTTCGTCTCATGGGAGCAGAGGACTTTTTCTAAGTCGTCTACCAAAGCAGACGCAAAAAGTCGAAAATACGATTCGAGCGGTGTTGCATTTTTGTTGTTCGCTAGAGCTTGCGCTAAGTAGTCCTCTATCTCTTTGCGCATTGTTGCGTCTAAAGTCTTATCTAGCGCCTCCCGATCAGTTTCGGAAAGTCTATACTCGATATCGTGCGCGAAGCGGTTGCGAACCCTCGCGAAACCCTTAAGGGGCTTCCGCAAGCGTTCAGGCAACACGTCTAACGATCGAGCGAGACGAACCAGCATAGAGAAGGGAATCGATTCGACTTCAGATGGCTCCAAAGTCTCCACGTCTAACCTCAGGTCTAGCAACTTCCGGAGATAATACTCGCAATACGCAGCCGCCATAATGGCTACCGTGAAGTCGTGCCGCCAGTGCCCTGCTTCGCCAAGTGCATCAGCCAGTAAGTCGAGTTTGCCGACACGCTCCCATCCTTGCTCAAGTGTACTGAACCATCGGCCTTCGTCACGCCCCGAAGCGTCCTCAAGATCGCTGACGAGTTCTGCCTCGCAGTCGTCCAACGTCGGGTTTCTCTTTTCGGGTGCCACGTCCCCGATTATACCAGGTCGGTAGCTTCCGAACACAAGTCTCTTTGGGGCCTTCGTGTAACGCCCGTGTAACGGAGGGGGCAGAAAACGGCCGTTTTGGGCAGTATCGGTCAGAACGCGCTAGTGTCGGAAACCCTTACAGTATCGAACTATTTAGTATTAAGCGGGAACGGGCAGGACCGCTACATTACACTTCGAATCCCGCTGGGGCTAAATCAAAAGTCTTTACGCTGTGGGGGTTTCCGGCGCGTGACCGGGTGTGGAAAAGCCGATTTGTCACATTTTTGTCACGTCGCCTTTCATTCTGATTATGCCACCAGCCTAAATATGCCACCAGCCGCTCGAAGGCGGCCGCTGCGGCAGCGTCTCGCTCCTGATAGACCGTGAGGTACCGATCGACCGTGATGCTGATGCAGCTGTGACCCAGACGGCTGCTGATCACCTCGATCGGCACGCCGGCCTTTGCGAGCAGCGAAGCATGCGTATCGCGAAGATCGTGCGGCGTGATTGATGTGACGCCGTCAGGCCGCGCAAAGACAAGGTCGATCTTCTTATACGCCTCACCGAGGAAGAGCTGCTCCTCTGCCTGCATTGCTTTGTGCGTGCGGAGGATTATCCCCGGCTCCGAACTGATGGTGATGGTTCGTACCTTTCAGTTCCTTGGACGTTTGAATGCGAGACCAGAGCGTGGCTCGCTCAGTGATTCACGAATGGTCACCGTGCCGGCATCGAGGTCGATGTCGGACCATTTGACCGCGAGTACCTCTCCGCGCCGAGCGCCGGTGTAGGCCGCGAAGGCCAAGGCCGGATAGAACCACGGTTGCGATGAGAGCGTGCCGCGCCTGACCGCGCGCCTCGATCGCCGTTGTGGCTAGCAGGGCAAAGGCTCGCTAGTCCATAAGCGACCGCACAACCGTAAGCTTTGCTGTTCGCGACCCTATAAGGCGCCGTCGGCACTCGCGCAGAACAGTCGTGGCGAATGATGGCGTAGTCAATGCGAGGAGAACATAGCATGAACTGCCGTTGCGGATTCCCACCGATCTTCGCGATTGTGTTGGCGACGATCGCCACTGCTGGCTGCACTGGTTCAGTGGTTACGGGGTGGACATTTTCAAGCCCCGAGACTTCTTCGATGAAGGCCGAACATTCGTGGATCCTTCCACGGGCGACGACCGGCAGTCTGCTCTACGTGTCAGATGATGTCCTCTCAGAAGTGTACGTTCTTACCTATCCTCAGGGCAAACTTGCGGGCATTCTGACTGGCTTCGACACGCCGGTCGGGGAGTGTGTTGATGCGACCGGTAACGTTTGGATCGCGAACCAGTCCTCGTCGGAGCTGTTAGAATATGCACACGGCGGCACCGTACCAATCGCGACGCTGAGTGAGCCGGGCGAGTACCCCAACAGCTGCGCGGTTGATCAGAGTAGCGGAGACCTTGCCGTCGCCAACCAGAACGACGTTGCCATATTTGCAGGTGCGCATGGGCAACCGACAACTTACTCCGATCCGGATATCTCGCAATATTATTACTGCACCTACGATGCCAACGGTAACCTGTTTGTCGATGGTGACGTGGCAGGGAAGATCGCCGAGCTTCCTCATGGAAGTTCCTCTTTGTCGACAATCTTGTTAAGCCGGAGCTTTTACCCGCTGAGCATGCAGTGGGACGGAAAGTACCTTGCACTTATTGAGCTTGGAACGCACGGCCAGAGAGGCACGAAGCGTCTGGACCGCGTGAGTGTGGCGGGCTCCTCCGCGAAGATCGTCGGCACAGTCCTGCTCAAGACTCCAAGTGGCAAAATGGTAAATCGGCTTGAGCAGTATTGGATCGCCGGTAGCCGCGTCGTAGGGCCTGATCTCTATAAGCGCAACGCGCACCCCTTGAAGGTGCTCCTTTGGCGTTACCCCGACGGGGGCGAGCCGACGAAGGCTCTAGACGCCTCTTGGGATGATCCGTGGGGAATCACGATCAGTCCGCCCACCTCGAAGAACGACGCGAGGACGGCAAGTCCGATTTCGCGTTAGGAAGTGCGCCCGATGTCGGCGATGCCTGGACCCGAAAAGCGCGATCTTTGCCGCGATCTCGGCCGAAGGTCGCGGCGATCGCCAGAATAGTCTTTTTTCCATACCTCCGAAGAAGTTCGTACTTCGAAGCAATGAGGTCAACCGATGGTTCGACCCGTAGAACCGCGAACGACGTTAGCAACTTCCAAATTTGCTAACTCCAGGATGAAACAGAGCGCCGGCGAATAAATGATACATGCGGCGATACCGTACGAGCTTGGCTCTTGTGGTTGTAGCTTAAGCCTTTTGCTGGTAGGGTCCCGTTGACGAATGTCGACTCCTTTTAACAAGGTTGTGCATTCGTTAAGATTTCTAACTGCCAGTGCGATTATCTGCTTCGCAACGCTTGGCACTAGCTCAAGCCCTGCCCCAGATCGTGGATTCAGCTTCGCGGCAGGGGAGTACAACACGCCGGGACATCCGGAACTGAGCCCCGCGCAAGTGATTCGTATTAAGCAAATACTCGCTGAGGTAAAGCCATGCCAGCGGCCCTTGGTCCGATACGGATTATTTGGGCCAAGTGCAGATGATATGGTTTTCTTTTTTAAGGTACCGCCTGGCCAGGTTACCCATGTTCTAGGGGCGCAAAATTTATACTACAACCCGCGTAACGGCACGATGGTGCCAATGCCGGACAATCCGAATTTTGAGCAGATAAAGGCGCAGGGAATTCAATGGGACGTTCACCACGAGCCTTGCCCCTCGCCGGCACCCGAGAAGTAAACCAAGCGGCTCGCCCGCAGGATTATGTCCCGGCGCGTGTCGACCAAAGGCCCTCGCTGCCGGGAGCAATCTCGAGATCGGCAAGCGCCGCCCTCTTGCAAAGCCGGGAATAATCCGGCGTGGCACGGTTAGAACCGATCCGGTCGATAGTTCAACTATGATTACGTAGCCTTTCGCGTCATAGCGGGCATGACGGATCTTCGTCGCCACTTTCTCACAGCGGCGAGCGGCTGCCACGGCTTTTCTCATCTCCGCGCGGCTTGTGAGAATCCTGGTCTTCGCTTTTCGGACTGACGTCATGGTTGACTCTCCTTCCGAAGCTCGAGCAGCTCTCGGTATGAATCGCGTGCGGTGCGCGATCGGCCGGGACCGCTGGCCGAGAGTTCCCATTCGCCGTGACTTGACATGCAATCGCGCGATCCTATCGCGAGCGCAATACGCGCTCAACAGCGCGAGGATTACGAACAATCGCAAAGAGCAGCACCCGTGCCGGCTCGGACGGTTCGCGCTGCCCCTGCTCCCACTGCTGCACAGTGCGCACCGAAAGAAGGTATCGCCGAGCAAATTCTGATTGCGACAGGCCGAGGCGCTCGCGTAATGCACGAACGTCCGTCCGGGGCGGCACGTACCGCGGCTCGCCGAGCTCCCTCGTGTCGCTCTCATCCTCGCGGGCAAACCGCTCAATGTCACGATCGGTAAACGACGCAAGCTTCTTCGCGTCCCCGCGGCCGCGCTCCTTACGAATCTCTTTGTTGGTGCGCTTCACGCTCGCCATAGAACTTCTCCCTCTCCTGTCTCGACGCCGGCCGCGCCGAAATGATGCGTCTCGTGTCGTCGCGCCGGGTCCATACGACGATGAGAATCTGATCGTCGACCTGGCCAACCGTAACGAACCGCGGCTCGCCGTAGTCGCGCCGTCGATCCTCCCACTCGATCGTATCGCTTTCGAAAATCTTGGCCGCATAGTCGAAGTCAAACCCGCGCTCGTCGTAGCAGCGCTCGCTCTTCTCGGCGTCCCAGGTCCAACCGTCGAACGCGCGATCCCACACCTTGGTAAGTATACTCCATTGGAGTATTGGCCGCAAGTGGCCCGGCCTCAACTGCCGCGGCGCTGCTCTAACGGCGATCTAACGGACAGTCACCCTTAGCGTAGGCAACGATGAGATGATAAACCGGATCCTTGCAGCGTCGAGAGAGTATCACCACCGCTTCCATCTCGATTGAAGCCGTCTCGACCGACATGACGCCGCGCAGCTGCACCCTCGCTGCCTTCTTCGGTGCACTGGCGTAGCCGATGCCGTGCTCGAACGAACGCGCCGCGTGTCTACAGGCGCGCTCGTGGGCATGTTCGGTGATGTAGCCGATGCCGGTCGCGAAGGTGCGGGTATGGGAGCGCGCCGGCACTGATTTGGAGATCATGACGTCACCTCTGGCAAAAGAAAAAGCCCCGCGCGAACGATGTCGCCATCGGGACTCTTGATTTACACCCGCATTATTATGCGTATATAATTCGGGGTACAGTCTCTCACCCCAAGTATACCACGAATGCAAGTTTTTCGCCTGGCCCCATCGTGGTGGGCCAGCAAGTTCAGCTTGAGGCTTCGCCATCGTCCGTTGCTGGTGTTCAGTGGTCGTTTGATTCGACGAACACGTCTAGTGTGGTGGGCAACTATACCTTGAACAGCAACAACCTTAGTAGCTTACCGTCCGCCGTGCCTGCCGCGTCAGTCTCGCCGGTGCCATCTTCTGGGAGCGCGATCTCTCTCTACTGGATCTCCAACGCTGGTACGATCACAACTGGGGTTAGGTACGTGAGAATGACTGGCACCGTTTCGGGGATCACGGGACCGCTTTTTGCGGACGTCTATTATCCCGTCGATGCTCCTGCGCCGTGGGCTACAGCGATTGCCGGCACTGTTGGGCTGCCTACGAACTACCCGGCAAACGGAAATCCAGAAGAATGCGCCTCTCCGAATACTGCGATTGCTGTGGGTAATCTCTGTCCGACCGTGGAACCGGGAACGGTGGGAATATACTGGGCCTATCTGGTAGCAACGCCTTCCCCTGGCCCTTCCGGGCTCATCGCAATGGTGCAGATAGCAAACAGCCTTTCGATTAGCGCGAGCGGCACTCCAAGCCCCAACCCGAAGTCTTACACCAGCGGACCTGGGCTGGACGCAGTTTTCCCATACGCCAGCCCAGCGCCAGCCGCTACGCAGTGGAACAGCTACGATGCGCCAGCGCTCATTTTAGCGACGCCGCCGAAGTGCCAAACGGTTACGGATACGATGTCCTTTACGGATTACTTCATGTATCAGCCCGGCCCAATATCTTCGCGAGTTGGTTACCAGCTTTGGGTTACATTGGGCACGATGGCATGGAACTGGAGCGGCACAGCTTCCAGCGTTAAGAAGGCGCCTTACGCGCTCGTTACGAGCAAAAGCGTGAACCCCCAGCCGAGCTACGCTCCAAGTACGACGTTGCCGACTTGGACTAAGCTCCTTGGTACTGGCGACATTAGTTGTTAAGGACATTCAACATGAAGAAGCCGATCGTGGCAGTCATACTCGGGACAGTAACGCAGGCCTGGCGTTCCCATGCGGATCTCTCCACGCTGTATCCAAATCTACCTTCAGGAAGCTACAGCCTGCATATATCGTTTGCCCCGCATGGCACTGGGCAGCATGCCGATTTCGCGCCGATACCTATCTCAATTAAACCTTAGGTCGTCGCCTGAAGCTGGCCCGCTTCTGTGGACGGTTTTTGATGAGAGATCATGCAGCGGTCTTCCGCTTTTCGTAGTCAGCCGGTGACAGCATCTCCAGCGCTGTGTGCCGCCGCTGCGTTGTACCACCCGATACAGTCGAACACGCTGAGAGCTGCCTCGCGTGCCGTCGAGAACCGATGCCGAACGAGCAGCTCGCACTCGAGGATTGCGTTGAAGCTCTCGCACATCGCATTGTCGTAGCAGTCGCCAACGGAGCCCGTTGAAGGTCGGACACCAGCTTCGCGACAGCGGTTGCCAAAAGCAATCGACGTGTATTGGCAACCTTGATCGGAATGATGAATCACATTGGTCGGCCGCCGCTGGCTGAGCACCATGTCCAGGGCGTCGAGCACGAGCTGCGTCCGCAAATGTGTTGCCATCGCCCATCCCACGACTCGGCGGCTGAAAACATCGAGCACGATTGCGACGAACAGAAACCCCGCGAGCGTGGGAACGTCCGTTATGTCGGCAACCCAGAGCTGATCCGGAGCCTCTGCGGTCAACTTCCGATCGACAAGATCGGGAGCTGGCCGGGCATCGCGAGCGCGGACCATCGTGAGATAGCCTTTGCGACGGCTCGCACCTTGGATACCACTGGACCTCAACGGCATCGCCGATCGCTTGATCTGCTCGCGCACGATCGGAGGGCGAGCGTTTGAGCCACGCATAATAACCGCTGGTCGAGACCTCCAGCACGCGGCATTGCGTCGCAATGGGCCAAAGGGCCTGATGCGCTCTCACGAATTCGAAGACCGGGGCGGAATCGAATCGGTCTCGCGAGCGAACCAGGCCGCGGCTTTTGACAAGATCTCACGCTCGAGCTTGAGCTGCCGGTTTCCTTTTCGCAGCTTGGCGAGCTCGTTGCGTTCAGTCGAGGTCAAACCGTCGGTACGGCGGCCGCCGTCGAGCTCGGCCTGCTTGATCCAGTTCCGCACGGTCTGCGGGGCTAGGTCGAACTGCGTGGCCAGTTCGTCAAACTTCTTGCCGGCGCGCGCAAGTTCGATGACGTTCTGGCGGAACTCCAGGGGGTAGGATCGAGGATGCTTCTTTGCCATTGGACGGACCCTTCTCGGCTAAGCCGAAAGTGTCCACCAAACCGGGCCAGCATCAATGGAACAGTGACCCGTTCGCCGAACCCCTATTGCCATCCGTTCAGCCTTTAGGAGGCACAGCCGATGAGACCGCGCTACCTTGTCCGCCACGCTCTTAACATCAGCGTCGTTACAGTGCTCGTCGGGTGCGGCGGCTCGCAGCAAACAATCTCAGCCCCGGGCGCGATGCCGGGTATTCGCGTGAACGACAAGGCGCTCGTGCGTGATACCGTCAGAGCGCTCTACGTAGACGACAACGGCGACAACGGAGTTGTAGATATCTTCAAAAATGGGAGTTGGAAGAAAATTGGCAGCATCTCCGAGGGCATCGGCACTACCGGTCCCAACTGGGTCGATGCGAAGGGAAATCTCTACGTCGCACAGCTCAGCCCGACGGACATCACCGAGTATGCGCCTGGAACAAACTCGCCGTCATTCACTTATTCACAGGGTATGTTGGAACCGTCCGACGTCGCGACCGACCGGGGCGGGAATGTGTACGAGGCCGACCAAGGAGGTGGCTCCGTCAATGAGTATCCGCAGGATACGAACACGATCTTGGATTCGTGCACGATCGACGGTGCAGTCGTTGAATCGGTTGCAGTTGACGGGAGCGGCGATGTCTTCGTCGGTTTTTTCAACGCGTACGCGCAACAGGGCCAGATTATGGAGTATGCGGGCGGTCTCGCTGGATGCCACGGAACGATCCTCGGCATTACGTTGCGGTTCCCCGGCGGCATGGCGTTCGACAAGAAGAAAGACCTTGTCGTTTGTGACGAAGGAAATAACGCCGTAGACATTGTCGCTCCGCCATACGGCGGCGTATCCGGCACGCTCGGTTCCGGCTACCGCATCCCATTAAGTGTGAGGATCAACAGAAGAAACAACCGAGCGTACGTTGAGGATGACGGCCTCCCGCGTGCAGTCTTCGTGTTCACTTATCCCGCCGGTTCACTGATCAAGAAACTGGGCGCGAAGGACGGGATCTCGCAGCCAACCGGCGCAGTGGACGGCGAGAACTTCAACCCCTGAGCAGCAACGCATCGCTTTTGCAGGGGAGATCGCCATCGGAGCGTTGGCAGGACCTCGATTCAGGACGAGGAGCTACCAGATCATTCTGGCGGCAGCCGCTGGTCCGCGTCCGGTCTGCGGATTCCAGATAAAGAAGCTCACGAGGTCTCCCTTGAGCGGATACTGACCGTTGCCCGTGAACCCTGTGATGACAATCTCGTTGTCGGTCCAACTGGAAACGTTCAGGGTTGTCGTGCAGGGACCGTATTGTTGCGGGCATCCCGCGCGCCACCATCCACTACCGTTACCCTGTATGTCGACCATCCAGAGATACGATGAGTCACCGTCATACGGCGCACTGGTACCGAAGTTGCGGCCTCGGATCACGATGGTTTGATATTGTTTCGCGTCAACTCGACCGATGCGTTCGACTTTCGGGGCCGCGGAGAACGCTTGCATCGGGCTATCGATCGCAAGCAGAACGATCACGCTCAGTAGCATGGCAGCTCGGATCACGGTCGCACCTCCTTGCCGCGGTGGTTCGACGTGCCTTCCGAGAACGCTGTGAGCTCCGCCTCCAGGACCACGGGAAAGGGCGCCATCGGCGACTGCCGACCGGCGTGACCCAGCGGCAATCCGTCAAGTGTTACCGGCTTCGTTCGCGAGGGTAAGCCCGTGCCATGAGCCCCTATTTCACCGACCAGCCATGGGCGCTCGTCATAGGCATCGTCGTCGCAGCCCTGCTGATAGCGTGGATTGCAGCTCGCGGGCGATCCTGACCGCCATGACCGGCTAGGCCCACAAGACGCCGGGCGCTAGGAGCCCGGGGCCTTCCACCGCGACGCCGGCGTGACGGGGCTCATTTTCGTCGAAGTTGCGCAAGAGAACGATCTGTGAGATAATCCTGCCACTTCACCCACAGCGCGATCTTTCGACTGGTCGATAAAGTTGCGCCACTGAAAGATCGGTACGCAGTATCATGGACACCGCCCGCAGAGCTCCGGCCCTTCAAAACCACGAGGCCCTTTTTTTGAGCGCTTCGGACGGGCGCATTCACAGTTCGACGTTCGATAAGGAGATGGATTCATAGCTATTCGTAATCGCAAACGTAAGACCGATTCCCGGCCGCCGAAAGCCAAGGCCGTCCAAAACGTCAAGGAAGCGCCGCTCGAAGTTTCCGGCAGCATCAAACAAGTTTTTCCGAGCGCGACATTTTCAGTCGAGCTCGACAACGGCCACATTCTTCTCGCCCACATTGCCGGGCGGTTGCGGCGCCACCGTATCAGAATTCTTCCCGGAGACCGCGTTGAGGTCGAAATGTCGCCCTACGATTTGACAAAGGGGCGAATCGTCTACCGCTATCGCGCCGGCGAAGCGCGCCGGACCCCACACGGGTCCGAGCAACACCCTTAGTGCTTAGGAGATCCTTTAGTGTACACCGATGAAACTCTCACCTGTCGCGATTGCGGACGGACCTTTACGTTCACCGCAGGCCAGCAGGAATTCTTTGCCAGCAAAGGTTTTGCAAACAAGCCTTCGCGCTGCGACGATTGCCGCGCCGCTCACCGGTCTGCCGGCGGCGGCCGCAGCGGCGGTTCCCGCGGACAGCGCGAGTTGTTCAAGGCGACGTGCAGTCAATGCGGGGGCGTGGCGGAGCTGCCGTTCGAGCCGCGCACCGGACGGCCCGTCTATTGCCGCGACTGTTTTTCGTCGCAGCAAGCATATCGCTAGCTAGTATTTTGACGTAAGCCGAAACCGGCCGGACGTGCAGATCTCGACGATCTGTTCGTTGCTCAGCCGGCGAAACGTCCTCGTTCCGTATTCGAACGGCTCGCCGAGGCCGGCCGCGTCGTAGCGCACTTGAGCGCCCGCATTCAGTTGAGGGCGCTCTTTCAGCGTCTGCTTGGCGACGTTTACGCAATAGGCAGCGTCTTTGGCGAAAAGCATGATCTCCCCGCGCGGGTTGGCATACCCGCCGTAAATCGGCTCGATAGATTCGCGCACATTACCGGCGCTCGCTCGATCGCTGATCGTGAGATCCGCGATCGGGGCGGCGAGGTTCTTCATACGATCTTCACGACCGCAAAAGAGCGCGAAAGGTTGCGCCTGCTCGCGAATGACTGTCCGCCGCACAAGCTTCGGCATGACGTGAGGCGAGCCCATCAGTTGCTGCGCGAGATACCAGCCGGCGGTCTCGTAATTGGCCGGAAGTGAGGTCGGAGCGGGAATCGGCATGATTCCCAGCGACGAACAGCTCATCGCCGGCGGAACGTGCACCGCCGCCGCGCAGCTTGTTTTCGTCCAGCGCGTCAAACAGGGGGGCAGCGAAGCGCGGCGCCGAACGGGCGAACCTCGAACGAACCAGGCATGAAAAGGAGGCAACTCTTGAAAAAGGCTCTCGGATTTTTTGTGTTGGCACTCTGCGCGGCGATGCCGGCCGGCGCCCAGCCGCCGTCGGGCATGGCGGCGATGCAGTATTACGTCGGCTCCTGGCAGTGCACCGCGGGCCAGATCGGGCAGAAGCCGAGCAAGGCGACGGCAACGTACACGATGGACTCGGGTCTCTTGCACGAAGCGGTCGTCGTACCTCCGCAGGCGAAAATGACGAAGCCGTACGTGCTGAGCATCGCGACGTCATACGATGCCAAGAACATGCGGTACGTGCAAACCGGGCTTGATAACATGTCGAGCTGGTGGATCGACTACGCGAAGCCTTGGACCGGCAACACCGAGCAGTGGGCCGATCACGCCAACGACAGCGGCAAGCTCGGGCACGGGCAAACGATACGAACGAATCAGAACAGCTTCAGCTTCGTCAGCTACGCTTCGATGACGGCCGCGAAACCGAGCTTCAAGGGAAGCTGCACCAGAACCTAAGCCTCCGCGCGACCGAAAAGCCTTTGATCGTCGGCGTCGACGATGTCGACGATGAACTCTAAATCGGGGCGTTGGGCTAGGACGGCGGCGTACTCGCTTCGGAAGTACGCCTCGTCTTGGGTGTGTTTGGGCTTGATTCGCCGGAGCGTCTGATTGATCGCGGGATACTGCGAGACGTCGGTTCGCGCGCGCAGCCACGTCCCGACTTCCTCCTCGCTCGCGGAGCGTGCGACGGCCTCGCGCAGCTCGTCCTCCCGAATTCCCAACCGCTCGAGCAGATAACCCGAAATGCCCTTGATATGCCCGTCGATAAAGTAGGCGCCGGGATTGCCGCCGGGCAACCGTCCGCGCAGCTTGTCGATCGTACGCGGCATCAACATGAGACCGTCAAGCTCCTCGTAGCAGCTGCGCGGAGGCCTTCGGCGCAAATCGAGCGGTTCCACGAGACTACCGGGCAGCGCGCCGGCGATCGGCGGCCTCGACCACGAGCCGCGCCGCCGCCACGTCTTCGACGGCGAGACCGACGGATTTGAAAACCGTCGTCGCGGAGGACGGCACGCGCTTTCTGCCCTCGAAGATCTCTCCCGCCTCGGCGAATATCTGCGCGTTTGCCATGATGACGTCGCCGGCTTCCTTCGCTGCGGCTTCGCGCGAGTCGACGACGACCACGTTGGCCATCGCCGAATCGTCGAGCTCGCGCCAATCCGGTCGCGACGACCCGACGGCATTCACGTGCGCGCCCTCCTTGAGCCAAGCGCCTTCGAGGATCGGCTCATGGGCAGCCGTTGCGGTGACCACGACGTCCGCATCGCGAACCGCGGCCTCGGCGCTCGCCACGGCGATCGCGCCGTGCTCGCCGGCGAACCGTTCGGCGTGCGCGGCGGTGCGGTTCCAGACGCGCACCTCGGAAAACCGCCGCACGCGCGAGAGCGCCGCCAAGTGCGCGCGCGCCTGTACGCCGCTGCCGAGCAGCGCGAGCACGGTGCTCTCGGGCGACGCGAGATGTTTGGTGACGGCGGCCGAGACGGCGGCCGTTCGCATCTCGGTGATCAGCCGGCCGTCCATCGCCGCGAGGGGCAGTCCCGTATCGGTTCGATAGAGCACGATCGTCGCGTTATGCGTGTGCAGACCGGCCTGTGCATTGACGGGGTAGAACGTGACGAACTTCACGCCCATCACGTCGCCCAGAACCGCGGGCATGATCCCGAGATAGCGGCGCCGCTCTTCGATCGTCAAGATCTGACGCATCGGGTGAATGACGGTACCGCGCGAAAATTCGACGAGAGCGCGCTCCATTGCGGCGATTAACTCGTCCCAGTGCAGTAACTGCCCAACCGCTTCTTCGTCCAGATACGTGTGAACGCTCCTCGCACGCACTCCGCGTAGCAATGAAAAAACGTTCGTTCCGCGAGCACTCGCACCTTCCGTCGACGACATGTTACACTAGCGCCATGCCTGCAACGGCGAAGAGCGGCGGCGAGGACGCCCGGCTCACAGCGCTCGGATACCGTCCCGAACTCTCCCGAGTCTTGTCCCTTTTCGACAATTTCTCGGTAGCCTTTAGCTACCTGAGCCCGATGGTCGGCATTTACTCGCTGTACACGCTGGGACTGGGCACCGGCGGTCCTCGCTATATTTGGACGATTCCGGTCGTCGTGGCGCTGATGATGCTCGTCGCGCTCGTCTTCGGTGAGCTCGCCAGCGAATATCCGCTCTCCGGCGCGCTCTATCAGTACGGCAAATACACCGTGGGGCCTCGCTACGGCTGGTTCATCGGATGGATTTACGGATTCGCGCTCCTCGCGACGGTCGCGTCGGTCGATTCCGGCGCGGTGAGCTACGTAACGTCGCTGGCCAACGTTTGGCTCGGCACTCGTTGGGATCCGGCGAACCACGCAACGATTTTCGCGATCGCCGGCTCGATCATCGTGCTCTCGGCGATATTGAACTGGACCGGAGCGCGAATCATGGGCCGGGTGGCTCGTTTTGGAGTCTATGTCGAAAGCATCGGAACCTTCGGCGTTTTCATCGCGCTCGCCGCCTGCGGGTTTCACCAGCATTTGGCCTACGTTTTTTCCTCGCAGCACGTGGAGCATCTCAAAAGCAACCCACTCGGACTGGACTTCTCCGGCCATTGGTGGACCGGTGCGGCGCTGGTCGCAATCCTTGCCAACGTTTACATTTTCTACGGCTTCGAGTCGGCCGGCGACATCTCGGAAGAGACGATCGAAGCGCAGCGGCAGGTTCCCCGGGCGATGCGCGACGCGCTGCTCTACGGCGGCATCGCGTCGTTCGTATTGGTCTTAGGATTGCTGCTCGCCACCCCGGCAACGGGCATCGGGAGCGTCGTCACGGGGGGCGTGACCGGCGTCCTCGACGGATTACCCGCCTGGCTTGCGGACTTCTTTCTCGTCATGGTCGTCGTTGCGTTTTTCAGTTGCGGCACCGCGGTTCAAGGTGCCGGCGCTCGCGTGGCCTTCGCGCTCGCGCGCGACCGCGCATTGCCGCTGAGTCAAAAACTCGCGGCCGTCTCGGCGCGCCATCGAACGCCCGGCAACGCGATTCTAGTCGGGACGATCGTCCCCTTTCTCTTTTTGCTGCTCGTGCTGATCAATCCGAGCGCGCCCGTTCGCATCCTGTGGTTCGATTATCCCGCGCACGTCAATGCGCTCTACGCACTGGTTTCGTTCGCCACGTCGGGCATCTATCTCGCCTTCTTCCTCACGGTGTTCGGGGCGCTCGTTGCGCGCCGGCGCGGCTGGAAGCCCAGCGGCACCTTTGCGCTGGGCAAGTGGGGCGTCCCGGTAACCGCCGCGGGCGCGCTGTACTTGCTGCTCATGCTGGCGAACATCGCGTGGCCCACGTCGTTGACGAGCGGGCGAGCGGTGTTCAATTACGGGTGGGTGACGCTGTTGGTCATGGCGCTCATCGTTGCGCTCGGCGCCGCGTACGAAGCGATCGCGCGCCCCGACCGGCGAGCCGCTCACGGCGTGACGGAAAAGACCATGCCCTCGGATTGAGATCCGCCGGTCGGCGTCGTTCCGTAGAGCGCGCCGTTCGTAAAACAGAGCCCCGCGTCCGGCAGCGCGCCGTCGGGCTTGCCGGCGAAACTGTGCAGCACGCTCTCCGAACCCGACGGAGAGATCGAGAAAATCGTTCCGGCGTTGCTCGCGCCGCCTTCGCTCGTCGTTCCGTAGAGGTTCCCGTTGACGCGAAGCAGCGGCGCCATCGGATACGTTCCATCGCTTGCGTTCGAGCAGCAGTCGAAGCTGTGCAGCACGTGCTCGCTCCCGGACGACGCGTTCGCGTCAAAGACCGTTCCCTGGGCGTCGCTCCCACCGCCCATCGTCGTGCCGTACAACAGGTTCTTGAGAACGGAAGGCCCGGCTGCGGGATAGGCACCGTCGCGGGACGCCGGCGAGTATTTGAACGCATGCACGGTCGTCTTCGTCCCGCTGACGCTCACCGAGAAGAGCGTCCCGCATCCCTTCGCGCAGAGTGCCGTATTGGTGCCGCCGTACTGCGTCGTCCCGAAGAGCGATCCGCCGAGCGCGACCAGCCGGGAGGCCGGGAGCTCGCCGTCGGTGCCCCCTTTGAAGCGATAGACGACGCTTTCCTGACCGCCGGTACTCACCGCGAAGACCGTCCCGCACCCGATCGGACAACTGCGCGCGGTCGTGCCGCCGTACTGCGTCGTGCCGTACAACGACCCATCGAACTCGATCAGACCGGCGAGCGGGTCCCGTCCGTCCGTATCGCCGGCAAAGCTGTAGAGCACTGCGTACGACGTTCCGTTCACGCTCAACGAGAAGACCGTACCGCAGCCGCCCGAGCATTTGCCCGTTCCCCCGCTGCTCGTCGTGCCGTAGAGGGTTCCGTCGAACGCGACCAACCCGCCCAGAGGGGCCGCGCCGTCGTCGCCGCCCTCGAACCGATAGAGCACGCGTTCGGTCCCCGACGTGTCGACCTCGAACACGGTGCCGCAACCGCCCGAGCAGTGAGCGTTGGTCGTGCCGCCGTTTTCGGTGGTCCCGTACAGCTCGCCGCCGGTCGCGACGAGCTCGCCGCTGGGCGTGCGGCCGTCGTTCGCCTTTCCACGCTCGCCGAAGCTGTACAGCTCGTGATACTCTGCGCTCGGAGCAAAACTCGACGCGCGTGCGGGCAGCGTCGCGCTCGGGTCGTTCGACGAGCACGCCGTCAGCGTCAGGCCGCAGAGCAAGGCGAGCCTCGCTCGTGCAACGGAGCGGACGTTAATCGTCGGGCTCCGTCGAGGGCTGCTTGAAGAAATAGCTCGGCGGATACTTCGCCGGAATGCGCGCGAACTTCGACGGTGCCTGCGAAAAGTCGAAACAATCGAAGAGGTCGTCGGAGCGCGCGTCCGTCGTGTGCATCGACGGCAATCCGAAGATTTTCTCGGTAAACTTGAGAATGCTTCCGAACTCGTGCGGAACGTGCGAGACGTAGTGTTTCTTGGCATACGGCGATATCACGATCAACGGAACGCGGAAGCCCAGCTCGTAGGAATTATATATGTGCGGCGCCACGTGATCGTACCAGCCGCCCCAGTCGTCCCACATGATGAAGATCGCCGTGCTGTCCCAGTATTGGCTCTCGCCGACCGCGTTGACGACGGAGGCCACCCACGACGGCCCCGAGCCGTTCGTCGCGCGCGCGTGATCGGAGGCGAGCGCCGTCGGCGTTACCCAGACGACGTCGGCTAAATGCCCCTGCGCCACGTCGGTGAGAACCTGCGACGGCGGCGTGACGACCTCGGTCGAGAACGCACCGCTCTGCCAAACGTGCACGATCGCATCGGGGGCGTTCCAGAGACCCGCTCCTTTCGACGCCTGATAGTAGCGCCACGTAAGCCCCTTGCGCTCGAGCAACTCCATCAACGAGATACGGTTGAAGCACGGATAGACGCGTTCGCTTTCGAGGCCCGCCGCGTCGATCACCGGCACGAGCGTTCCCGGCTGCGAATCGCAGCCGCCGCCGGCGCCGTTCTGGCCGTCCGGGCGGAAGGGATTGTCGGCGGCCCGCAGACCGGATCCGTTGGCAACCGACGACGTTCCGCTGATCAAGTACTGATGGGCCGGGAAGCTCGGCCCCTCGTTGGTTTGGAACATCTCGTCGGCGAATGCGTACTGCTGGGCCATGTCGAAGTACGGCTTGATCTCGTCGTGCGGCACGTAGCCGTAAGCGCGGCGCTGACGCGGACCGCAAAAGGTGGCCGACACGCACGACGACGACTCGTTGTTGAAGCCGTTGAGCTTGCCTTGCGCGTACTCGACCACGAAGGCCGCATGCGCGTGGCTGAGGTCGTACGGTGCGGTGAGGCTGACGGGCTCGAGCGCAACGCGCTTGCCCCGAGAGTTCAAGCCGAAGCGAGTCGTGTCGGCGCCCGGAAGGCCGTTGAACAGATTATCGGTCGACCGATTCTCCTGAACGATGATGACGACGTGGGTGATTTTCGACGAAGCCGGCACGCGCGCCGGCGCCGGCGCGGAGGGAAGCGAGATCGTCGAAGCGCTTCGCCCGCAGGCTGCGAGCGCAAGGCCGAGGACGAGGACGAGTCCGGCTCGCGCCGGAGCGTTGGCGGCCACGAGCTACCGTGCTACGGCGATCGCCACCGGCCCGTCGAGCCCCTTGGTGATGGTGCGGATCGGCGTGGTGCCGGGAGGCGAATAGACGGTAACGGAGCTCGGGCAAGAGTTCGCGACGTACAGCAGCCCGGTCGAACTCATCGCCATCGTCGTCGGGCAAGCGATGCCGTCGGAGATCACGCCGACGCGATCGAGCGTCGTTTCGGAATAAATCGTGACCGTATCGTTCTGGCGGTTCAGTACGTACAGCTCCTTTGCCGCGGTTGAAATGAGCGCGACGGGTTCGGCGACGCCTTTGGTGATTTCGCGCGGCGTTTTATCGTGCTTGGGGCGATAGATCGTCACCGAGCGGCCGCGAAAGTTCGCCACGTAGAGATTGGACGCCGCATCGAGGGCGAGGGCGTCGGGTCGCGATATTTGCGTCTTTATCGTCCGCATCGGATTGATCTTGCCGGGCGGGTAGACGGCGACGCTGTTGTAGAGCCAGTTCGCCACGTAAAGGTTCCCCGCGCCGTCGAAGAGCAAGGCCTCGGGCGACCCCACGCCGTGCGAGATCGTTTGCAATACCGCGTTCGAGTTGCGCGAGTACACGGTCACGGTGGGACCGCCGTTGTTCGCGACGTAAACCTTTCCGGAAGAAAACGCGATCGCATAGGGACCGACGATCCCTTGTGCGATCGTCCGGCTCGGTTGCTTTCCGTTCGCGCCGTAAACCGCGACGCTGCTGGTGATGCTCCCGCTCGCCATGCCGTAGTTGCCGACAAAGAGGTTCCCCGTCTTGTCGATAGCCAACGCGTTGGGATACGAGACTCCATCGGTGATCGTTCGCAGCCTCGACGCTCCGCCCGCGGAGTAGACGGAGACCGTGCTGTCGTACCAGTTCGCGACATAAACGCTGCCGGAGGCGGCGGCCCCGAGTCGATCCGGCGACCCGGCGAGATCCGTAACGCCGCTCGCGGGAAGGTTGCCTTCTCTAGCGACCGAGCACGCGCTCAACATGAGCGCGACCAACGCGACAGAGAACGAGCGAATCACTTCGGCGAGCTTCGATTTGACGAAGCGTAAGCCTGCCGCGCCGCCCGCTTACCAGTTGCGGGGAGCTTGCGCCAGTAAACGTCCCAGCGTGCGCACGATCTCGGCACGGTCGGAGAATTGCGTCCACGCGGGCGTAATGGTCGGAATTTCGCTCTGGTGCTCGCCGGGAATCATCGTGGTGAGCAGACCTAGCGGAGTGGCCGGGTAGCCCGCAACGGTGCGAAAGAGCAGGTCGGCCCAAAAAGCGTTCGCCCATCCGAACTCCGGGCGCGTGAACTCCTGCGGGTTATCCGGATTGACAGACTCGTGCATCAACCCGTTGAGCGTGTCGCTTCGGTCCAGCATGTCGATCGCGGTGACGATGTCGGAGCGCTGCGTGGTCGAGAGCGCCGCGCCGATGATTCCCAGCGGCCAGACCCAGCCCTTGGGCGTGTGCGGGCTTCCGAGTCCGGTCGCGTACGTTCCCGAGTAATAGTACGGGTTCTCCGAGCTCAAGGTGAACCGGCGCGTATCGAGATAGACCGGATCGTTGCTCGCGCACCAACCGTAAAACGGCATGGCGGTCAAATTCGGAATGTTGGCATCGTCCATGAAAGCGTAGTGCCCGTTTCCGTCGGTTTCATACGCGTACAGCCAGCCGTA
This sequence comes from Vulcanimicrobiota bacterium, assembly GCA_030041115.1. GTDB lineage: Bacteria > Vulcanimicrobiota > Vulcanimicrobiia > Vulcanimicrobiales > Vulcanimicrobiaceae > Cybelea. The sequence goes on along the minus strand of JASHOM010000036.1, from coordinate 13,004 downwards.
CTTGCGGTCGAAGACGCGGCCGTATCGCATCACGCCCGTCTGCACGGCGGCGGCCAGCGTCGTCGCCCGTTGCGCCAGCGCATCGTCTTTGAACGCGTCGCGCGCAAACCTTGCCAGCAGCCGCATCGCGACGACCGCCATCGCGTTCTGCGGAACGTTGAAGCGATAGGTCACGGGATCGTCCGAAGGTCGAAATGCGCTCCAGATGAGGCCCGTATTCGGATTGTACGAAGCGTGCGTCGGAACCGGATCGGGCCACGAGTAATGGCTGCACGAGGCGTGATGCCGTTCGCATTCGAGCGTCGTGACGATGGTCTGCATCGCGCTGTGAAGGGTCGGCGTGAAGATGCTGCGATCGTGGGTGTTTGCGTAGTAGACGAAAACGAGCATGACCGGCCAGGCGAGCGAGTCGATCTCCCATTTTCGCTCCCAGACGTGATAGTCGGCGCTGAACGCTTCGGCGTACGGATCGGTGAGGATGTTCTTGGCGTCGCGCCCGATCACGCCGGAGAACGGAACGCGCAGCGCGGGATAGGCGGCGGTAAAGCGAATGTACGGGATCGTCTGGGCCGCCGAGTCGCGCAGCCACATCGCCGGAATGTCGCCCGTTTGAACGTACGTCGTACCGTCCGATTCTTTGAAGAAGTCGGCGAAGAGCTCGTGAAACAGCGTCTCGGTTTGGATCGGGCGGATGCCCGATTCGACCGGAACGTCGAGGGTCTGCGCGAAGGTACGAAGGGGAAGGACGGCGGCGGCACCGATCAGCAGCGCGATGATTCGACGGCACGGCCCGGTCACACCACGCCATTGGCGACCGGGGGCGGAGAATCTTTGCGCTCGCGGCACGCCGGCTCGAAGCTCCATCCTCGGGCGCACGAAGGCACTCGGGTGCCCGGAACGGTATGTTCACCAAATACGTTCGTCATTCGGAGGAACGATGAGAAGATTATTCGCACGACAGACCCCAGCCGTTGCCGCCGTACTCTTGGCCGTCACCGCTTGCGGCGGCGCGGGAACCGGCGTGCCCGGCGCGAGTTCGGCGGCGCAGGGAATGCCCGGCGGCGACGACCGCGCGGCGGCGCGCGCCAACTACAGCGGCCAATACAGCGGCACTTTCCACGACAGCATCTACAAAACGGGCAAAGCGACCGAGTCGCTCGCGCAATCGGGCAGCGCCTTGGGCGGTACGCTTTCCATTAAATTCGGACATGCCCCGGTGAGCGAGTCGGTCGGCCTGACGGTGAACGGAACCTCGGCCAAGGGTACGAGCGTCATCGAGCTGACCGACGGCTACTGCGCCTTTAGCGCGTCGTCGACGTACGATTCGAAGACCAACGAAGTGAGCGGAACGTATAAGGCGATCCACGGCTGCACCGGTGAAACCGGTCAATACAAGCTCGCCCATCAATGCACGTACGTGGAGGGAGCCGACGAGGAGATCCGCCCGCAGAACGGGCCGAAACCCTGCTAGTGCGCTAGGAGCCCCTTGGGCCTACGTCGCCAGAGCGCGGGCGATGGCCTCGTCCTCGCTCCACGCGGCTCCTTGCGCGAGTAAGCGCAGGACCTCCGGTTCGCCGAGCTGACGCTCCAACCGGTCGCGCAGCTCGGCCAGCGTCGTCGTATCGGGCGGGACGAGCTCCCATTCGGCGACTCGCAGGCGCTCTCGAGCGTAGCCGAGCAGCAGCGCCGCCGAGCCCGCATCGCTTTCACTGCGTACGGCGGCTAAGTAAACCAGCGCGAGCGCGGTCAGCACGTCGTGGTGTGCCTTTGCCGCGAGGCGCAGCGACGTGCGAGCAAAGGGCTCGGCGCTCCTGCGATCGCCCATCGCAAGGTAGACGCCGGCAATGTCGGAGGCGAACGTAACCATCGCCGCGTCGCTTTGGTTGAGCCGCGCCGCCTCTTGCAGAAGCTGCGCCGCGGTCGCATAATTGCCGACGGCCTGCTCCCATTGCGCCCACCAATTCAAGGCTCGCGCGGTCTCGTCGTCGCGACCCAGCGAGCGAAAGAGCGCGACGCATTCTTCGTATCGCGCGCGCGCGGCCGCTTGTCCTTCGCCGCCAAACGAATCGGCGCAGCGGCGCAGCACGTCGGCGAGCAGTCGCCGGTCGCCGCTCTCGCGCGCCAGCCGTAAGGCTTCTTCCGCCGCCGCTCTCGCTTCTTGGTAACGCGATTGCTGGGCGTAGCGAGCGGCAACTTGCGAAAGCGCTCGCGCCAAGCCGCGCGAGGAAGAAACGTCGCGATAGAGCCGCACCGCGACCTCGGCTTGATCCAGGCACTTCTTGTTGTCGCCGATATTGCTGCACAGCATCGACAAGCCGTATCGGACGTGCGCTTCGACGTCGCCGCGCAGCGGCCCGTCGCGCAGCACGCGCTCGCACGAGGCGATGCCTTCGGCGAGCAAGGAGAGCCGTAGAAAGACCGGCGTCGTTCCCACCACGATCTGCGCTCCCAGCTCGCGATCGTTTGCTTCGTCCATGCTCCAGCGCAGCGCGATGCGAAAATTCGAGAGATCCTGCTCGAGCCGAGCCAGCCAATCGGCGCCGGGTCCGTTCTCCCATTCTTCGTAGGCGTTGCGGGCCAGCGCCGCCATCGTTTGCGCGTGACGGCGGAGCGCCTCGTCCAGCTCGCCGGCTTCTTTGAGCTTCTCGAGCGCATACTCTCTGATCGGCTCGAGCAGGCGATACCGTTGAGTCGATCCCGCGACGTCGGTAATCGCGAGCGATTTATCGACGAGCGAGGCCAGCTCGTCGAGCATGCGCCACTCTTCGCGGGCGCAGACGTCGGCCGCCGCACGAAGGGTGAAGCCCCGCACGAAGACCGCGCAGTGACGCAGTGCGCGGCGCTCCTCGTCGGCCAGCAAATCGTAACTCCAATCGATGAGGGCGCGCATCGTCTGCTGACGCGGGCGGCGATCGCGTCCGCCGGCAAGCAGACGCAGCTCCAAGTGCGCCGCCAGGTCTTCGGCGGACATCGTGCGGATCCGGGCGGCGGCCAACTCGATCGCCAGCGCGATCCCGTCCAAGCGGTTGCAAATCTCCTCGACCGCCGCCGCCTTCTCCGCAATGTTGAAGGAAGGATCGACCGCGCGCGCGCGGTCGGCGAAGAGCTGCAGCGCCGATGCGGGGTCCAGCGTCGATAGCCGGTAGATGCGCTCGCCCGAAATATCGAGCGGCTCGCGACTGGTCGCCAGCACGGTAACGTGCGGACAGTGCGCGATGATTCCCGCGACGATTGCGGCCACGGCCGAGACGAGATGCTCGCTATTGTCCAAGACCAGCAACAGCTCGCGCTTCTCCAAGTACGCCACGAGCTGGTCGAGCGGCTCGGAGTCGGCTGAGCTCTCGCCGCCCAAGGCCGCAAGCATCGTTCCGGCGATCAGTTCCGCGTCGACGACGGAGGACAGATCGACGAACCAAGCACCGTCGCGCGCGTCGTTCAGCCGGGCGGTAGCGACCTCGAGCGCTAGCCGCGTTTTTCCGATCCCTCCGGCGCCGACGATGGTGAGGAGCGCTCCTTCGTCCAAGAGTGCGTCGACGCGGGCGACGTCGTCGTGCCTGCCCACGAAGCTCGTCCGCCGGCGCGGAAGATTGTTCGGCGGCGTTTCGAGTGCGCGCAGCGGCTTGAACTCCGAGCGCAGCTCGGCTCCGACGGGCTGGTAGACGCGCTCGGGCACGGTGAGATCGCGCAGCGCAAGCGCGCCGAGATGGCGCAGGTGCACGCCTTTGGGCAGATGCGCGAGCGCCCGATCGGCGGCAACGCCCGAAAGGAGGATCTGACCGCCATGCCCGGCCGAAAGCAGCCGCGCCGTTCGATTCACCGCGACGCCGAAGTAATCGCCGGCGCGTTCATCGGTCTCACCGACGTGAATCGCCATGCGAACGTAGAGGCCGTTGGTGGCGCTGAAATCCTCGCGTCCCAAACGCCGCTGTGCGTCGACGGCCGCCTCGAGCGCGTCGCCGGCCGTCCTAAAGGCGGCGCAGAAAGCATCGCCGATCGTCTTGAAAATGTAGCCGCGCCGAGTCTCGATCGCGGCGCGCATAATTTCGTCGTGACGGCGCAGGGTGTCGCGCATCGCGTCGCCGTGCTGTTCCCAACGGCGCGTGCTTCCCTCGATGTCGGAGAACAGGAACGCAACCGTGCCCGTCGGCATTCCGGAAGACTCCGGCGTCAACTGCATCGCTCTCAGCCTTCGAACGGACGGCCGCAGACTCCGCCGCCGATCGGCGGCGCGATGGAGCGCGCCCGGTACGGATCGCTTAGGTGCGGCGGCGCCGTTTGTTGTCGAGCAGGGTCACCGGCGGCACGGGTTTGGCGAGCGCGGCCACGAGCTCCGCGCGGGTCTTGACGTTGAAGGTTTGAAAGAGCTGCGCGAGTTGGTTGCGCACGGTGTTCGGGCTGCGCCCGAGCGCGCTTGCTATTTCCGAGTTGCGGCGGCCGGCGCACAACAGCTCGAGCACCTGCCGCTTCGCCGGCGGAATGCGGTCCAGCCGCAAGACCGACGCGTTCGTTGCATCGGCGATGCGGCGCGCGATCCAGCTGTTCGGCCAGGGAGCGATCTTGCGAGCCGCTCGCTGAATCCACCGGCGATCGTGCGTTACCTGATAGAGCGACAAGGCGCAAAGCGCGGCGCGCCAGGCATAGTTGAAGTCTTCGAAGATCGACCAGGCTTCGGTGAGCGCCGCTTTCCCTTCGTCGATGTCGCCCAGGCGCAGCCAGGCGACACCCTGCGAGTAGGCCTCGAAGCCGCGCACGCGCGGGTCGGTTCCGTAGGAGAGCAGCGGTATGTCCGATCCCCGAATCGAGCGGAAGCGTGCGAGATACTGCTCGGCTACTGCGGGATCGTCGTGAGCGAAAAGTTCCGCGAGCACGAGGAGTGCCGAGCGCTCTTCGCCGGAAACCTCCGTCCAGGAGACCCGCTGCGCGATCTCGTGAGCCTCCTGCAACTGCTCGGTGGCAAAGGCCATTTCGCCGGTGTTCTTTGCCAGCAGCGCCCGGTCCAGGAGACAGAGGATGCTCCAATGCTGCGAGGGTGCGAGCCGCGAGGCGCTCCGAAAGCCGGCGAAAGCCGCGAGCTCGTTGCCGTCGAGCTCGTCGATTGCAGCGAGAAAGCGCGTGATCTGGAAGCGTTCGAGCCGAAGACCCGGAGTCCACGGAAGCGCTTCGGCCACGTTGCGCACTCGTTCGGCCGTTTCGCGCAGCGGCATTTCTCGACAGAGCACCGCGAGCGTGAACAGCGCGTTGGCTCGAAGGAACTGATCGGGGGCTTCGGCGGCATCGAGCTCGTCGAGGGCTTTCTCCAGCTCGTCGACCTGACGCAGAACGTCACCACGACGCAGCGCGATCCAAGAGAGCAGGTTGCGCGCGCGCGCGCGATTGTTCGGATCGGGCGAGGCGAGCTGCGGGACGCACGCCGATTCCGCCTCGCGGTACTGCTGCCTCATCCACGCGATGAGCCCCTTATAGTGCAGCGCGTCGTAGTACCAGGCGCTGCCGGCCGGCAGCTCCTCGAGCGCGCGATCGATGAGCCGATTTCCGGCGACGTAGTCCTTGGTAAAGCCCAAGGCCGCGCCGAGCAAAACGTCGCGGGCGGCACGGGCCTCGGTCGATCGCTTGGGGACCTCCGAGAGAGCGCCGATGATCTCGACGTAGCGCCGCTCGCGTAACGCGAGCCGGGCGCGGGCTAGAACTGCGTCAAAGCCCTCGCCGGCATCAATCAATTCACGGCAGCGGTCAAAGTCCGCAGCCGTGAACGCCCTCTCGAACTCCTCGGCGTCGAAGCCGGATCGGTTCAGGTAGTCCATCGATGGTCTTACTCTATTCTTTTATCGGTAAATACCGTCGCTACCCTTCGTTCGGGACGGGACCCCCGCCAACCGAGTCGAGATGGTGGACGCGGCGCGCGTTGGGCACCGGGCCGCCACCGACGGAATCCATCCGGCGCACGGCCGGTGGAGGCGGCGCAATGGGAACCGGACCGCCGCCCACGGAGTCCATCCGGCGCACGGCCGGTGGAGGCGGCGCAATGGGAACCGGACCACCGCCGACCGAGTCCATCCGGTGCGCGGCAGGTGGAGGCGGCGCGGGAACCGGACCGCCGCCGACCGAGTCGAGGTGGTGAGCGGAGAACTGTCCGGTGTTCGGCAGCATTCCGCCGCTCGACATGCCGCCGGCGCAGCCGCCGAGTAACGCGGCCGCTAGAACCGCCGAGAGAAGAAGCATCGTGTTACGCATTTTCTTTGTTGCCTTTCAGCGCTGGGGCGCCAGGAAGCATATAACAAGCAAGGGCCGTAGTACGAATATACTAGTACCATTATACTAGTACCAAACAGCCTTCAAGGATAGGGTCGCTAGGCATACTTTGCAGTAAGTATGCATGCCTAGCGGGCTGAAATTCGAACGATGGGGCGGCTCATGCCGCTGCGTAACGCGAGCAACCGTCGAGGGCGAGGCCATCGCCGTACCGCGCGAAGCAGCGCAGCCGGCAAATTGCCGGCTGCGGCGAGGCGCGGGTCGGAGGCTACGCCCTCGGACCCTTAGTTGTCGTCGGGGACGTGATGGTCGGGCGGTTGTTGGTAAAGGAAGTAATTCGCATCGCGCTCGGCCGGGATCACCTTGAACTTCCGCGGCGGTTTGCTGAAGTCGAAGGCCTTCGTCGGCGGATTGGCGCGCGCGTCGCTCGCCGACAACGAGCTCAAACCAAACGTCTGCTCGATGAACTTCAACATGGTGCCGTGTTCGTAATGGGTATGGTCGATGAAGCCCTTCTTGGCGTACGGCGAAATGATGATCATGGGAAGGCGCATGCCGAGTCCGTCATAGTCCACGTACGAGGGCGGCTCGGGGTCGTACCAGCCGCCGTAGTCGTCCCAAAAAATGAAGATCGCGGTGGAATCCCAATATTTCGATTGGCCGATCGTGTTGACCACCGAGGAAACCCAGGACGGTCCGGTCGTCGAACCCGAGCCCGCGTGATCGGAGTTCGTCCACGTCGGGGTCACCCAGCTCACGGTGCGAAGGTTTCCGTTCTTGATGTCGGTGAGGATTTGCGAGGGCTGCGAAATCACGTCCTTGTCCCAATCCGGGCCGTCGTAGATGTGCTTGATCGCTTGATAGGCACTCCAAATCCACGGATAGCCGGAGTACGAGACGGCATAGAACGCCCACGAGATCCCCGCGCTGTCGAGTTCGTCGCCGAGCGTCGTGGGATTCCAGCAGACGACCTCGCTGCCGTCGGGAATCTGACGCTGCGGTCCGACTTCCGAGATCGTGTCGCCGGAACCGCCCGGGCAGCCCCAGGCGCCGGCCGGGAAGTTCACCGCATGTTCGGATTGTGCGGCGATGATGTATTGATGCGAGATGAAGCTGCTGGCATCGAAGTTCGACGCGTACATCTCGTCGGCCAGCACGTACTGTTTGGCCATGTCGAAGTACGGTTTGGTCTCGTCGTGCGGTACGTACGCGTACTGCGGATACTCGTAGGGACAGGCATCGTTGCTGTAGCCGCAGCCCACGCCCTCCTCGTTGAAGCCGTTCATCCGGCAGTCCGTGCCGGGAATGCTTCCGGTGCCGTCGCACGCCGCGAAGAACCCCGACGAGTCGTGCTCGACGTCCCAGTCGGTGCCCAGCGTAATCGGCTCGAGCGTCACCTTCTGGTTGTACGAGTCGTAGCCGTAGGTCGCGGTCTTGGCGCCTTTGAAGCCGTAGAACAGATTATTGAATGAGCGATTCTCTTGAACGATGATGACGACGTGCTGAATCTTCCCGCTCGAGGAGCTCCGATGAACGTTGGTAACCGGCGCAGCCGCAGGGAGCGTTACTCCGCTGTAGCCGCAAGCGGATAGCGCCAAAGAAAACATTGCGGCTACCAGCGGTCCGCGCGAGAGAGGGTGAGACATGACTATCCTCCTTGTGACCGGCTCGGGTCACTGCCTAACGGGTGGGCGAAGATCGGGTGGCTGGTGCGCATGCGGTCGACGTAATGCGCGGCCGGCGTAACGCTTTGGCGTATGCGCAGACGGCGAGCATCGGAAAACACGAGAGCCGCGACGGTACAAGACCGGCTCGGCGTCCAGTTCAAACGCATTCGCGTTCTCCTCGTGTAGCAAAGGGTGCGCTAGGTCACATTACGACACCCTGCGACAAAACTCCCATTCCATCAATTATGACATCCATCATCTTTTGGCGATGACGTACATCATTTTTTGCAATCGAATGTCATCCGCACGCGCGTACCCGAGGACGTGTCGATCGTCAGCTCGCCGGCAATCGCGCGAATGATCCGCAAGCCGAATCCGCGACCCGGTAGCGGCGCCCGTTCCAAAAAGAGTCCTCCGTCGCAAACGTCCAAACACAGCCTCCCTCGACGGTTGACGCTGGCGCGCAGGTCGAAGTAGCACTCGGCCGGGCAAGCGCCTTTGACGTACGCGTGCTCGACGATGTTGGCGAGCGCCTCTCCGGCCGCCGTCGTAATGTCTTCGAGCGATTGCCGTTCGAACTCCAGCGCCTCCAAGAACGCCGTGAGCGCGTGGCGAACGGGCGCGACGTACTGCGATTGCGCCGGGCAATGGAGATGAAGCTGCGAAGCTCGCGGCATCATCGCCTCGTCAACCCGGCGAGGTACTCGCGCGCCGCCGTCTCGTCGTCGAAAATCTTGAACGCTCCGGCGAGACCCGCGTACTGGACCAGCCGGGCGAATTGCGGCGTTTTGATCACCATGGCGACGGGCCGGTCGCTGCGCTGCGCGTCGACGCAAAGGCGCAGCAGCTCCGTCAAGGCGATCGAGTCCGCGTAGGTCACTTCGCCGAGGTCGAGCAGCACCGGCGCCGCATCCTCGGATAGGGTGAGCGCCGCGCGGAGCCCGTATTTTCGGCTTATCTCGAGCTCCCCGCTCAAGCGGATGATTTTGACGGCGTTGCCTGCGCTCACGAAAGATGCACCGTGAGAATCGCGACGTCGTCGGCGACTTTGCGGCCGTCGAAGATGCGGTCGCGGATGGCCGCCGCCGTCTCTTCGCCCGGATGCCGGACGGCTGACTCGACCGCTTCGAGCAGCAGCGCTTCGCCCTGAGCCAGATCCCGCGAGTGCTCGATCGCGCCGTCGGTATACAGTACGATGGTGGCGCCCGGCACCGTTTGAACGCGCTGAGTCGTATATTCCGTTTCCGTGGTGACGCCGAGCGGCAGCGATCCGAACTCCAGAAGGCGCGCCGGGCTTTGCGGTTCGAGGAGCACGGGCGGCGGGTGTCCCGCGGCGGCATAGACGAATTCGCGCGTGCGCGTGTCGATGACCGCCGAAACGGCGGTGATGATGGGCGACCTCGCGCGAACGAGCTCGGCGTTGACGTGCTCGAGCACGTGGTGCGGCGTCGCGTCGAGTAAGGCCGAGCCGATCAAGAGTTGGCGCGCCTTGTTCATTGCGATGACCGCCTCGATCCCATGACCCGTCACGTCGCCGATCGCCAGCAAGACGCGGTCTTCCGACAGTTGCAGCGCGTCGTACCAGTCGCCGCCGACTTTGGCCTCTTCCGTCGCGGGCACGTACGTAGCGCTGAAACCGATCGAAGACAGCTCGGGGAAGAGCCGCTCCGAGAAAGCCTGTTGCAGAGTGTCCGCGATTCGCTTCTCCGTCTCATACGCGGCCCGAACTTCGGCCGATTTCCGCCGCTCCTCCTCCGAAGCGACGCGCGCGCGTTCGAGTCGTACACCAAGCCGGTATTGCTGAACCGTAAAGAGCACGGCGGCAAGGACGACCGCGACCACTGCGGCCGGCGCCAGGGCGCCGACCAGGACGATCGCCGTTTCCGCCCGCGCGTTGTACCACGCGCCCCGGCGAGCCAGCGCCGCGTCGATCGCGCGTACGTCGATGCGAAAACGGTCGACCAGGTCCTTTCCCCGCAGCTCCAGCGAGGGACGCGGGCGTCGCGAGAGGATGACGGGGAACGCCACCTCGCGCAGCCAGCGCCGATTCATCTCGCTCGCGTCGCGCAGCGGCGGCAGACCCGCCGGCAGGCTGAGTTCGACGAGATTCCGGTGCAGGCGGCTCCACGACGCCGCAAAGCTCGCGCGACCGCTGTAGTACGGTGCGAGCAGCGCCGGCTCGCGAACCGCGGCATAGCCCCGAACGCCCGTCTCTTCGTCCAACTGTTCGTTGAGCAGCTCCGTCACGTGCAGACGAGCCGTGCGGATGCGCTCGGCATTGCGGAACGACGTCTCCACGACGGATCGTACGTAAAGGCCGCCCGCGACGAGCAGCGTCACGACGACGAGCAAAAACCCGAGCGTCAGCGCGAGCGGAACGAGCTGCCGGCGGTTCATCGCGCGCGTCCGCTCAATGCCCGAGATGCCACCCGTGTTGCGGGCAGCGGTATGGTCGCAGACCGGCCGTCGTTCGCGGGATGGCTCGCTCCGCCGCCTTTTTGCTTTCGAACGCCGCCTTCGGCGCGCCGTTACGCTTATAGCAAGAGCGCGGACCGCCGAGCCTGCGCGCGGTCATTCTTCGCCGTCGAAATAGTCGAGCGGCTCCGAGCGCAACAGCCTGCGCGCCGGCATGAGAACGCCCCATTTGTCGCTGTCGGGATAGTACACCGATTCGCAAAGTGGGTTGTCGGCAACGACGTAGACGACGAGATGCTCGTCGCCGTCGTTGAAGAACTGGTGAGCTTCGCCCGGCTTGAAGACGCAGGCGTCGCCGGCAGCGACCTTACTGGTTCCCTCGTCATGGCGCACCGTGCCGCTGCCCGAGATCACATGATAGAACTCCCATTGCTCGCTGTGCGAATGATACGGATAAGCAGCCTTACCCGGCGCAATGCGCAGAATCTCGACGTCGAACGGATGCCGTTCGAGCAGATCGGTCGAGTTGCGCTTGCGCCCCAAGGCCTCGGAAATTTGAATTCCCTCGCCGCCGAACTTGCCCTTCGGTGAGGACCAAGCGATCGGTTCGAGCGTATTCGTGTTGACTTTCTGCATCGATGTCCTATGTTGTCGTATAATGTGGTTTACCATGTCGTATAAGGGAGGCGCCACGAACTTCCTCCTCGGCGCGCTTGCAAGCCTCGCCGCGTGCGCCCCCCGCCGTTTTCCCGATTACCGGATACGAGGCCGGGTGGTCTGATCCACCCGATCAAGTAAAGGCTCGCGCGGGCTTTTCACTGAAAGCTGTGAATGGCGAGGGTACGAGTGATGCCCTCGTCATCGAAGCTCCAGATTTTTTTCGCGAGCACGTCGATGCATCCGCCTTCTTTCTGCAGCGTTCCCTCGACGATGAGGGTCGACGACGAGCGAATCGGCCGGCGATAGCATTCGTAGACGTCGGGACGCACGATGACGTTGACCAATCCGGTCTCGTCCTCGAGCGTCAAGAAGACGAAGCCCTTCGCAGTACCGGGACGCTGGCGGGTGACGACCAGGCCGCCGACGCGGCAAGCGGCGTTGCGCGAAACGCCGCGCAATTGCGCGGCCGGAACGACTTTTCGTTCGGCGAGAAAAGTGCGAAAGTGCTCCATCACCTGCCCCGACGGCGTGACGCCGGTTGACCAGAGATCGAAGGCGACGAGCTTTTTCGGCGGCGGCGATTCGAACTCGACCGCCGGCTCCTCGACGTCCATGAGCGCGCCGAGCTCGCCGCGTGCCTCGCGCTCGTCGAGAGCGCGCAGCGCCCACATCGCTTCGCGGCGTGACGCGTACCACGGCGCGAAGGCGCCGGCGATTGCGAGATTTTCGAGCGTTTCGCGTTCGAGCCGCGTGCGCTGCGCGAAGGCAATTACATCCTCGAAGGGCCCCTGTGCGAGCGCCGTTTCCAGGCGTTTGCGCTGGGCCTCGCCCAGGCCGCGGACGAGATGGAATCCCAAACGCAGCGCACCGTTGCGCTCGACGCGCGACCAATACTCGCTGGCATTGACTTCGATCGGCTCGATCGTTACGCCGTGGCGACGCGCGTCGTTGACGAGCACTTCGGTCGAGTAAAAGCCCATCGGCTGGACGTTGAGTATCGCCGCGGCAAAAACCGCGGGAAAGTGGCATTTGAGATACGCCGACGCATAGGCCAAAAGCGCAAAGCTGGCGGCGTGCGATTCGGGAAAGCCGTAATCGGCGAAGCCTTCGAGCATGTGAAAAAGCTGCTCGGCGGCATCGCGGCCGATCCCGTTGGCGATCATGCCGTCGACCAACTTCGCGTGTATCGCCTCCATGCGGTCGCGCGAGCGCTTGTGCCCCATCGCGCGCCGAAGCCGATCGGCTTCACCGGGCGAGAAGCCCGCCGCCTCGGTCGCCAATCGCATTCCTTGCTCCTGGAAGAGCGGAACGCCGAGCGTTCGTTCGAGCACGGGCTTCAACTTCGGATGCGGATAGCTCACCGGTTCGAGCCCCGCGCGCCGGCGCAGAAACGGATGGATCATCTGCCCTTGAATGGGCCCCGGACGAATGATTGCGACCTGCATGACGATGTCGTAAAAACATGCGGGCTTCAATCTCGGCAGCATGGATTGCTGCGCGCGCGACTCGATCTGAAAGACCCCGATCGTATCGGCGCGCTGCATCAGCGCGTAGGTCGCTCGATCGTCCGCCGGGATCGTGTGCAGCTCGAGATCGCGCCCGGCAAGCCCTCTCAGCCAAGGGTCGTCACGTGTGAGGCAGCGCCGATAGATCGCGAACGCCTCGCGCAACAGCGAGAGCATGCCCAAGCCGAGCAGGTCGATTTTGATCAAGCCGAGTTCTTGCAAATCATCCTTGTCCCACTGCACGACGGTGCGGTCGCGCATGGTCGCCCACTCGACGGGCGCCACTCGAACGAGCGGATCGCGCGTGATCAGCATGCCGCCGGAATGAATTCCCAAGTGGCGCGGAAAGTTCGCAATCCGCCGGCAGATCGTAAAGAGCATCTCCGGGCCGGACCCTTCCGGGAAAGCTTCGCGTGCATCGAATTCTCGCGCGATTGCATCGATTTGCTCGCTGCTCAGCCCGAGCACCTTACCCACGTCGCGAATCGCGGACCGCGTCCGATAGGTG
>JASHOM010000035.1 GCA_030041115.1 Vulcanimicrobiota bacterium | reverse complement strand
CGAGCCGCTCGATGAGCGAGCCCTTCGCCACCGGCGGCATCGGCGCCGGGACGTCCTCGCCGGCGATGCGAGCGGCGATCGCGTGGTAGGCTGCCCCGGTCGGGGTCCCCGAGCGCAGCGCCAACGGCTCGCCGCGATTCGTCGTGACGATGATCTCCGGCTCGTCGGCGATCACGCCGAGCAGCGGCAAGCGGAGAATCCCGTTCACGTCGTCGACCGAGAGCATCTTGCCTTTGCGAACCAATTGGGGTCGCAGGCGATTGATTATCAGCTGCGGCCGGAAGCGGTTGCCGAGCAGGCCGACGACCCGATCGACGTCGCGGACCGCGGCAACCTCGGGTGTGCAGATCACGATCGCCTCGTCGGCGCCGGCGACGGCGTTGCGAAAGCCGAGCTCGATTCCCGCCGGGCTGTCGATCAACACGTAATCGAACCGCTCGCGCAAGCGCGTCACGAGAGCCTGCATTTTTGCGGTCTCCACGTCGTCCTTTTCGCGTGCCTGCGCCGCCGCGAGCAGGAAGAGCCGGTCGCCGTGCTTGCCGGCAACCAGCGCGTCGTCGAGCTCGACGCGCTCCTCGAGCACGTCGAGCAGGTGGTATGTGACTCGGCTCTCGAGTCCGAGCACGAGGTCGAGATTGCGCAGACCGATGTCGGCGTCGACGAGCGCGACCCGCGCGCCGCGACTCGCGAGCGCGGTGCCGAGATTCGCGGTCGTCGTCGTCTTGCCGACTCCGCCTTTACCCGAGGTCACGACGATCGCTCGGCCGCCCTTCGACTTCGCCTCCTCGCCGCGCTCGGAAGCTGCGCTCAGGATGACGGCGTCGTCGGCTTGCAACTGATGCACGCTTACCCCACTTTCAACGCGTCCATGAGACGCCCGATGAACGTTTGGTTATCGAAGCTCGTAAAGGGAACCAGTTCGCCTTCGAGCCGCCGCGCGATCTTGTCGTAGATCGCGCGCAGCCGGTTCGTTTCGTTCAAGACGATCGGCTCGCCGCGATTGGTCGTGTCGATCACCTCTTCGTCGTCGGGGACGACGCCGAGTAACTCCACCGCGAGCACGTCGCAGACGTCCTCGATCGAAAGCATATCGCCGCTGCGCACCATTTCGGGACGCAGCCGGTTGACGATCAGCCGAATCGGCTTACCGGCGCCGGCGACCTTGCCGACGACGCGATCCGCGTCGCGGATGGCGCTCACTTCCGGCGTCGTGACCACGATAGCCTCGCTCGCGCCTGCGATCGCGTTACGAAAGCCCGTCTCGATGCCGGCGGGGGAGTCGATCAGCACGTAGTCGGCCTGCTCGGCCGCGCGCTCGACGATGCCGGTAAACTGCTCGGGAGTGATCGCGTCTTTTTCGCGCGTCTGCGCCGCCGGTAGGACGGCGAGCGAATCGAAGCGCTTATCCTTGATGAGCGCCTGACGCAATTGGCAGCGCCCTTCGGCGACTTCGACGAGGTCGAAGACGATGCGCTTTTCGAGCCCGAGGACCAAATCGAGATTGCGCAGGCCGATGTCGGCGTCGATCAGGATCACGCGCTTACCGCGTTTGGCCAGCGTCGCGCCGAGATTCGCCGTGGTCGTCGTCTTGCCGACGCCGCCCTTTCCGGAAGTGACCACGATCTTGCGCGCGGTCATGCTAGCGTTGCCTGCGACGTTTCGAGCCGGCCGAGATCGGAAAGCGGAACGATCGCGATATGCCCTTCGCGAACGAAGGCAACCTCGGCTGCCGGCGAGCTCCGCCGTTTCGCCGGCTCGTCGGTCGCGATGAAGGTCGCGATGCGCAGTTGCGTCGGCGCGAGATCGAGCGCGTAGATCCGCGCGCTCCCGTCGCCCTGCGCTCCGGCGTGCGCGATTCCCGCGAGCCGCCCGAAAACCAGAATGTCGCCGGTCGCAACCAGCTCGGCTCCCGGATTCACGTCACCGACGATGACGATGTTTCCCGTCTGGTGCAGCGTTTGACCGCCGCGCAGCGTTGCGGCGTGATAGAGCGTGCCGGCCACGGGTTCGACAAGCCGCAGCTCGGGCGTCGAGCGCGGGCCTTCCGATTCGATCTTGACGCGGCGCACGCTGGTCTCACCGCGTTTGCGCCGGGCGGCGATCTCTTGACGCGCGCCGGCGAAGTCCGCCACGAGCGAGCGCGCCGACTCGGAAAGCTTCGGCGCCGCGGCCTCGAACGCAAGCCCTTCGGCGCGGGCGAGCGCTTCGAGCTCCGCGCCCGATCCGGCGAGCGCGCGCAACGTGATGCCGGCCTCTCCGAGCAAGAGGCGCAGGCGGGCGAGGTCTTCGGGCGAAGGCCGGCCGGCTCCGAAGTTGGCGACGGCCGAGCTTCCTCGATAGAAGCTCGGCTGCTCGGCGAGGCGGCCCTGCAGCTCCTCGTAAAGCTCGGCGAGGTCGCGCTCCACCAGCACGAGCTCAAGGCCGTCGACCCGCCCTCGTAAGAGTGTCACGCTGCGCTTTCCGAGAAGTATCCATGGCATACCCTTCGCTATCCACACATGACTCGCAAGTTCTTGACGTTGTCCACATCCAATACACAGGGCCCGGCCGTACCCTGGCTCGGGTACGTCACGCAAAGGAAGACAAAGCTCATGCTGCGCCGCGCGATTCCGCTCTTGTCGATTCTCTCGCTTCTCTGTGCCATATGCCCGGCACCGGCCGGGGCCATGTCCACGCAGGCCGAGATCGAGCTCGGGCAAGCGGAAGACCAACAGATCGTCGCCGGCAGCGTGATCGAGACCGACCCTCTGCTCAACGCATACGTCCAGGGCATCGCCGGAAATCTTTGGAATCAGGTCGCGCGCAAAGACGTTCCATACTCCGTGAAAATCGTCAAGGACAACCAAATCAACTCCTTTGCGACGATGGGCGGGTTCGTCTACATCAACGAGGGCCTCATCGATTTCGTCCAGTCGGACGACGAACTGGCAAGCGTCATCGGACACGAAACCGGTCACATCGAGCGGCGTCACGTCATCACGACCAACTCGAAGGCTGAAATCCTGAACCTCCTCTTCGGCTTAGCGTCGATCTTCTCGCCGATCATCTATGAGTTCGGCGGTCTCGCGGAAGCTGGATTGATGGCCAAGGTTTCGCGCGAAGACGAGATTCAAGCGGACCGTTACGGCTTGCAGCTCATGTCGCGCGCCGGATACGACCCCGAGTCGATGGTAACGATGATGGCGCACCTTGGCGTGCTGCAGGACGAGCATGACGACGCGGTCAGCAAGTACCTCCAAGATCATCCGGACCCCGCCGCGCGCGTCGCGCATTTGATGGGCTATCCGGAGCTGGACCCCACCACCGTTACCGCGGCGGAAGAGCTCGTGCAGGCATCGAGCGACGAAGAGCGTGCGCGTTACGACTTCGCCCGTCTTCGCCTCGACCAAGTGCTCGAGAAGGATCCGAACAGCTCCGAGGCGTTGCTCGACCTGGGGCAATCCGAGCTCGCACTCGGACTGCCGAATCGCAGCCAGCAGACCCTCGCCGAAGCGGCCCAGCTCGGCTCGCCCGCGACGCGAGCGGCGGCGAACCAGCGCATTGCCGCACTGCGACAGATGGAGACGCAAGAGGTGACGCTGACCCGGCCCGATCCGCCGAACTTACAGGCAGCGGTGGCAGCGGCTCAAACCGCGCACCTGCAGGCGGCAAGCGAAATCCAGGCGCGGGAAGACGAAGGCAAGGATCAGCTCAAGTCGGTGCAGAGCCGGCTCGACACGCTCGAGTACGAGGTGCCCGACCTCAGCAACATCAACATTCGGCGCGGCTCGCGCGTCGAAGCCATCGTGAAGAACCTCACCTCGATGGCGCGGTCGCTCAACAGCGCGCTGCAGGATACGGGCGGCAGCACGAGTCCGATCGGCGGCGTGGGATCGCTCGAGAAAAGCAAAGAGAGCGGATTGCTCAAGGAGAGCGCCGACATCTACGGCGAGATGCTCGCTCCGTTTGCGATGAAACCGGTTCCCACGGAATCGATGGCGATCTTTCCTTCCTATCCGGCGATGATCGACGAGCTTTCGCTCGCCGACGGCGAGATGCTGCGCTCGGTCGACGCCGCTCGCGCCGCGCTCACTCAGCTCGATCAATCGCTCGGCGACCTCGACGATTTTCTCAAGGAGCTCGATCACGCCTCGATCGGTTACAGCGGCGACATCAGTCCGAGCGATTACATGGCGCTGACCCCGTCCATGAAGAAATGCGTCGACCAATTGAATGCCGCCGCAACCCAGGCATCGCAGGGGGCGCAGCTCTTCAACCTCGCCCGTTCGCGCCAGCTCTCCGATCGCATCACGCTGCTTGGGTTGGGCACCTCGCCCGAACTCTATTCGACCCTGCAATATGCCCTGCAACAGCGCTTCGGTTCCAGCGGAGTCGATTATCGCACGATGCTGCGCGACGGGCTGACGCCGGGCGACGTCACCGCGGCCACGATCGTCGCAGCCGACATCAAGAGCACGCCGGAGAGCGTCATCGCAGAAGCCAAGAGCTCGGGTCAAAGCATCATCGACGTCGGAAACGCGCATAAGATGCACGCGTGGCCCTTGGAGATTTTCATGGGCCTGGTCTATCTCGATTACACCGACGACCCCGTCCGCGAGCTGCGCAAAGCCGACGGCACGCTCGCGGTCGATCTCGGCAAGCTCGGGCTGTAGGAACGACGATGCCGGCTGCCGCCGACGCCCGCAACATCTTCTCGATCGTTCGCAAGAGCATCGACGTACGGTCCGTGCACCTCCACGTCCGCAAGCCGTTTCGCTTCTTGCTCGCCGGCGATCCCGCGCTCGTTTCCGAGCTGCGCGCGCTCTTGCTTTCGGGACACGACGACACGGTGCCCCTGCAGGCAGCGGCCTGCTTAGAGACGATCCGGCCCGCCGCGCCGGTGGTCACAAATCCCAACGAAGTACGCGCGATCGTCGTTCTCGGCCGTCCCGGCGATGCCGCGAGCGCCGATTTCGACGCGTTGAGCATGCTGCGCGTTCCAATTCTCGCCGTGACCGTCGATCCGCGCGCGCCCGCTTCGGGGCCTGGCGCGGCGCCCGCGCCGGGATCCCGGGCGGATTACGTCGTTCCGGCAATTGCCCGCGAGCCGCTTCGCTCCCGGTTCTTTACGCATCTCGTCGAATGTGCCGGCGGACTCGAGATCGCCGTCGGCCGGCACCTGCCCGTCTTACGCGAAACCGTCGCCGCCAAGCTCACCCGCAACGCGGCGAACAATGCGCTCAAGGTCGCGCTCGCAAGCGCAGTGGTCGATCACATTCCGCTCGTGGGCATCGTGCTCGGCGCCTTCGCCTCGGCGGGCGACATGGTCGCCATCACCGGCATTCAGGTCATGCTGATGCTGCACATCGAGGCGGCCTACGGTCGCGATCCCGACGTACATCGGACGTGGCAGCTCCTGCCGGTGATCGGGGGCGGCTTCGGTTGGCGCACGCTGGCCCGAGAGCTGGTCGGCTTCGTTCCGATCGCGGGCATCGCGATCAAAGGCGCGATCGCCTACGCGGGCACGATCGTCGTCGGCGAAGGCGTCACGTTCTTTCACGAACATGGACGACACATGACCAAGGGCCAAGCGGCCACGCTCTACGAACGCGCCAAAAACGACGCGATCGGCTTCGTGCGCGAGCTCGTCGCGCGCTTTCGCAGATAGCGCCGGCTGCCGGCGTTACAAGCGCTCGAGGAGCGACTCGTCGTCCAGTGCGCGCAGCTCCTCGGGCACGCGCGTTCGCGGCGGCGTCGCGAGCTGCGCGGCAATGGTCCGGCGCCGCGCCGGTGAGAGCGATTCGCGACGTTCGAGAAATCGCTTGATCAGCGCCCGTTCCTCCCCGGAGAGATACGCCGTCGGCGCATAGACCGGGTCGCCGGCCGCGGCTACGAGCGGTGCGGCCGCGTCGAGGTCCAACCCGTCGTGCCTGACCCGCACGTCGAAGTAATAGATCGCGAGCACCGCGGCCAGGAACGGGACGACGAGCCCGCGCGCCAGCGTGTCGAGCGCGATGTAGGCCGCCGGCCAGCGTGAGAGCCCCACGTACGCCGCGCTATCGACGACCGCGAAGCAGAGGCTTGCAATTACGGCGACGGCGAGCGCGCAAAGCAACGCGCGACCGAACTCGCGGCGGTTGAGCAGGCGCGCAAGCGTGCGCCGCAGGGCCGCCGCAGCGTGGCAATCTTCGATGACGACGGCATCGACGGCGCACGCGCCCGTTACGAGGATGACCAGCAGCGCGAAGGCGATTGCAACGATCATGAAGCCCACCGCAACGACGGTGACCGCTGAAAAGAGACTCGCGGCGAGCGTTGCCGTGATGGCGACGAGGATCGCAACGACGGCGATGGCCGCGACGTATGCGCCGATAAGCGCCAGAATCGCCGCCCCGACGATCGTAACGATCGCGGGCCACCGGCGCAACGCCGCCGCGTAACTGGCGCGAAACGTCGCCGGCCGGCCATCGTAACGGTTCGCCACGCCCGCTCCGACCGCGGCGACCGCAAAGGCTAACATGTAGTAGCCGAAGAGTGCCGCGGCGATCAAAACGGCTACCGTCGCCGGAGAGGTGAAGAGCGTCGGAACCTGCTCGGTTCGAAAGCGCTCCGGGTGTTGGAGCAGCTCCATGGTTGCGTCGAGGCGCGGCTGCTCGATGACGAGCGTGAAGCACTGCACCACGGCGACCGGCGCGAGCGGTGCGACGACGAGACCGACGAACGCTGCGAAGTTCCGGATGTAGAGCGCGATCGCCCGTTCGAAGATTCCGCCGAAATCCAGCGGTCGGAGCTCCATCGCGCGCGCCTTCGGGCCAGGCGATCCCAACCCCCCCGATGAACGTGCAGCGGAGATGCTCGTCGGCACGGTCGAAGCGCTGCGTCGTTATCCCGTCAAGAGCCTGCGAGGCGAGGCGCTCGATTGCGTCGACGTCGGCGCGACCGGCATGCCCGGCGATCGATCAAGCGCACTTTTCGTGCGCTCGGGTCACGCGCGCGCCGGAAAGACGTTTCGCGGCAAAGAGCACGACCGGCTGCACTTACTCGCCGAGGCGCGGGCCGGATCGGTTGCCGCTGCCGAACGCGGCGTCGACGTAGAATTGCGCAGCGGCGAGCATTTCTTCGACGCTGCGCCGATTTCGATACTCGTCGATCGCTGGTTGAACGGGGTGAGCGAACACGTGGGGTTTCCCGTCGAGTGGGAACGCTTCCGACCCAACTTCTTCGTACGCGCCGCCGAGGCGTTCACGCTCGCGGAAGGCGGTCTGGTCGGCGCGATGCTGGAGCTCGGTTCGGTGAAGGTGCGCGTCCGCTCTCCGATCGAACGGTGCGTGACCGTCACCTACCATCCCCGCGGAGAACGCAGCGATCCCCGCATCTTGGCCTTCCTTGCGCAGGAGCGCGAAGCATCGATGGGCATTTACTGCGACGTTCTGCAAGCCGGCGTCGCACGCGTCGGCGATCGGGTCGTTTGCATCTAGCTTAGTCAGGAGAGGCGCCGCAACGGCGACGCCTCTCCCGCTCCCCACACCCGACGCCGCTTAGCATAGCGTCCCGGGTGCCGCCGTACCCTAGTCAAGGCTGATTAGACCGAACGGCACTTCCTTCTGGAAGAACCGGATGGTAAGAGCCCACGATCGTCACTTCGTCGGCGTAACCGAGGTCGCCGCCGCCCGGAAGGCCATAGGCCAGGCGCGTCACCTAACCCAGGGTCCGAACCGAAGCTGATTGATAGCAAGCGTGGGACTTGACTCTCTTCCAGGACGACGCGTCCTGCTTGACTTGTTCCGCCGCCGCTGCCGAGCCGCCAGGCTCAAGGCTCCAACATCAAGATTCCGCGAGAGCGGCTTGGCGCGCGAGGGAGCCCGGCGCCATTCACCGCGGAATCGCTACCTGCCGCCGACACTGACAACGGCATGCGCGAAACACAGCCTACTTAGGAGGCGTGCAGACGGTCAGCTGCGCCTTCCCTGGGACGCACGTGGTCTTTTGATGCGCCAACGACTCCAGTTTTTGCCTTATCTCGTTGAGCGAGATGTCTCGGACTAAGGTCAGCCTCCCCGCCGATTGATCAATTCGACCAGCGTCGAAATCTAGCCACCTGTTATGGCCTTCGTTATAAATACGGACCGTCGCCTCACCATCCGGCAACTCCGTTGCGTAGTACGCGCCCCCTTCAACCAAAGCGGAGAGCTGCAGATAACCGTCTGGACTCGACGAGCGGCCGTCTAGCGCGCGCCGATCCCGGTAGATCACCGCAACCTGAGCCCCGGAGAACGGGATCGTTCCCGAGAGCATCCCGCGGTTCGTTCGCAGGGGCGCCGAGTTCCAGCCTATCGCGAGTATATGGCGCGGACGGGCTTGCAAAAGGGTTATCAATAGCTCATCACCACAGTCACCCCTGGCGACGACCCCGGTGTAGCCGCCTGGCGGCAAGGAAATCTCGATGTCCTGCACTCCAGCTGTGGCGGCGGTCGCATAGTGTCGACGAAGGACGGTCGCGCCCTTTTCATCGAAGATTACGACGCGTATATCACTATTAGCGCCCAGGTTCTTTGGGCAGTCAACGTATTCGATCGTCAGCAAAACGTTATCGGGTTCGGCTGAAATCCTC
>JASHOM010000034.1 GCA_030041115.1 Vulcanimicrobiota bacterium | reverse complement strand
CGATCCACCTACGAGCGCTTTACGCCCAATAATTCCGGACAACGCTTGCCCCCTACGTCTTACCGCGGCTGCTGGCACGTAGTTAGCCGGGGCTTCCTCCAAGGGTACCGTCAATATCGTCCCCTTCGACAGTGGTTTACGACCCGAAGGCCTTCTTCCCACACGCGGCGTCGCTCCGTCAGGCTTTCGCCCATTGCGGAAAATTCCTCACTGCTGCCTCCCGTAGGAGTCTGGACCGTGTCTCAGTTCCAGTGTGGCTGGTCGCTCTCTCAAGCCAGCTACCCATCGGAGTCTTGGTAGGCCGTTACCCCACCAACTAACTAATGGGACGCAGTCCCCTCTCCGTGCGGATTGCTCCTTTCATCGTTTTGGGATGCCCCGAAACGATCGTATGCGGTATTAGCTAACCTTTCGGCTAGTTATCCCCCACATGGAGGTAGGTTGACCACGTGTTACTCACCCGTCTGCCACTGGGTATTGCTACCCCGTTCGACTTGCATGTGTTAGGCACGCCGCCAGCGTTAGTCCTGAGCCAGGATCAAACTCTCCATATAAAAACTATGGAGCCTTCGATCAGGCTCTCAAACTCTAGATTTGTACGAAATCTCGCGACCAAAAAGGCCGGAGACCCACAGACTTATGCGCTTGCTGCACTGTTCAGTTTTCAAGGAGCCAACGACAGCCCGCGATAACCCCGCCGGGCGGGGCGCTGCGGACACGACGGCTATCATATCGCCGCCGATATGGCGTGTCAAGGAAACTCCGCGAGGCGCACCGCGACCGCATGAAGGGCCGGGGCGCCACCGCGAGCCTCACCCTAGAACCGCCGGGCCGGTCAATTGGTTTCAGCTCGCGGGTGGGAGGCTTCCCGGACCGTGTCTGCGCCGCCGGGTCCCTCTGGGCTTCACCCCAAGCGCGGGAGATCGCGCCCTTCCCCGGGTTGCTCCCCTGCCCCGGCATCGGCCGAGCGCCGGCTGCGAGCGCACGAGGCAAGCGGCCGCACGCGCTGCACGGGTCGGGGCCGGCGAGAAGGCTAGACTTTGCGCGAGATCGTCTTGGCTTGCATGAAGAGCAGCAAGTAGTCGCGACCGCCCGCTTTGCTGTCGGTGCCCGACATATTGAAGCCGCCGAACGGATGGGCTCCGACCATGGCGCCGGTGCTCTTGCGATTGAAGTACAAGTTGCCGACGAAGAAGTCGTCGCGGGCGCGCGCGATCTTTCGTTCGTCGCTGGTGTAGAGCGAGCCGGTCAGACCGAACTCGGTGTTGTTCGCGATCGCCAGCGCGTCCTCGAAATCCTTCGCCTTGATGACCGCCAGAACGGGACCGAAGATCTCTTCTTGTGCGATCGTCGCATCGGGCGCAACGTCCGCGATCACGGTGGGCTCAAGGAAATAACCGCGCTCGCCGACGCGTTTCCCGCCCGTCAGCAGACGCCCTTCGCGCTGCCCGCGCTCGATGTAGCGCGTGATCGATCGTAGTGCGCCTTCGTTGACGACCGGACCCATGTAGTTTGACGGGTCGCGCGGATCGCCGACGCTGATGCTTCCGACGCGCCGCTGCAGCTTGTCGAGAAACTCGTCGTACACGTTGGCTTCGACGATCGCCCGCGAGCACGCCGAACATTTCTGCCCCTGAAAGCCGAACGCGGAAACCGCGACGCCCTCGACGGCCGCGTCCACGTCGGCATCGGCTGCGACGATGATCGAATCCTTGCCGCCCATCTCGGCGATGACGCGCTTGATCCATTTCTGGCCGGTCTGCGGCTTCGCGGCGAGCTCGTTAATTCGCAATCCGACCTCTTTGGATCCGGTGAACGAAACGAACCGGATTTCGGGATGGGTGACGATCACGTCCCCGATCTCGCTCCCCGAACCGGGAACGAAGTTCACGACGCCGGGCGGTAGGCCCGCGTCGTGCAGCAGATCGACGAACCACGCAGCGACGACTGCGGCGTCGCTCGAGGGTTTGAGCACCACCGTATTGCCGCTGACGATCGCCGCCGCCGTCATTCCCGCCATGATCGCCGCTGCGAAGTTCCACGGTGGAATGACCGCGCCGGCGCCGAGCGGAATGTAGACCAGCTCGTTGCGCTCGCCTTCGATCGGTACGACCGGTTGGGGCTGCGCGTAGCGCAGCGCTTCGCGCGCGTAGAACTCGAGAAAGTCGATGGCCTCGGCGACGTCGGCGTCGGCTTCGACCCAGCTCTTGCCGACTTCGTGGACGAGCAGGGCGTCGTACTCGAAGCGCCGCTTGCGCAATAGATCGGCCGCCTTGAAGAGATAGGCGGCGCGTTCGGGCAACGGCACGTGACGCCACGAGTCGAAGGCCCGCGCGGCGGCCGCGATCGCCTCGGTCGCTTGTTCCTTCGACGCGGCGCTCGTTACGCCGACGATCTCGTCGGGACTCGCAGGATTGAGCGAGCGGATCTTCTTCTCCGTCTCGATCTTGCGCCCGGCGATCACGAGGGGATAATGCCGGCCGAGCCTGGGCTCGAGCGCATCGAGCGCGCTCTTCATCGCAGCCGCGTCGGC
>JASHOM010000033.1 GCA_030041115.1 Vulcanimicrobiota bacterium | reverse complement strand
CACGCGACTCAACACCTCGCGCGAACCCCCGGCCGAGAGCGCCTGCACGGCCGCGATCGGCTCGGCGAAGATGACGCGAATCTGCGCCCGCGTGCCGGCCCGTCCAACCGGCGATACCGACGCGATCCAGGGCGGAAGCGCGGGCTGCGGCAACGCTGCAACCGGCGCGAGCTCGGGCGCGGGCGCGGGCAGGCCGCACGAAGCGATCGCAACGGCTGCGATACCCGGAGAGAATAAACCCAAAGAGCGCAACGGCATACGCCTCCGACGGCAAAGACTCACATCGCCTGCGTCGTACTTTCCTGCTTGAAAGAATGAAACTCTTCGCTGCGGCGGTGCCTGCCGTCGCGTTTGCGGCAATGTTTGCGTGCTACTCGAGCGGAGTCGACGTTGCCGGCCTACGCCGTGCGCAACAAGCGGTGACCTACACCGACCGCAACGGCGTCGCGCTCGGAACCATTCTCGGCGCCGGCTCCGCGCGGAGCGTCAGCGTGCCGCTTGGCGCAGTCGCTCCCGCTTTTCTCGACGCGATCGTGGCCGCCGAGGACGCGCGCTTTTGGCGACACGGCGCGGTCGACGTGCCCGCGCTGCTGCGCGCGACCCGCGACCTTGCGATCTTCGGCACGACCCGAAGCGGCGGCTCGACGGTCGAGATGCAGCTCGCGCGCCTCCTTTTCGCGTCATCCGGACCGCGGGATGGTTTTGCCGGGCAACTGCGTGCGAAAGCGGCGCAGATCGCGCAGGCCGAACGAATCGCGATCGGGTCGAGCAAGAGCGCAATTCTCCAAGCCTACGTGAATCGAGTGCCGATGGGAGGCAACGTCTACGGAGTCGAGGCGGCCGCGCGCGAATACTTCGGCGAGCCTGCCGGCGATCTCGATCTGGCGCAAGCCGCGCTGCTGGCGGCAATTCCCAACGATCCGGCGCGGCTCGCGCCGGGGGGCGATTGGCCGGCGTTGCGCGCCCGTCAGCACTACGTCCTGGAGCGAATGGTATCGCTCGGGGAAATATCGCGGGCCCGCGCCGCCCTCGCGTTCGCCGAGAGCCTGCACGTGCGGACAGACGAGGCCGGGATCGGCGATGCCGCGCACGCGCTCTTCTACCTGCGCGCCCGCGACGAAACGGCCGCCGGGCGAATCCGAACGACGATCGATCGCGGGCTTCAGCGTTTCGTTCAAGCCCAAACGCAAGACGTCGTCGCGGCCTTGCAGGCGTACCACGTCACCGACGGCGCCGCGCTCGTGATCGCAAACCGCACGGGCGACGTGCTCGCGTACGCCGGTTCGCCCGATTATTTTTCCGATCGAGTGCTCGGACGCAACGACGGCGTCCAGGCGCTGCGCCAACCGGGCTCGTCCCTCAAGCCGTTTACGTATGAGCTCGCGCTCGAGCGCCGGACCATTCGTTCGACGAGCATCCTCGCGGACGTACCGGCCGATTACGCGCTTGCGGGCGGAGGCCTCTACCAGCCTAGCGATTACAGCGGCCGTTTCAGCGGTCCGGTGCGGGTGCGTTACGCACTGGCGAACTCACTCAATGCTCCGGCAGTACAGGTTCTGTCGGGCCTGGGCGTCGGGACGCTGCTGGCGCGCCTCCACGCGCTGGGCTTCGACCATCTCGACCGTCCCGCGGCCTATTACGGTCTAGGCTTGACGCTGGGCAGCGGCGAGGTAAGCCTTTGGGAACTCGTCCAAGCCTACGCCACGATCGCGCGCGCGGGCGCATTCGTGCCGCTTCATCTCGTCGACGAGGCGCCGGCCGCGCCGCGGCAGATCGGTGATGCGCCGTATTGGCAGCTCGTCGCGGGCGTGCTCGCGGATCCGTACGCGCGCGCCAAATCGTTCGGAGTGGGATCGGTCTTGCAGATGCCCTTTCCGGCCGCGGTGAAAACCGGCACGTCCTCGGATTTCCGCGACACGTGGACGGTCGGCTTTACGCACGACTACACGGTCGGCGTGTGGGTGGGCAACTTCGACGGTACACCGATGCGCGGCGTCTCCGGAGTGACCGGCGCCGGACCCCTGTGGAACCGGATCATGCTTCACTTGTACGAGCGTCGCGACGAGCCGCCGGCCTTCCCCGCGCCGCGCGGCTTCGTCCGCACGGCGATCTGCGCCACGACCGGGCACGCGCCCGCGCGAGGTTCGAACGATTGCCCGGCAGTCGTCGCGGAATGGGTCCTGCCTCGCGACCTCGCATCGGTGCAACGTCCGCCGCCCGCGAGCGGCGCGCGGTACGACGGCTGGCTCGCGCTCGAAAGCGCCGCTCATCGCTCGGCGCTGCGCATCGTCTTTCCGCACGACGGCGACGTCTTCGTTCGCGCCGCTCCGGCCAACGTGCTGCAACGGCAAGAGCAGCAGCTCGCGTTGCGCGCCGTCGACGCAGGAGGTGCCGTCGCGTGGCGCGTCGGCGGAACGCGGCTGGCGCTCGATGCGAGCGGCAACGCGTTTTGGCCGCTGCAGATCGGCACGTGGCGCGTCGAAGCCGGCGACGGCGCCCAACGCGCCAGCGTGACGATTCACGTGGTCGCGCCCGCTCTCGACGCGCGTCCCGGCTTTACGATTTCGCGCTGATTTCGTGCTCGACGTGGCCGCGCAGCGTATCGAGCGTCATCGCGCCGCTGCCGATCGCCCACTCGTGAAACTCTCGAATGTCGAACGCGGCGCCGAGCCGTTTGCGCGCCTGCTCGCGAATCTCCAGGAACGTTAGCTCGCCGGTTTTATAGGCCAGCGCATGCCCCGGAATGTCGGCCGAGTAGCGGAGCGATTCGCTTTCGATCTGCGCCTCGTCGAGCGTTAGATTCTCCCGCAGATAGGCCATTGCGCGTTCGCGGCTCCAACCCAGCGCATTCATTGCGGTGTCGACGACGAGTCTCGCCGAGACCATCAGATCCTGCATGATTCGTCCGGCTTGGTCGTATGGCGTTTCGTAGACGCCCATCTCCCAGCCGAGCTGCGCGGCGTACTCTCCCCATCCCTCGCAGAAGCCGACCGCGCTGAAATCGTAGCGCCGAATGTCCGGCAGCGCCGCGTTCTCTTGCTGGAGGGCGATTTGAAAGTGATGGCCGGGAATGAGCTCGTGACAGATCAACGCGCCGGCGGCGAGCATCGACGTGCGTTGCGGGCGCCGGGCGTTATAATAATAGATGCCTTTGGGACGCGCTGCCCGCGGCGGATCGTAGTAGCCGAACGTCTGTGAATCGGCCAGCGCTCGCGCGAGGGGCTCGATGCCGTACGCGGCCTTGGGAACGCGCGAGAAGAACCCCGACACGGCACTGCGCGCGCGCTCGACGTAACCTCCGAGCCGTTTGCCGAACTCTTCGCTCGTTTCCGGAAAGAATCGGGGATCGTGGGCGAGGAAGTTCTTGAAATCCGCCGGCGCTCCGGAAAAGCCGGCGCGCTCGGCAACCCCGGCGAGCCGTTCGTTGAGCTGCGCGACTTGTTCGAGACCGAGTGCGTGCAGTCGTTCGGGCGTGGTGGTCAGCGTGGTATTGGCGTAGATGAGATGCTGGTAATACTCGCGGCCGCGCGGATACTGCGACAGTCCGACGCCGGCCGGCGCCCCGGCACGATACGGTCCATCCAGATACTCCGCGACGCCGTGCAGCGCGGGGACGAGTTCGGAGGCGAGCACGCTCGCCGCTTTCTCCTTGAGCGTCGAGCGCTGTCGAGCGGACAGCGCGCCGAGGCGGGCATCGCCGGGAACCAGAGGCGCGATCTGCGGAGGTTCGGCGTAACCTCGAAAGACCGCCGCCGACGCGTCGATCTCGACCTCGGGCAGGATGATCGCGCGCTCGTGCTGGCCGCGCAGCAGCGACAGCAGCGAGCGAACGAAGCCGGCGTACTGGTGCAGAAGCGAAAGATAACGCTCGGCATCGGCCGGCGCGGCGAATGAAAAGGTCGTTAGCAAGGTCGCCGTCGCGCTGAGATGCGTTCCACCGGCGTAGGGCGTCGCTTGCTGGCAGAGCCAGAAATACTCGCACGCCGCGACGTAGCCGGCAGCCCAAAAACGCATCGTCTCGTAGACGAGCCAACGGTCGTGGTCGAGCCGGCCCGGCTCGATCCGATCGAGCTCCCCGGCGATGCGCTGCGCGAACGCCGCGTCCCGTTCGGCGGCGTCGAGCGTCAGCGGCCGGATCGTCTCGACCGGTAAGCCGAGCTGCGAGCGTAAGTAATTGTCGATCTGCAGCGCATATCGCCAATACCGCTCGGCGAGCTCGTCGATTGCGGATGCGTCGTCCGATCCCAATGCCCGCGTGACCGTTCCGCCCGCAAGTTAGTAGAAAAACTGCTGGAGCTGACTGGCCGTCGGACCGGCCGCCCAGCCCATGCGTTTGCCGGGATTGAGCACGGCCGCGCCGGCTCCGATCGGGAACGTGAAGCCGGTGATCGATTCGACGTAGTTTCCGCTCTCGTCGTAAACGACGATCGCGCTGCCCTGGCTCTGGCCGCAATAGATCGGCGCGGTGACGAGAAAGAGTTTGTTGACCGGGTCGTTGGCGACGCCCCACCCGCTGCTCTCCTGCGACGCGTAGCCGGTGCAGGGAAGCTGAACGGCCGTGCCGGTCTGTTGGGCGAGATCGTAGAACTCGACCTGGGCGTTGAGCTCGGTCGTGGTTGCCGCAATCCCCGTATTCGAATCGACCGCCAAACCGTTGACGAAGCCGGCACCGAACGGCCCGCCGTTCAAACCTTCGAACGACGTCTTCTTGCCGCTCTTGAGGTCGACGAGCACGTTGATCGGCGCCGCGCCGCCGACCCGCCCGCCGTCGGGAGAAGTCGCGATCACGGCCTGATTCGTCGCGGTGTCCTGTGCGACTTGCGGTTGGTCCCCGAGCGAAAAGCTGCTCGGATCGAGGTGAATGACCTTCCCGAAGGTGTTCTTTGCGACATTGGATTCGAAGATATCCGGCACGTCGTCGTTCTTCAGCTCGATGGCAAAGATCGCGGTCATGCTCGCCGTCTGATTCGGGCCGGCCTGCTCCACCTGAACGTCCTTGACCGGCGGCGTCCACTTGCCGGTGAACCTCCCCGCCGTGACGGGATCCATCACGTCGTAGAAGCGCTTGGCGTAGAGCGAGCCTTTCGGCGTGACGTACCGCGTGATGAGTCCGACGTCGCTCGTGACGATCGCGTCGGCGCTAAACGTCGTTCCGCTCCCTGCGTGCTTGGGGAAGCTCTTGGTGATCGCTCCGGTCTCTTCGTCGAACGTCTCGACGGTCGAGGCCGTCGCAAGCACGCCATCCCGGCCGTTTTGATCGATATCGTAGCCGTAGATCTGACCGCCTTCGCTCGCGAGCACCTTACCCAGGCCGACGGCCTGCCGGGTCGCGTGGCTCGCAAGCGCCGGCGCTCCGTTGGAAGGCGCGAGCGCCGGCGGAACGCCGCCGCCCCCGCATCCCGCGAGAAGCGCCATCGCAAGAAGGCTCGCCGGTTGGAGGATCGACTTCATCGCTCGAGGACCTGCACGTCGTTGTCGTTGTCGTCGTTGAAGTAGACTTTCGTGCCGGCCGCGTTCGCGCCCGTGGCGACGATTCCGAACAGCGCGCCCGCCGCACCCTTGTCGACGTTGCGCACGTCGAGCAGCTTTCCGTGCGGCGTCAGCTCGACCATGACGTTCTGACCGCTGGGATTGCTCGTGTTCCCGACCACCAGGTTGCCGTTGAAGAGCAAGGCCGAGCTAATCGGCCCGTCCAGCGGCTTGCCGGCGAAGACGAGATGCGCGTCGCTCGCCGCCGGTCCTTTGAAGGTCTTGCCGCCCTTCTCCACGATGATGCCGCCGCTCGAGATCGAGCTGACGTTCGAAAACCCGACGACCGTGTCGTTCGCACCGTCGACGATATACAACGTGTCTCCCGTAGCGTCGTAGGCCAGCCCGGACGGGCCGAAGATGCTTCCCGGCTTCCCGTGATTCACCGCGAAACCTTTCGCGATCACGTCGTACGTGAACTTCGAGCCGAGGTTGATCCGCACGATCGTTCCGTCCGCGGCGTTCGATTCGTAGAACGCCGGGTTGCCCGACGTCGGCTGCGCGTAAACTTGACCCCACGGCCGCTCGAAATCCTTGCCCTTGATGTTCGTCTCGAGTTGCCCGGAGGCCGACAGTACCGGATTGTCGTCGGCCGAGAATGCGGCGGCCCAGATATCGTCCGCGGGCCCGAGTGCGAGCGCCGCGCATCCGGTCAGCGTCTTGCCGTCGGTGACGAGCAGCGGCTTGGAGCCCGGCTTGGGATGCAAGGCCACGATCGTGTAACCGGTGCCCTGCACGTTGCTCTTGGCATTGAAGTTGCAAACCGCCAAGTCGCCCTTCTCGAAGTCACCGGCCGTCGCCGGTGCGACGGTCAGGCCGTAAGGGTTGAGCTGATGCAACTTCGGATCGACGGTCGAGCCGATCACGACCTGCTTGCGGAGCTGTTTGAGAACGGACGTCGTATCGTCCGGCCGCACTTGCCCCGGCGACTGGCGCGCGAAGGCGGCCCCGGCCGAGGGGAGCATGCCGCCGCCGTGCGCGCAGCCGGCAGCCGCGGCAAGGACGGCCGTTCCGGCGATCGATCCGATCGCGAGAGAATAACGCATGAGATACCTCCGAGTGGATGAGTCTCCCCTACGCTAGGCCGATCGGATGAAAAAACTCTGAAACGCGCGCGCCACATCACGGTAAGCCTCCTGCGCGACGATGTCGCCGATGCAGAAGGACGCAGTCGCAATTGCTCGCCGCCTCTTCGACTGCGACCGGCGCCGGCCCGCGGAGACCGAGGTCGTCGCAACGCTCCTTCGCTTCGGACGCGGCGCGCTGGCGTACGCATTGCGCAACCGAATACGTGTCAGGTTGCTGCGCGCGGGTGAACTCTATCACGAGGCCTCCCAGGCACTCGCGCGCTTGGGAATCGACGTCGACGCGTGGCCTGCGCCGCCGGCGGGACTCTTCGTCGTCGAGGAACGCACGCTCTACCTGCGCTCGCGCAGTCCGATGACGGTCGCGCACGAGTTCGGACACGCACTCGATTGCGCGCTCGGCAGCGGCGTCTACCGCAGCGGCATCGATCCGCAGGTTCGATCGCTTTTCGCCAACGCAACGAGCTTCGTGACTCCATATGCGGCAACGGGCGTCGACGAGTACTTCGCCGAGTCGCTGCGCGCGTACGTCGAAGCGAACGATCCGGCCTCCCCGTGGCCTCGCGCAACCCGCGCGCGCCTACGTCACGCCGATCCCGCCATGCTCGATTTCATCGAAACGCTCTTCGAGCGGGAGTTCGGCGAGCGCCTCCAGATGCGCAGCGTCGCTTCTATTTGAGGCCCGCAACGTCGGAAGCGCTGACGCCCGGCGCGCGGTTTTTCCAGGCGCTGCGAATGTACGTCACGACGCCGGCGATCTGCGCATCGGAGAGAACTCCTTTCCAGCGAGGCATGATCCCGCTATAGGCGGCGCCGCCGACCGCGACGCGTCCCTCGATTCCGTTCTCGACGATTGCGATCACCGCGACCGGACTGCCGGTAACCAGCGGATTGCCCGACAGCGGCGGAAACGCTCCGGGCAGCCCTTCACCGTCGGCTTGATGGCAGCTCGAGCAGTTCGCGAGATAAACGACGGCGCCGTCGCTGGCCGAGGCGACATTCTTCGCCGCGGCGGCCGAGGCTGCGGCGGCGGCCGTCGCGTGGGAGCCTCGCGCGCATCCGGCAAACGCGAGGCCGAGCGCAAGCAGGAGCGCAATCTTCATGTCAGTCTCCGCGGTCGTGCGCTCATCGCCCACGCCAGCGCGACGAGCAGGAAGTTCGCAACGAGCGAGCTGCCTCCGTACGACATGAACGGCAGCGTAATGCCCGTGAGCGGCAGCAGGCCGATGACCCCGCTTACGATGATAACGACCTGAAAGCCCAGCGTGGCGCCCAAACCCGACGCCAGAAGCTTGGTGTAGAGGTCCGGCTGCTCGAGCCCCGTCGCAAAGATCCGCCGGACGAAATCGAGGAAAATCGCCAAGACGATGAGCGCGCCGATCAAGCCGAACTCCTCGGCGAACGCGGCATAGACGTAGTCGGTGGCAACGTCCGGAATGAATTCGGGATGACCGAGCCGGTATCCGCTCCCGAACAAACCGCCCGCGGCCAGCGAGTAATAGGCTTGCGAGGACTGGTAACCGGCACCGAGCGGATCGGAGAACGGATTGCGCCAAACGGCGATCCGCGCCTGCACGTACGGATAGTGGTGGACGGCCCAAAACGCTCCCAGAGCGAAGAGCAGCGCGCCGAAGAAAACGATGTCGAGACGGCGCGTCGCCACGAAGAGCAGCACCGCAAACGTGGCGAGCAGAAGCGTCGCCATTCCGAGGTCGCGCTGCACCACCAGAATTGCCATCGACGCGCCCCACCCGATGAAGAGCGGACCGAGATACTTTGCATTGGCGCGCAGCGACCACGGGCGAGCGTTAGCGATGACGTCGGCCGTCTCCGCCAGGTAAGCCGCCAAAAAGAGCACGATGAAGAGTTTGATGAGCTCGATCGGCTCGTATTGAATCGGACCGAGGCGAATCCAAAGCCGCGCGCCGTTGACCTCTTGACCAAAGAGCAGCAAGAGTCCGAAGAGCACGAGCGAGGCGACGACCCAGAGGTACTTGTAGGCCGCGAAGCGGCGGTATTGCGCGAACGCCGGCGCCGCGGCGATGGCCAACACCAGCGAAACCAGGATCCACAACTGCTGGCGCTGCGCCAAAGCGGGCGAGAGACGCGCGACCATGGCCAGACCCAGGGCGGCCAGCACGACCGCAAGCGCGGGCAACACGTCGTCGCGAACCGTCGCAGCCGGCTGCCAGCAGACCCACGCGAGCGCGAGCGCGCCGAGGAGGACGAGCATCCAGGGCGGACCGATTGCCCGGCTCGGCGCGAAGTGCAGGACGAGCGCCGCGACCGCGAGCGCACCGAGCATCGGCGCCGAGCGGCGCAACGTTAACGCGATCAGCCGGCGCGCACCGAGGTGACGATCATCCGCGTCGTTCCGACGTCGACTGCGTCGCCCGCTCGAACTTCGATCGCCTCGTCGACGCGGCGGCCGTTGAGAAACGTGCCGTTGCTGCTCTCGAGATCTTCGACATAGACGATCCCGTCATGGCTTTCGAATCGCGCATGACGCCGGCTGACCTCGGGATCGTGCAGGAACACGTCGGCCTCGCGAGCCCGGCCGATTTCGAAAGGCGGCCGCAGCCGCAACGCCCGGCGCGCGTTGCGTTCGTCGATTTCGAGTTCGACCTGCATCGGCGTCAGCTCGCCGATATCGGCGGCAGGACGAATGCGCGGCCAAGCCGCGAGCAGCGCGACGAGCGCCAGCGCGCCGGTGATCTCCAACGAACCGAGACGCATCGTTCGCTCGAAGTCCGCCGCCAATCCGAGCAACGCGCTCATCCCGCCTCGAACCGCATGCGCGTATTTCCAAAGCGCAACTCGTCGCCGTCTCGAAGCGTTTGCGCTTCGATGCGCCGGCCGTTCAAGTAGGTGCCGTTGGTCGAACCTAAATCGCGGACCGTCGCCGCGCCGGCGGCGATCTCGACGAGCGCGTGCACTCGGGAAACGCTGGGATCGAGCAGCACGATCTCGCTTTCCTCGCTTCGCCCGATGCGGCAGCTCCGGCCGATCGCGTACACGCCGTCGGGAGGGACTCCCTCGACGGTGCGCAATCGAAAGCCGCTTCGGAACGTGCCGGCGGGCTCGATCTCGATCGCGCCGACCGGTACGCTCGCGCGCGGCGCCATGACGACGCGCGTCTCGCCTTCCAGAGTCGCGCCGACCTTTGCCGCGAGATCGCGCAGGAGCTCCGTCCAGGCGCGCTCGAGGTAGCTCTGGTGTTGCGCAAGACGTTCGAAATCGGCGGAGCTCACGAAAACGCGGTAGGAGCCCGGAGCTTCGAGGCGCCCTTCCTCCCCACGCGTCTGCGCTTCCATCGTCGCCACCAGCTTGCGAGCGATCTGCGCGGGCTCCACATCGCTGGGAAACGTCTTGGCGAAAGTCCGCTCGATGAAGGTCGCGCAGAATTGCTCGATCTTCGCAAAAAAACTCACGCGCGCCGCTCGACCCGCGCGAAGTAGAAGCCGTCCCTGCCCTCGATGCCGGGCGGTACGAGCACGTCGCCGTCGCGAGTCAGGAGCCGGGCATACCCCGCCGGAATCAAGCCGCGCTCGAAGTTCCGGCGCGCCAAGAACCAATCGATCACTTCAACCGTTTCCCGCGGATCCGTCGAACAGACCGCATAGATCAACGCTCCTCCAGGATAGACGTGACGGGCCGCCTGCTCGAGGATGGCTCGCTGCGTCAGCGCGAGGCGTTCGCCGTCGGTGGCGGCCTTCTTCCAGCGCGCCTCCGGATGGCGCCCGACGACGCCGACGCCCGAGCAGGGCGCATCGACGAGGACGCGATCGAAGTGTTCGTCCGGCGAGAGTAGCCCGGTTGCCGCATCGCCGGTCACGACGGCCGCCGCGACTCCCGCCTCCGCGAAGCGCCGGGAGAGCGTAGTGACCTTACGCGCGTCGCGCTCGATGCAGCAGAGCGTGCCCTGTTGCGCGAGCCGCATACCGATTTGCAGCGCTTTGTTGCCGCGCCCGCTGCAAACGTCCAAGATTCGCTCGCCGGGTTGCGGCCCCAAGAGCTCGACCGCCATTGCCGAGCTCTCCGATTGCGGCCACCAAAGGCCGTCCCCGCTCGCCTGCCAAACCGAGCCGCGTTCCACCACGAGCGCTTCGGCCACGTACGATGAAGGCCGCGTTTCGACTCCGCGCGCGCCAAGCGCGAGAGCCGTCTGTGCCGGCGAACCTTTGAGCGTGTTGACCACGACTGCGCCGCTCGGCGGCTCGTCGACGGCCGCGCAGATCGCCTCGAGCAGCTCGCCGAAGACCTGGCGCCACTGGCGAACGAGCCAGGTCGGCAGCGAGTAACGCGTGCCCAAGTAGTCGTCGTCGCTCCGGAAGGACTCGCGTTGCGGCGGTGCCGGACCGGCGCGCAACAACGAGCGGAGCACGGCGTTGACGAGATTGGCTAAGCCGCGATGCCCCCATCGCTTGGCAAGATTGACGAACTCGAAGACGGTCGCGTGAACGTCCGCGCGCGTGTAGATCAGCTCGTAGGCCGCCAATCGCAGGATCTCGTGGATCGCCGGAGGCAGCGTCCCCGAAACGAACGGGTCGAGCTGCCAGTCGAGGGCGCGACGCAACTTGATCGCGCCGTATGCCAGCTCTGCCGCGAATGCCCGGTCGCGCTCGCCCAGGCCCGCGCGGCGGGCGCGATAGTCGAACGAAGCTTGCGCGGCCCGCTCGACGGCGTGCGATCCAACCGCCGGAAAGACGTCTCGCACGACGGCGAGCGCCAGCTCACGTGCGTTCATCGCGCATGCGCCGGTACTCGTCACCGCTCATTTTGCCCCGATTCGGCGCAATTAGCTCGTCCACGACGAGCTTTCCGTCGAGGGCAACGTGAGCGCGCAGAATCTTCACGGTTTCGCCCGCGATCGTGGCGCGCGCGGCAGGCTGCGGCGAGAAGGCACGCACGGTATCGACGATTCGCTGCGGAGACCAGCTCCAATCGATCGCGAGATCGGCGCGCGCGAGCGGGCGCGTCAAACTCGTCTCACCGGTTTGCGGCCGCCCGGCGAGCGGACCGTTTGCCGCGAGATCGAGCGCGCCTCCCAGCAGTTCGGCGCCGATTCCGGCAAGCCGGTCGTGCAACTCGCCGAAAGTTTCTTCCGGTTCGATCTGCACGCGTTGCGCGAGCACGACGTCGCCCGTGTCGAGCCCCGCGTCCATCAGCATGATGCTCACGCCGGTCTCGTCGTCGCCGTTTGCAATGGCGGCCTGGATCGGCGACGCTCCGCGATACCTCGGCAAGAGCGACGGATGGACGTTGAGCGTGCCGAGGCGCGGCAGATCGAGCAGAGCTCCCGGAAGAATTCGTCCGTACGAAGCGAGGACGAAGAGATCGAACGGCTCGCCGCTGCGCTCGGCCGCGAACGCGCGCAGGTTCGCCGGTTCGTAGACGCGCAGACCGCCTGCGAGCGCGGCAACCTTCACCGGGCTTGCGCGCAGCCGTTGGCCCCGCCCGGCCGGCCGGTCGGGCTGCGTGACGACGCCGCTGAGGCTCGTACGGGCGGCGACGACCCGCAGACTCGGCACGGCAAAAGCGCTCGTGCCGAAAAAAAGCGTCTTCAAGCCTCGGCTATTTCTTTTTCCTCGTCGCCGGTGACCGGGCGCAGATTCGCCGCGCGATCGATGTAGAGGGTTCCGTCCAGATGATCCACCTCGTGCTGAAGACACTGCGCAAGAAGGCCCTCGCCTTCGATGCGAACCTTCTGCCCGTTTCGATCGAGTCCGGTGACGGCGGCGCGTTCGAACCGGACGATCTCTCCGACCATGCCCGGAACGGAGAGGCAGCCTTCCTTGAGCTCGACTTCGACGCCGAGCCCTTCCAGCTTGGGGTTGATGACGACGGCCGGTTCGTGCTCGTCATCGTGGACGTCCATGACGAAGAGCCGCTTCGAAACGTTCACTTGGGGTGCCGCAAGGCCCACGCCCGGCGCGGCGTACATCGTCGCGAACATGTCGTCGATCAACTGCTGAAAGAGCGGCTCCCGAATCTCTCTCGGATCGACTTTCTTTGCGACTTTGCGCAGCGCGGGGTGACCTTCGGCAAGAATCTCGCGGACGTAAGGCATTGCGGGCGGCTTATTCTCCCACGTCGCCGCCCGCTACTCTTGCGTATGTCTTCCTAGCCCTTGGTGCGGAACGAGCTCACGAGGAAGTGAGGAGTGCAGTACCGCCCAAGGTCGTTCCAGAATAGGCTGACCGCCTGCTTCGGCCCGATGATATAACTCGATCCGTATGGGCCGGCGATGGCCGACGCATAGTAGACGGGATTGGGATAGGTGGGCTTCGCATGCGGCGTCGGGATCTGGGATTGGCTGATCCCGGCGAACAGGCCGGTGTACGTCGACGAGCCGTTCGATTGCGACAAGTAGAAATCGAACTGATTGCTCGACGGCAACGACCCCTTGGTCGAAACGTAGATGTTTCCTAATGCGGCGGGAGCTTGGCGCGTCCCGGGTATCGGGTAGAGCACCTCCATCTGGTTGGCGGAAGGCGGACCGCCGCAGTTCCCGGTCGGACCGGAGGTCGGGCTCGGCCCCGGACTATAGACGTTTCCGTTACATGCCGTGAGCGCGCCGGCCGCGGCAGCGAGCGCAAAGAGCGCCCCAATCGACTTTTTCATAGTACGGTAAACCTCCGATGCGTACGGTTGCGGCCCTGCCGGATCCCATGTGAATTGCCTTAGAGAATGTACCCCGACAGGTCCGAGTTCGCCACGACGTCGGAGAGTCTCGCCCGCACGTAGGGGCCGTCGATCTCGACGCGCCCGGTCGTTTCCGGAGCGTCGAAGCTGACGTCCTCGAGGACGCGCTCGAGCACGGTATGGAGGCGCCGCGCGCCGATGTTCTCGGTCTGTTCGTTCACGGTCATCGCGAAGGTGGCAAGCTGCGCTATGGCCTCGGGGGTGAACTCGAGCGCCACGCCGTCCGCAGCAAGCAGCGCCTTGTATTGCTCGACGAGCGCGTTCTTGGGCTGGGTCAAAATCGTCTTGAAGTCTTCGGCGGTGAGCGAGTCGAGCTCCACGCGAATGGGCAAGCGGCCCTGCAGCTCGGGAATTAGGTCCGACGGCTTACTGATGTGAAATGCGCCCGCCGCGATAAATAAGATGTGATCGGTCTTGATCGGGCCGTGCTTGGTACTGACCGTCGACCCTTCGACGATCGGCAGGATGTCGCGCTGCACGCCCTCGCGCGAAACGTCCGGGCCGCCCCGCAACTGCGACGACCCCGCGACCTTGTCGATTTCGTCGATGAAGATGATGCCGTCTTCGCCGGCGCGGCGTAGCGCCTCGCGCTTGACCGCATCCATGTCGATCAGTTTTGCGGCTTCCTCTTGCTCGAAGATGCGCAGGGCCTCGGCGACGGTCACGCGTTTCTTGGTGCGCCGTTTCGGCAGAATTCCGCCGAGCATCTCGCCGATGTCGCCGCCCTGGTCGGCTCCGCCGATCACTCCGATCGGGACGCTCGGCGTCTCTTCGATTTCGATCTCGACCAGACGCACGTCGTAGAAACCGCGCTCGATCTCGCCGCGGGTCTGGTCCCGGACGCGCTGCGCGTCGGCCGAAACCGACGCGGACGGACTCGCGTGCGGCTGCTGTCCGGCGTACCCCGTGCCGAAGATCGAACCGAGCGCGGCGCCCAGCGGATTGCTCTGCGATTGGGCCGAGGGCGGACGTGTCTCGGGATGCAGGACGTCGATGACGCGCTCGACCGCATGGCGCGCGGCGAGCTCCTCGACTTCCGCGCGACGTTCGTCGGTAACGGTGCGAATCGACGCGTCGACCAAGTCGCGCACCATCGATTCGACGTCCCGGCCGACGTAGCCGACTTCGGTGTATTTGGTCGCTTCCACCTTGACGAACGGCGCGCCGACCAAGGCGGCCAGCCGGCGCGCAATCTCCGTCTTGCCAACGCCGGTCGGACCGATCATGAGGATGTTCTTCGGCGTGATCTCATCGCGCAAATCCTCGCGCGCCCGCGCTCGCCGGTAACGATTGCGCAGCGCAATCGCAACCGCGCGCTTCGCATCGCTCTGTCCCACGATGTATTTGTCGAGCTCTTCGACGATCTGCCGAGGCGTCAGCCGCGCCGGGTCGAGGCTCGTCGTCAACGCACCGGTCACGGAAGGCTCTCCACGGTTATGTCCTTGTTGGTGTAAATGCAAATCTCCGAAGCGATCTCGAGGCCTTTGCGGGCGATCTCGTCGGCATCGAGCCCGGTGTTGCGCAGCAACGCCGCCGCCGCCGCCTGGGCGTAGGCGCCGCCGCTGCCGATCGCTGCGATACCCTCGTCGGGCTCGATCACGTCGCCGGTGCCCGAGAGCAAAAAGAGATGATCCGTCGTACCGACGATCATCAACGCCTCCAAGCGACGCAAGGCGCGATCCTGACGCCAATCCTTTGCCAGCTCGACGGCGGCGCGCGTGACGTCCTTGAACTCGCCGAACTTCGTCTCGAACTTCTCCAAGAGCGTTATTCCGTCGGCGGCCGAACCGGCGAAGCCGGCCAAGACCTTCCCGCCGGAAATCTTACGCACCTTACGCGCGCCGTGCTTGACGATCGTTTTGTCGAGCGTCACCTGACCATCGCCCGCAATCGCCAGGCGTCCGTCGCGGCGCACCGCTAAAATCGTGGTGGATCTCATGCTAACCGCGTTTACCCCGCGGGCGCGAAGAGGGTTTCAGCCACGAGGGACTCGATCGCCGCGAGCGCGCGCTCGGCAAGCACGCGCCGGCGCTCGCGCCTGCCCAACGCCGCTTCCGAGGGCGGGAACGCACCCCACGTCACGTTGGACGGCTGAAAATCGTGCGTCGCGCGATTCTGAAGATGGGCGACGACGGCGCCGAAAGCGCTCGTGCGCGGAAACTCGACGGGCCGCAATCCCAGCAGCGCGCGGGCCGCGTGGATGCCCGTCATCGCGCCGCAAGCCGCGGCCTCGACGTACCCTTCCGCGCCGGTAATTTGTCCGGCGAAGTAGAGCGCTCGGCTTCCGCGCAACTTCAGTTGCGCGTCGAGCAAGCGCGGCGAGTCGATAAACGTGTTGCGGTGAATTACGCCCAGCCGCAGCCACTCCGCGTGCTGCAAGCCCGGCAGCTTGCCGAACGCTTCGCGCTGCGCCGGCCACGTCATCCGCGTTTGGAAGCCCACGAGATTGTACGCCGTCCCCTCGCGGTTCTCTTTGCGAAGTTGTACGACCGCGTACGGCATCATGCCGGTACGCGGATCGCGCAGGCCGACGGGCTTGAGCGGTCCGTATCGCAGCACGTCGTCGCCGCGATCGGCCATCTCCTCGATCGGCAAACAGCCTTCGAAATATCGCGGCTCCTCGAAATCCTTCGCCGGATGGCGGCTCAGCGTGCGCAAATCCTCGACGAACTGCGCGTACTGAGTGCGATCGAGCGGAATGTTGAGATAGTCGCCTTGCTCCCCGCCGGATTCGCCCGATCTCTTCGACTCCGCCTCGATCCGCCCGGTGCCGCTCGCGGGCGGCCCCGTGGAAGCGCCTTTGTCGTAGCGGGATTTCCCGTACGTCTGCGTCTCGTCGATCGAATCTGCGGCGACGATGGGCGACGCCGCATCGAAATAATGCAGGCGCGGGCCGGCGAGCGCATCGAGGCTCCTCAAAAAGTCTTCCGAGGGCAAGGGGCCGCAGGCGACGATCGCGGGGCGATCGAGCGGAACTGCTCGCACTTCCTCGCGGTGAACCTCGATGCGCGGCTCGGCCGCGATGCGGGCTTCGACCGCGGCCGAGAACCGCTCGCGATCCACCGCGAGCGCTCCCCCTGCGGGCACGGCGTTTTCCCGCGCGCACGAGACGATCAGCGAGTCGAGACGCGCGAGCTCCTCTTTGAGCAGCCCCACCGCGTTCTCCAGTGCGGCGCCGCGAAAGGAGTTGCTGCAGACGAGCTCGGCGAGCGTTCCGGTGCTGTGTGCCGGACCGCTACGCACCGGTCGCATCTCGTACAGATCGACGCCGGCGCCGCAACGAGCGGCCTGCCACGCCGCTTCAGCGCCGGCAAGACCGCCCCCGATGACGACGAGCCGCGCTACGATGACGTGGCACTCACCGGCGGCGCGACGTCGTGGTCGCGGTCGGCCGCGCATTGGAGCTGCGGCGATCCGCCGCGTCGCGTTTTCGCGATCACATGCGAACCGCAGACCGGGCAGCGCTCGGGAACGACCGCGTCCCACGAGATGAAATCGCACTTCGGGTAGTTGCCGCAGCCGTAGAACACGCGGCCTTTCTTCGATCGCCGTTCGACGATCGCGCCGCCGCATTTGGGACACGCGGCACCCGTTTCCTTGACGATCGGCTTGGTCGTCTTGCACTCGGGATATCCACTGCACGAAATGAACTTGCCGAAGCGGCCGTGCTTTATCACCATCGGACGACCGCAGGCGGGACAAACCTCGTCGGTCGGCTCGTCGCGCAGCTCGAGCCGCGGCAGCTTCTCTTGCGCCTCTTCCAGCTCGCTTTCGAAGGGGCCGTAGAAGCGTCGCAGCAGGCCGATCCAATCTTCGTGCCCCTCAGCGACGCGATCGAGATCCCCTTCCATCCTTGCGGTGAAATCGAGATTGACGATCTTGGGGAAATGCTCGACGAGCAGGTCGTTGACCGCTGCTCCGATGGGCGTGGGCACGAAGCGCCGTTCTTGCTGCATTACATACCCGCGGGCCTGAATGGTTTCGACGATCGTCGAATAGGTCGACGGTCGTCCGATGCCGTTGTCTTCGAGCGCCTTGACCAGCGCGGCCTCGGTGTAACGCGGCGGGGGCTCGGTGAAGTGCTGCTTGGGCTCGAGCTTGCGGCACTCGAGCGGTTCGCCTTCATTTAAGTCCGGAAGCCGGACGCGGCCTTTGGTCGCGGCATCTTCTTCCCGGGTTTCCTCGTAGACGCGGGTAAAGCCCGCGAAGCGCATGACCGTGCCGGTCGTGCGGAAGCCGTACTCGGCGGCTGCGACGTCGACGATCGTTTGGTCGAAGAGCGCCGCCGCCATCTGCGACGCCACGAACCGTTCCCAGATCATCGTGTAAAGACGGAGCTCGTCGCGCCGCAGGAGGCCCGCAACCCGCTCGGG
Organism: Vulcanimicrobiota bacterium; assembly: GCA_030041115.1. Classification (GTDB taxonomy): domain Bacteria; phylum Vulcanimicrobiota; class Vulcanimicrobiia; order Vulcanimicrobiales; family Vulcanimicrobiaceae; genus Cybelea. The sequence goes on along the minus strand of JASHOM010000033.1, from coordinate 3,725 downwards.
CGTTCGCAGCACCGACGTGGGACGAATCGCTTCGTGGGCATCCTGGGCCCCTTCCCGAACGCGATGCCGGGTGGTTCCGTGAAACTGCTCGCCGTACGTGCCGGCGATGAACTCGCGCGCCGCATCGCGCGCTTGATCGCTAATGCGCGTCGAGTCGGTCCGCATATAGGTGATCAAACCGACGGTTCCCTCGCTGGCTCCGAGATCGACGCCCTCGTAGAGACTCTGCGCCACCTGCATCGCCCGGCGCACGCGCATCTTGAGCCTCCGCGACGCTTCCTGCTGAAGGGTAGAGGTCGTGAACGGCGCCGGCGGATTGCGGCGCACCTCGCGACGCTTGATCGAGGAGACGCGATAGGCGGCGCCTTCGAGCGCGCGAGCAATCGCCTGGGCTTGCTCCCCCCCGCCGATCTCGAGTTTCTCGCCGCGATGCGAGACGAGATCGGCGGTGAACGAGGCATCGTCCTGACGTGCTTTCTCGAGGAACGCCGTGATCGTCCAATACTCCTTGGGTACGAAGGCCTCGATCTCGCGTTCGCGATCGACGATGAGCTTCACGGCGACCGACTGAACGCGCCCGGCCGAAAGGCCGCTGCGAACCTTCGACCACAACAGGGGCGATATTTTGTACCCGACCAGCCGGTCGAGAATGCGGCGGGCTTGTTGCGCGTTGACGCGTCCCATGTCGATGACGTGCGGATGCTTGAGCGCAGCCAACGCCGCCTCTTTGGTAATCTCGTGGAGCTCGATTCGCTTGGGCTCGGGCAGTTTTAGGAGCTCGGCCAGGTGCCAGGCGATTGCCTCGCCTTCGCGATCGGGATCCGTCGCGAGATAAACGTCGGTCGCGCCTTTGACCGCGCCGCGCAGCTCTTTGATCACGTCGCCCTTGCCTTTGATCGTAAGGTATTTCGGCGTAAAATCGTGCTCGACGTCGACGCCCAACGTGCTCTTGGGCAGGTCGCGCACGTGCCCCACCGACGCTTTCACCGCGTATCGCGCCGGCAAAAACTTCTTGATTGTCCGAGCCTTCGTCGGCGACTCGACGATGATGAGGGGCTTTTTCACGGGCCCTAGTATACCGCCGGGGTCAAGCCCCGGCAATCCTTCGACTGCGCCGCGGGCGGATGAGCGCGCGCGTGCGCGCGCGGTAATTTGCATCATTCTACGAAATCATCTATGATGCGTTCAAATAGCGCGAATAGCGCACTCTCCACTATAATTTATCGTCCCCGTGGACGAGGAGGAATGAATGGACGAGTCCATGTTGAACGGCGGCCCGGCAGCGGAAGAACAAAAACCGCGCCGTAAAGCACGTCGGCGCAAGGCCGTGGCAGCCGTCGCCTTGGCAAAGGCCGTCGCCGGCCGAAAAGTCAAACGCAAGGTTCGCCGAGCCAAGCGCAAAGTGGCGCGAAAGGTCGCGCGCAAAGTTCGCAAGGCAGGGCGCAAAGTCGCCCGCAAGGTTCGTAAGACCGGACGCAAGGTTCGCCGGAAGGCGCGCAAAGCGGGGAGAAAGGTCGCGCGCAAGGGCCGCAAGGGAGCGCGTAAGGCCCGCAAGGCCGGACGAAAGGCCGCGCGCAAAGTTCGCAAAGCCGGTCGAAAGAAGCGTTAGGCTTCGAGCGACGCCGGAAAAAGGAAACGGGCGATCATCGGTCGCCCGTTTTCCATTTCAGGTAAGGGCCGGGCCCTGGCCGCCGTGTTCTTCGACCCAATGGCATGCGGCGACGTGCCCCGGCGCGTACTCACGCAACGGCGGCTCCTCCCGAATGCAGCGTTCGAACGCTACGGGGCAGCGGGTGTGGAAGCGACAGCCCGAGGGCGGATTGACGGGGGACGGAATGTCGCCGGTAAGCACGATGCGCCTTCGCCGCTTTTCGATCGCCGGATCCGGAATCGGGATCGCGGAGAGCAGCGCCTGCGTGTACGGATGAAGCGGGTTCTGATACAGCGCGTCGCGGGCGGCGAGCTCGACGATCTTCCCGACGTACATCACGGCAACTCGCGTCGCGATGTGCCGGACGACGGAGAGGTCGTGAGCGATAAACAGATAGGTGAGCCGGAACGTCGCTTGGAGGTCCTCGAGCAGGTTGATCACTTGCGCCTGAATCGATACGTCCAGTGCCGAGACCGGCTCGTCGCAAACGATGAATTTCGGATTGACGGCGAGCGCGCGAGCGACTCCGACGCGCTGGCGCTGACCGCCCGAAAATTCGTGCGGATACCGGTTGGCATGATATGGTTGAAGCCCGACCAGCCGAAGCAACTCAATGACGCGTTCTTCGATCTCTTTGCCGGCGGCGAGGCCGTGAATCCGCAGCGGCTCGGCGACGATCTCGCGAATCGTCATGCGCGGATTGAGCGACGCGAAGGGATCCTGGAAGATGATCTGCATCGAGCGGCGTAGCCGGCGAATCTCGCCGTGCTTCATGCCGAGCACGTTCTTATCTTCGAAGAGGATCTCGCCTCTGGTCGCGGGCAGCAGGCGCAGGAGCAGTCGCCCAACCGTCGTTTTCCCGGAGCCGGACTCGCCGACCAAGCCCAGCGTCTCTCCCGATTCGATCGTGAAATCCACGCCGTCGACGGCGCGCACGTCCGCCACGTGACGCGAGGTCAGACCGGCGCGGATCGGAAAATACTTGTAGAGACCTTTCGCGCGTACGAGCGCGCCGTTTGCCGTCACGCGGTGCCGCCCGAGGGAATCGTCGGAAGCGCTTTCGCCGAGGCCGGGCGCTGGTCGCGAGCGCGCTCGTCGTACAGATAGCATCGCGCGACGTGACCCTCTCCGAAGTCGTACAGCGGGACCGGATCCCGGCAGATCGGCATCCGATAGGCGCAGCGCGGAGCAAACGCACAGCCCGGCGGCAACCGCAAGAGGTTGGGAGGCTGGCCGGCGATCGGTTCGAGACGCCGATGCTCGCGTTGGTCCAGCCGGGGCAGCGACGCGAGCAGACCCTGCGTATACGGCATTCGCGGCGTCGAAAAGATCTGCTCGGCATTGCCGTACTCGACCATGTTCCCGCCATACATCACGAGCACTTGCCGGCAGAACTCGGCAACGACGCCCAAATCGTGCGTGATGAGAACGATCGCTGCACCCGTCTCGCGCTGCAAGTCGTTCATGAGCTCGAGCACCTGGGCTTGAATCGTGACGTCGAGCGCGGTCGTCGGCTCGTCGGCGATGAGGAGCTGCGGATTGCACGACAGGGCCATCGCGATCATCACGCGCTGACGCATTCCGCCCGAAAACTGGTGCGGGTAGTCGCCGAGGCGTTTTTCGGCCATCGGAATCCGAACCTTCCCGAGCATCTCCACTGCCCGATCGCGCGCTTCGCGCTTCCCCAAGCCGAGGTGGAGCCGTACGGCTTCGGCGATCTGCTCGCCGATCGTCAGCACCGGATTGAGCGAGGTCATCGGATCCTGAAAGATCATTGCGATCTTATAGCCGCGAATCCGTCGCATCTCGGCTTCGCTCTTCGCGAGGACGTTCTCGCCGTTAAACGTGATTCGGCCGGCCGTCACCGTTGCGTTGCGTGCCAGCAACCGCATGATCGAGAGCGCCGTAACCGATTTTCCGGAGCCCGACTCGCCGACGATGCCGAGAGTTTCGCCGACACCGAGCGTGAAGGAAAGCCCATCGACGGCGGCAACCGGACCGTGCTCCGTACGATACGTCGTCCGAAGGTTCTCGACCTCGAGGAGCGACACGCGGTTCCTGCTTTGCTCGGGCC
>JASHOM010000032.1 GCA_030041115.1 Vulcanimicrobiota bacterium | reverse complement strand
AGGCTCCCAGAGGCCCGCCAGCGCGAACGGTTCGCCGGACGCAAGCGTATAGTAGAACGGGCGGCGGTCGACCCACTCGTAGAAACCGTCGGCGAACTCGATGCAGCGGGGACCGATCGGCGCGCGGCGCGCCAAGATGGATTCGGCGCGAACGTTGATGCGTCCGCGAATGCCCCAGCGCAGCTCCTCGACGATGCCGCGTCCGTCGTTGCGAACCGCCAGCACGCTCTGCATCGGCGCTATGTTGTAGCGCGGCAAACGCGTCTCGCTGAACTCCCCAAAGCGCAACTGCGGAAACGCGGCCGGAAGCGCAGCAGCCTTGGTCAGCGTGAACCTACCGCACACTTGAGGGACCGGGCACTACGTCTTGACGCAGGTAGCCGCCGGCTTCGTCGTCTTGCCGTCGACGCTCTGCGTGAAATGAATGGTGGAGCGGAGCGACGACGGCCGACAAGAGCGCGACCGCGACGATTCTCATGAGGCACCGGTGATTCGAGCGACGACGCGCTCAACCTTTACCAGGCGCGTCTTCGTCCAGCGATCGTGCAGCAGAATGCGACGCCAAACGAAGCTGAGCGGCACGATCAGCCACCATAGCAACGACACGATGAGATAACGTCCGATCGTACGCGCGATGCTCGGCTTGCGGAAATCGGTCGTGACGACTCGCAACCCCGCGATCAGCATGCCAAACGTTTGCCCGGCAAAGATCACGAGCAGCGCCAGGTAGACGGGAAACCAAAAGGCGAAGCCGAGTCGATGTGTGATCTCCGCGACGGTAGTCGCGACCACCGCGGCGACGAGTTCCAAGAACCCGGGCGCGGCGACTCGCCGACCGAAGACGTTCACGTCCATGCCGCGCTCGGTAAAGCCCATCGGTCCCAGCGTCATCACGTCCGTCGAAGCGGGCGAGGGAGCCGGCGACGCTTCCGTGGGAAGACGCGCGTGGTGCTTGCCTTCGATCGTGAGCGCGCCGAGGCCCGGAGCCGAAATGTTCACGTCGCCCGGCGTAATGGATGCACGTTGCTCCGGCGGCGCCGACGCCGTGACCGGCGCCACGCTGCCGCCGAACGACGTAATGATGGCGCTGACGACGACGGCGTCGATGCTCCAGGCGGCAAAGCGCCGCCACCAGCCGGCGCAATCTCGGGGCATGACGTGCGCTTCGCCGGGAATTGCGAGCGCCGGCGGCTCCTCGCTGCGCTCGCGCAGAAACCAGGCTTCGGCGTCGGTGAAGGCCTGCGACGTCATGAACCGGCTCAGCGACGCGATGCGGCGCGTCGCGTACGGCTCGCTGCTGAGCCATTCGCCCCAGCGCAGCACCGTGTCCGTTTGGATTTCCGCGTGCTGCTCGGCAAAGGCCTGATAATCGACCTTGCGGCCGAACTCGTGAAACGCCGCGATCCCCATCGCACGAATCGCGGCGTCCAGCGAGCCGCAACAAAGCAGCCCCACTTTGTCGCAAGTAAGCGCGCATCGGCGCAGCCACGCGCCGAAAATCAGCGATATGAGCGGATTCTCGTTGCCGTTGACGCTGAGCAGCGAGTGAAAGCGCGTGTGTCCGGCCGCGATGTGACCCAGCTCCCGACCGGCCATGAAGGCAAGCTCGTCGTCGGCAAAGAGCTCGATCCAATGACTCGAAAGAACGAGCGCGTACGGAACTCCGAACCCCAGCGCGACGACCGGTACGTAGTTGTCTTCTCGCACGAAGATGAGCGGCATCGGGATCTCGAGAGCCGCGCATGCCTGTCGAACGATGGTGAAGACGCGCGGATACTGCCGCGCGTGCACGCGGACGCTCGAGCCCAGAAGCCGGCCGCGCGCCAGCGTCACGTAGACCATCGCGATCACGATGAAGAGCGCGACCTGGGACGCGCCGATGGACTCGTGGAGCACGTAGCCGATCGCCAAGGCGGCCGGAAGCGCGAAGAAAGCCGTGATCCAGAACGCGAGCCGTTCCGACGGCTCCCGCAGCGATCCCGGGCCGTCAAACAGCGAGTACATCGTTACGAACCCTTTGCCATGAAGTAGAACATTCCGGCCGTGGCTGCGCCCATCAGGGCGAAGGTACCCCAGCCCCACGCACGTGCCGTCCGCGAACTCCTCCAGGTTCCCATGAGATCGCGACTCGAAGCCAGCCACACGATGACGCCGATGAGTGGAACCGCGGCGATGCCGTTGAGCACGGCCGACCAAAAGAGCGCTTTGATCGCATCGATCTGCAACAGATTCATCGCGATTCCGATGAGGACGCCGATGGCGACGATCGAATAGAAGCGCGGCGCGCGTCTCACCGGCTCGCTCAGTCCTTCTCGAAAGCGAAAGGTCTCCGCGGCCACGTAGGCCGAGGACGTGGCGAGGACCGGCACGGCGAGCATTCCGGTGCCGACCATGCCCAATGCGAAGAGCAGCTCGGCGAATTGCCCCGCCAGTGGGCGCAGGGCACGCGCGGCTTGCTCGGCGGTAGCGATGTTGTGCTCGCCGTGCGCACCGAGCGTCGCCGCGGTCGTCACGATGATGAAGAACGCGACGAGATTGGAATAGATCATTCCCGCGTTCACGTCGGAGTGCATCGCCGTCACCGACTCGCGATCGGTTCCGCGGCGCGCGGCGATCGTCATCTTGCCCAGTTTCTTTTCCTCTTCGACCATGAGCGAGGATTGCCAGTAGAAGAGATACGGCGTGATGGTGGTACCGAGCACGCCCACCATCGTCGCAAGCCAGAACGAATTGAAATAGAGCCTCGGGATTGCAAACTGAACGAGCACGTGAGCCCACGGCGGACGAACGACGAACGCCGTGACCACGTAGGCGAACAGCGCGAGCGTCAACCATTTGAAGATCCGCTCGATCTTCACGTACGAGAGCCAGGTTTGCGCCGCGACGAGTCCGACTCCGAAAAAGAATACCAGCGCATCGGTGGGGATCCGCACGACCAAGCGAGCCGCCGCGGCCATGCCGCCGATGTCCGCTCCGAGATTGAACGTATTGGCCGCGATCACGAGCGCCGCCAACGCGTAGGTCACCGGCCGCGGCAGGCGTTTGCGGATGATCGCAGCGATCCCCTCGCCGCTCACCATGGAGATGCGCGCGCACATTCCTTGGATGACCGCCATCATCGGCGTCGAGATCAGCGTCAGCCATAGCATCGAATACCCCGTCGCCGCGCCGGCGACGGAGTACGTGGAAATGCCGGACGGGTCGTCGTCCGCCGCGCCCGTGATGAGGCCCGGGCCGAGGTTTGCGAAGAACCGGCGGATCAACGACGCTATTGCGGCAGTAACGCTGCGATCTCGCTGCCCGGGATCGCGCCCGTGACGGCAGCGAGATCGCCCGCGCGCAGCGCCTGCGCAGCGGCGAGTAACGAACGCATGGCGACGCGATAGAGCGCGCCGCCGATGCTGACGCGGCGAACGCCGGCCGCCGAAAGCTGCGCTAGCGGCACCGCTGCGGCGGCCGGTCCGATCAACACGTTGACCGGTTTGGGCGCGACGGCCCGAACCACCGCGACGATCGCCTCCATGTCCGGCAGACCGGGCGCGTACAGCACGTCCGCACCGGATTGCGCAAAGGCCGTCAGGCGACGAATCGTGTCGTCGAGATCGGGACGGCCGTTGAGAAAGTTGTCGGTACGGCCCGTCAGCACGATCCGGCCGCGCGCGGCCTGCGCCGCCGCGCGAACGCGCGCGACCGCGGCGTCGTAGTCGTGGATCGGCCGGCCGGGATCGCCGGTCGTGTCCTCGATTCCGATGCCGGCGAGGCCGGCGTCGATGGCCGCTCGCACCGTTGCGGCGCACTCTCGCGGTTCGGCACCGAAGCCGTCTTCGAGATCGCCGTTGACCGGAAGCGCGCTCACCCGCGCGAGCAGCGCGGCGTGCGCCACGGCTTCGCCGCGCGAAACCGCATGACGACCGTCCTGACGCCCGAGCGAAAAGGCGAGCGCGAGCGAGGAGCTGCCCAACGCCTCGAAGCCGCTGCGTTTGAGCAGGACCGCCGATGCCGCATCCCACGCGTTGGGCATCACGAACGCCTCGTCGCGTTCGTGGAGGGCCCAGAACCGTTCGTATGCCGTCGCCGCCATGCCGGATTCTCCCATAGGTTAACTCGTAACGCACGAAAGCCCGCTGCGGCGCCCGGGGTTGCAGGCCGAAGGGTCACGCCGAAGCCATCGAGGAATTGCCGCCATGGGTCGGGCTCAGCCACGCCGGCTTCGTTCTTGGGAACGCGGCGCAGCGTTGCTTGCCGCGGCGGTCGCACTGACGCTCAACGTCGCGGCCACGCTGCAGCTCTTCGTGCCGCAGAGCACGCTCGGCTAT
>JASHOM010000031.1 GCA_030041115.1 Vulcanimicrobiota bacterium | reverse complement strand
CCGAGAGCATCGTGAGTATCGGGCGCGTCAGGACCTCACGCACGTCCATCACGCCGCCATCGCTGCGCATGATCATCAGTGGTGCAGCGATCGATGCGCGTTCGACCGCATCGCGCGTCATCTGCGCAGTCCGCACCATCTTCGGCAAAATCGCCGCATTGAGCGCGGCGGTGCGCGTGCGCGCGCGCAATCCGTAGGCGGTGCCGACGTCGTGTCCGCTCGTTGCGTCGACCCCGCGCTCACGCGCGTACGCGACCGCTGCCGATTCGTTTTGGGGCCGATCCACACCGAAGCTCTCGCTCGCGGCAATCGCCTCGACGCCGCCGGCGACGAGCGCATCGACGCTCGCGCGCATCGCGGCATCGTCGCGCGCGCGCGCGAAGGCGAACTCCGGCACGAAGTGCGCTCCGTCGCCGAGCGCTACCGGCCCGAATCGCATCTGGCGCCTCGAGAACCACGCCAGTCCGTCGAGCAGCCCGACCACGCCGACTCGCGCCAGGTCGCCTTCGAGCAACGCATTCGTCGCCTGAGTCGTCGAGTGGGCGATGAAGGCGATCGCGGCAGCATCGACGGCCGGGTCGGCGAGCAGCCGTTCGATCCCGGCGACGATGCCCGCGGCGACCCCTTCGCGCGCGCCGTGCGTCGTGGGCACCTTCACCGATGCGACGAGCTCGCGCGTCGACGCATCAACCGCGACGACGTCGGTGAACGTTCCGCCGACATCGATGCCGACGCGAAGTTTATGCGCGCGCACTCCGGCCTACCACCGCGCGACGAGCACGTGCGTTTCCATTGCCAGTTCGACGCAGCCGGCGCGCGCGTGGCGCTCGAAGAGCTCGCGCAGTTGCTCGTCGAGCCGAGCTTTTTGCGGCCCGGCCGACGGCAGATACGACGACGACGCAGCCCGGCCGACCAGCGCGGCTCGATCGAGCCGCTGCACCGAGCCAAAGGCGCGTCGCGTCACCCGCGCATAGGGAAACGCTTCGAAGACGGCGAGCCCGACGAGCCGCAACGCTTCGGTGTCGTCGGTTGCGTAGAACCGCACGATCTCACCGTAGGCTCTCGTGAAGGCGTCGCGTTCGTCGCGCTCGTACTGCAGCAGCACGGCCCGGCGGCGCGCGATGCGCCGAAACTCCAGCATCGCCTCGGGAGTCGCAAACCAATGGAACGCCTGACACGCGACGACCGCATCGACCGCGGCGGCCGGCAGACCCGTCGCCTCCGCCGTTGCGTCGCGCCATTGCACGCGCAAATGCGGCTGCGCTGCCGCGCGCATCGGCGCGTTCGGCTCGATCGCGATCACGTTCGCGCCGCGCTCGGCGAAGAGCCGCGCTGAAATCCCCGTGCCCGCGCCGACGTCGGCGATCGTCAGCGCGTGCGGATCACCGAGGCCTTCGAGCGCCGCGTCGATCGCCTCCGGCGGATAGGACGGACGGTAGGCCGCATACGCCTGCGCGCGCGGACCGAAGCGCGCCGCCGGCGACCGTCCAGACATCTATTCGACCGTCAACCGTTCAACTTTAGTCATAGCGTGAACGGTTCCGTTAGCCGCACCTCGACCAAATGCTTGCTCCGGAGAACGCCGAGTTCGTGCGGCTTGCCGTCGTACGCGAACCGCTCCGATTGGTAGGTTCCGTACTGCCACCAAGGTTGGCCGTCGATCGTTTCGACGACGTCGCCGGAGCGCAATCCCGCGACGTACGCGGGGCCGCCGGCGCGCACGTAGACCCGCAGATTTCCGTCGGAGGTCCGGAAGAAGGCGTAAAAGTACGTCGAGCGGTCGCCCGGCCGCGCGGCGACGCCGCGCGCAAAGAGATTTTCGCTGCGAACCGGGTCCACGCGCGCCCACGCGCGCAGCCGCGCCACCCCTTGCAGCGCGAGCGCTCGCGCCTCATCCGCGGCCGGCGGCGGCGGAATGACCTCGTGATCGTGCCATTCCTGAACGATCCAGCCGCCGCAGTCTTGCAACCGCAACCCGACGTCGAGATCATCGCCCTCGATCAGGGTGAATTGCGAGGTGCTGACGTACACGTAGGCGGCGTAGCCTTTGCGCGCGCAATCGCCGGCATTGGGATCGTCGCGCAAGCGCATCGCCTGCCAAGCTCCGCCTCCCAACGCGCCGGCGACGGCATCCGCCGCCGCGCGCCCAAGCGCGCTCCCGTCGTCGTCGACCGCAATACGATTGCGCGCGCCGGGCGGTGCGTAGAACCCCGGAAGCGCCTCGCCGGCGCGCGCCGCGTCGAGGAACGCAGTGAACGGCTGCCGATCGAAGAGTGCGGGCGCGGCGGCGACGACGGCGAGCGTTGCGGCGAGCGCCACGCCGGTCTGGTAGGGCAGCGTTCGCTTCGTGATCGCCTGAATCGGCACGCCGGTGAAATTCGCGATCCACACGTTGGCCGTGTTCGTCGGATCGCAAACGTTTTGCACTTGAACGACGGCCATTACGGCGGCAACGAGCACCACGGGCGGCAAGACGTGCGCGCTCAGCAGCGTGGTGAAGATCGCGATGCCGACACCGAACGGATTGAGCGGTCCGCGATAGAGCACCAGCGGACTCAGTGCGCCGAAGAGCACGACGTACGCAATCGGATTGCGCAGCCATCCCCCGCTAACGAGCGGCCGCAGTGCCGCGTCGAACTGCGGCTGTTGCGTGGCGACGAGCAGCATGCCGATGCCCATGAAAAGCACGACGGCCGGCGCAACGTCCTCGACGCCGCGAATGGCGGCCGCGGCGAGCCGCTGCACGGCGTCGCGCGGCCGCGCGATCAGAACGCCGAAAACGGCGGCGACGATGAACGCCGGCGCGGCCTCCATCCTGCCGCCGTAGTAGAGCGCGAGCGGCAACAGCGGCGTGATCAATGCGGCACCCGGCACGCGCGGCCGCTCTTCGGGCTCGCCGCGAACGGCCCACATCGCGTAGGCACGCTCGCGCCGAAAGGAGATCGCGGCGTAGAGCAGCAGGGCGATCGCATCGATGATCGCCAGGACGATTGCGTAGCGAACGAGCTGCTGCGGCGCGACGCCGAAGTACTTCGTGTAGAACGTCCAGTTGGCGATGTTGAAGATGTAGCCGAGCGCAAAGCCCATCAAAAAGAGCGTCGCGGCGATCGTCCGCGGCACGCCCGCGGTCATCATGATCGGCAGAACGATCGATCCGACCATGATGATCCCGCCCAAGCCGGAGAGCGAGGTGAAGAGCACCGCGACGATTGCGCAAAAAACCAGGGCGAGCGCCGCCGGACGCTCGCCGCCGTACTCCGCCGCGAGATCGACGATCGTGCGTGCGATGCCGGTGTCGATCGTGACCCGTCCGAGGAGCGCGCCGAAGATGACCGCCACGTAAACCGGCGCCAACTCCGCCGCGCCCGTCGTGACGATCTCGCCCAGCCGCGAAGCCGGCACGCCGGCGGCCAGCGACATCAGCATCGCCATTGCGGGCACCGCGATGAGCGCCGGCACCCAACGCAGATACATCAACACCGCGAAGACGGCGAAGACGAAGAGGACGGCTGCCGCGGTCAGGGCGTCACGACCTCGTCGAACGGCGGCAGCGTATTCGTGCGCAGATAGGCTTGCGTCACGCGGTAGAAGGCGTCGGCGCGCTCGATCGCCTTCTGCGCGCCGAGATGGTAACGCTCGAGATTGCTCGCGAGGTGCCCGTCGCGGCTCTCGTAGCGCCAAGCGCGCTCGTAGAGCGGCGCGAGCTCCTCGTACGCATCGCGCAGCTCCCACATCCAGTACTTGCACCAGAGCAGATCGCGCTCGGTCCGGTCGCGATCCGACGCCGCATGCGCGACCGCGTCGGCGTACATTGCGCGAACCTCGGCGGCGATTTGAAACTTGCGGGCGAGCGCGTCGTACCGGCGCGCGGCGAGGAACATCACGAAAGCCGCATTGGCGTGCAGCGGAGGCCGTTGTTTGAAATAGAGAACCTCCTCGAACTTCTCCGAATTCAGGCGCACCAAGCGGAGATCTCCCGTCGCGGCCTGGCTCGCTGCCGAAGAGTCGAACGGGTCGGCCCAAAAAAGTGCATCGGTTTGGCCGTACGCGTAGCCCTGCGGCTCGAGCCGGTTCGCGAGCGTCCCCACGCCGAGCGCGAACCCGTAGTCCGAGTCGTCAACGCCGAAAAACGCGCTGGGGAAATCTGCCGTGAAGCGCCCGGGATCGACGTCGCCGCTTTCCCACGCCGCCGCCGCAGCGTAAATGACCGGCACCCAGGTCGCCTCGTAGAGCGTCTCCCCGTCGTCATGCCAAACGGTCTGGAAGAGCCCGAGCACGTGCGCGGTTTTTCCCTCGTTGATAAACAGCCGCTCGTTGCCGAGTGCCGTCTCGAAGTTGGGATAAAGCTCGTTCCAGTTGCTCGCGCCCGGTGCGACCATTTGCTCGAAGCCGCCCCGCGCTATCGTCCGAATGTACGGCTCGAAGGTCGGCTCGTCGCCGTAATGCCAGTTGACGACAACCGCCGTCTTGGGAATGAGCTGCATGATGCCCGGGTCGGCCTCGATTCCATCGTCCCAGAGCATGAGCCGCGCACCGGACGGCGCGATCAGCCGGTTCATCGCGACGACGTGATCGGCGTAGGCTTGCGAACGTCCCCGCTGTGCGACGTACGCCGCCGTCCGTCCCAAACCGAGCGTCGCCGTTTCGTCCGAGCCGATGTGAAAGAACGGCGGCCGTCCCACCGCCGCCAGCTCTTGACCGATGATTCGCGCGAGATACTCCATCGAGAGCGGAACGTTGGGCGAAAGGAGGTAGCCGTGCGGAAGCTCAGCCGCGCCGGCGTAACGCTCGATGCGCAACGTTTCGTGCATGTGCGCGAAGCTCTGCTGCTCGGGAATGAGCGCAACGTGAAAGCGCGCGGCATAGAGCGCCAGCGCGTGGAGCTGCGCGGGCGTGATGCCGTCCAGCGGCGCCGGCAGCGGATCGGTCGGACTCACGAAGACGTGCTCCATGTACGGAGAATATCCGTTCATCTTGAACGCGGCGATCGTGCGAATGCGCTCTTCGAAGTACTGCATCGTCGGCAGCGGTCCGCGCGAGACGTCGTCGGAGAGAATGCGCCACCGCAGCGCCGGCCGGTCCTCGATGCGCACGCAGGGCATCGTCCACCCTGCGCCGGCCCGCACCGGCAGCTGCGCGAGCGTCATCGCGCCGTAAAAGGCGCCGGCCGCATCCGAGCTCGCAATCGAAACCCGCCCTTGCTCGACCGTCAAGCGATACGCTTGCGGAGCCAGCGATGCGTCGCGTTCGACCCGTATGGCTGCCGAGTCCGGAGGAACCGTTTCGAGCGATCCTATGCGTAGAGCGCGCCAGCGCTCGTCGATCTCGGCGCGAGCGGCCGCGTCGAAATCCGCGGCAACCGTTCGCGGCACGATCGAGAGATGGGGGCACGCCAGATTTTCGATCCGCGCCGGGTGGGGAATCAGATGCAGCGAAATCGCCGTAATCGCGAGCAGAAGCCGCAAAGGCGCTATGCTCTCGTGCGTTGCACTATCGCGCCTTCGCCGCCGAAGCGCGCAGTGCCGCTTCGCGAACGTCGAGCGCCGCGACGACCTCATCGAGATAGCCGGGCACCGAGGCCGGATCGAGCGATGCCGCGCGATCGGCGAGCTCGACGACTGCGACGTCTGCGACGGCGACCTCGCCGCCGTCGTCGCCCCCTTCGGAGCCGAGGTCGTGTCCGATGAAGTCTCGCGGATCGGCGAACTCGACGCGCAGTATCAGGCCGTCGATGCGCCGCTCGAGCTCCACCGAAAGAGCGCAGCGAGCCTCGAGCTCCGACAACGCCTCGCCGAGATAAGAACGCACGTATTCGTCGGAGTGCCGGCGTGCCAGGTCGCCGTTGTAACCCGGGAAGTCGGCGATTTTCTCGCGCAATTGCGCTAACGGCTCCATGATCGCAGGGGTACGACGCGTCCGGGCGGAGGGCCTCGAAGTCGCCCTGGGAAGATACTCGCGGTGAAGGATGCAGCGGCATGGCCCGCATACCTCGTTGCGGCGGCCTGCTTCGCGATCGCGTTGATTTCCTCGATCGGAAATATCTCGTTGCTCGGACAGCTCAAGCAAGAGCAGCGCGAGGTGACCAACCTTTCGGAGCGCTCCACGGCGCTCGCGCGCAACCTGGTGCAAGAGCGCACCGCGCTCTTCGACATGCTCGACAGCCATGCGCGTCACTACGAAATCGGCAGCGGCGAAGTCATCACGCGCGGCAGCCGGATCTACCTGGCGCTGCGCGCCCTACCCGAGCCGCCGCACGGAAAAATCTATCAGGCCTGGACGCTTGCAAAGGGCTCGACGAAGTATCTCGCGTCGCCAACGTTCTTGCCCGATGCGCGCGGCGTCGCGCTGATCGTTCTCTCGGCCGACGCACGTTCGACGACCGCGGTCTCGGTCACGCTCGAGCCCGAAGGCGGCAGCAAGGAACCGACGAGCAAACCGTTGATGAGCGTCGCACTCAGCTCGCAATGATCCAGCCCGTTTCGCCCGCAACGCAGGCGGCAGCGGCGGAATACCTTTCGCGCTCGCCCTATCTCAACGTCTTCATCAGTCACGCGCTCTTGAACGACGACGCGTTGCCCGCGCGTAAAAACCTAGCCGTGGCCCTCCAAGGCACCGACGTGCTCGGCGTCGCCTATTGCGGGCGGCAGCTCGCGATCGCCGCCGAGCCGGCGGCGCTCGCTGCCTTCGGCGAACACGCGAAGCGTCATCGCGGCGAGCGCATGATCGTCGGCGAGCGCAAGACCGTGCGCACCTTTTGGGAGATCGTTCGCGGTTGGCACGTCGCGCCGCGGCTCGTGCGCGATCGCCAACTGGTGATGATGATCGACCGCGATCGTTTGCGTCCGTACGAACGCCGCACGATCGTGCGGCAGGCGCGCATGGAGGAGTGGAACGCCGTGGCCGATGGTTCGGCGGAAATGGTCCGCCAGGAGCTGGCGTACGATCCGCGCCGCGGCGCTCCGGAGTTCGGCGCGGGCATCCGCGCGATGATCGACCGCGATCTTTGGTGGGTCGGAAGCACCGACGGCCGGCTCTGCTTCTTCTGCAACATCGGTCCGTGGTGCAGCCGGACGATCCAGCTCCAAGGCATCTGGACGCCGCCGGAATTGCGCGGCCGCGGCTTGGCGGCGGCGTCGCTCGCCGCGATTTGCGATCGCCTGCTCGAGGTTTCGCCGACGCTCTCGCTCTACGTCAACGACTTCAACGAACCGGCGATCGCACTCTACCGCCGCGTCGGCTTCGAACACGTCGGCGACTTCGCGACGCTTCTGTTCTAGCCGCGGCGTTGAGGCCTCCTCAGAACTCCCGGGTGAACACGAAGTTCACTTGAGCACCTTGCAGCACGTAGGCGTCGGTCGGAATGACCGGTGAGTTGACGGTCCCGCCGTAGATCATGCCGCCCCCGATGATCGTGAAGGGGTCGGCGTAAACGTTGGTCAGGTTCGTCCCGTACACGCCATACTCGAATCCGTCGCGGCGATAGACGATATGGGCGTTGAGCGTTGCAAAGGGAGAGCGATTGAGCTCGTTATACCAGCCTTCGTAGTTGAGTTCGGCGCCGTAACCGAGACCCTCGAGCGGATTTTCCTCGACGGCGACGTAGGCTTTGTGCAAAGGCTGGCCGAGCGACTGCTCCATCGCCGGCATCGTTCCGTCTTGAATCGAAACCGGAATGACGGTGAGGAAGGAGCTGTCCACGTCCCAGCCGAGGCGCACGTGAAGGGCCCGGCCGAGTTGCTGATCCGCGGAGACGTCGATGCCCCGGTAGACGCCGTTACCGGCATTCACCGGCATGGCGATCGGACAGGCCACCGGATTGCGCGGAGTTTGACAGCCCGGAATCGGCACCGGGTTCGTCTCGCTCGACGGGGCGCGCAGGTTCGTCTGATAAAGATCCAGCGAGAGCTGGAGCGGATCGCGTGCGACGCGGACGAGTTGTTCCATCCCGAGGTCGAAATCGGTTGCCCGATCGGGTTGAAGATTGGGATTACCGATATAGATGACGCCGCCGACGGGAACGCGATCGGCCGGCGGCGGCACGACGAGCTCGGAGATCTGCGGCGTTTGGTAGGTCGTCCCGACCGAAGCGCGCACGGCGGTATTTCCGGTCGGCGTCCAGACCATTCCGGCCCGCGGATCGAAGCTGTGGCCGAAGGAGGTGAACCAGCTGTCGTATGCCGCCACCGAGTAGTGGATATGGCTCGTGGGATCGCCGTTGTAGCGCAGCACGGCGTAACGCTCCGTCTGCGAGAGAGGCAACGTTTGAACAGGCGGAGCCTTGTCGGCCGGCAGCGCGAGCGCGTCGGTTGAAAGCGCATCGCTCGCGACGAGGCCGCTCGTCGGGCCGATGGGCGGCCCGATCGGCTGCGACTCGGCAATTACTTGGCCTTGGACGTAGTTCGTGGTCAAGGTCTCGTTGTTGAGGTCGTACTTGAACGAGAGCGATCCATTGCTGAAATGGTGATCGAGCTCGAGCCAATCGTCGCCGAGAAGGTCGCGCTGGTTGTAGAGGTACTGTTGCGTGTCCGCCCCCGGCCCCGAGACCGATTGCGTCCACAGCGAGGTCAAATGGCTAAACTGCAAGAGCGTTGCCGGAGCCGCATCGACGAGCTGGTTCCCCAGCGGCACCTGCGCGTCGAAGCCGAGGTTCGACTGATGTTCGCCAAGGAGCGTCCCGGCAAAGCTTTGGTAGCCGCCGGCGAGCTCGTTGATGTGCATCGGTGAGAGCGCGTCGTCGCCGACGTCGCCGCTAAAGCCCGGCGGCGTGTAGTTGGTCAGCAGCGCCGAGTCGTCTTTGCTGATGTTCGCGTTGCGGAAGTCCAGCTGAATGTAACCGTAGCCGTTGGGACCGCCGAGCTGATAGCGAAGCTTGGTTAGCAGCGAATCGCCGTAGGAGTCGCTTCCCACGCTTTGCAGCGTCTCGTTCCGGGTGGGCGGCTCGACGCCGGCCGGCGGCGCCAGGACGGTCGTATTGACGTATCCGTTCGAGTTCGTCCCGTGAACCGACAGCGCGTAGCCGAAGCGTTCGTCCGATCCGGTCGCCTGAAGCGTCTCGCCGAAGGCGCCCAGCGTTCCGCCGTAAAGCCGAATGAGGCCCTGCGGCGTGCTCGTCGGCTGCAGCGTGAGTATGTTGATGCCGCCGCCGATCATATTCGGGCCGATGAGCGACGAGGGCGCGATGCCGTAGAGGACTTGCACCTCTTGCAAGGCCGCCGGATCGAGCAGCGATAAGTCGAAATCGCCCGTGTTTCCGTTATTGACCTGATGGCCGTCGATGTCGACCAGCGTCTCGGTTGGGTCGGGTCCCCGCACCGCGAAGCTGACCGTGGCGTTGCTGCCGCCGCCCAATGGAATGACCGGCGTCACCGAGAGCTGCGGCCAGACCATCGAAGCGACGCTCGTGACACCGGCCGCGGCGGCATTCTGCGCGCTGAGCGTCACGCTCGGCGCCGAAGCCGTCGAGACGGTCTCACCGGCCGACACGCTGACGTGACCGATGACGGCCAGCGTGTTGGTCGTTGCCTTGGGGAGCGCGATCGTGAGCAGCGAATGCGCGGCGTCGATGGTTACCGTTCGCTGCGTAATCGGCTGATATCCCGGGGCGCCGACGTGCAGCGAATACGTACCCGGCGCGACGCCGCTGATCACGAACGTGCCGTGCGCGTCGCTCAGCCCCCTGTGCGAGACGCCGCGCTCGGCTAGAACGACGGTTGCGCCCGCGACCGGCGTGCCGTCGGATGCGTTGACCGTTCCGATGACGTCGATGGTGGTGCCCTGCGCTTGGGCAACCTGAGCGCATGTTATGAAGACGATGCCGGCGAGCGCGAACGAAGCGCACGCGCGCAGGCATGCGGTGAACTGACGCATGGGTAAACTCCTGTGGAAGTGCTTGCTGTTATTAAGGGAACGAAGCGAAGCTAGCCGCAGGAGGTCCGCGTTGGGAGAGGCGCAGCGCGTTGGCCGTGCGCCGCCGCCGGGGAGTGACGAGCTGCGCGATCAGATCGTAACGGCTCGGACAAACCGCATCGCCTGCACGCAAGAGCAGCGTCTCGATGATCGTCGTGATCGAGTCGCGATGCGCAATGAGCCAACGCGCAACCGCGTACACTACCAGCGTGACGAGCACCGCGCAAATCA
>JASHOM010000030.1 GCA_030041115.1 Vulcanimicrobiota bacterium | reverse complement strand
GAACTGCTTGGGCGAATAGCGGTTGAGAGCGCGAGTACGTTTCACTTACGTTGGCAACGGCAGGTCACGGGGCTTACTCACCCTCGCCATCGCGCTGCTGCTCCTAACCGTAGAGAGAAGACGACGCGCGCGATTCGCTGCACCATCAAATCTCTCGTGCTGTCAGCCTAGCCCACCCAAAAGCCGGAAGGGCCAATAAACGTAAGCGGCCGGCGTTGCACGATCCGGAGGTCGGAAAGGGATACGATCGCGACGCTCCCGCAACGGGTATCGCGCGAACGCCGAAGGTCGCCTACGACTATTTTATGGTAGCGGCATGAAGCTAACATTCCTCCTTGCGGATTCAGCGCAGGTGCAAAGTGGCAAGCTGTACATGCTTGGCGCGGGATGGAATATAACCGGCCCGCAGGCGACGCCAGGTGCGCTAGCGGGTGTCGTGCACGTGGAGTGGGGCGAAACCAATCGAGATCATTCGCTGGCTTTTAACTTGGTGCGCGAGGATGGCCAGCCGTTTATGGTGCCGACACCAACCGGTCCGCAGCCGGTGCGCGTGCAAATGCAATTCCAAGTTGGCAGACCGGCGGGCATACCGCAAGGCTCGGAATTAAATGTGCCATTCGCCTTCAACATAGCGCCGCTGCCGTATGAGCCGGGTCGGCGGTATGAGTGGCGGCCGAGTCTAGACGGTGAAGATTTGGCGGACAATCGGCTGGCGTTCACGATACGTCACGCGTTGCCTCCGGGAGCGGCGGCACCAGGCGGAACTGCGGGCTAATGGCAGCCTCGCGAGCGTGATCACTGCGGGGGGCTAGCGCAACAAACGCTGAAGATCGTGCCCGAGCGCGAAGCGCCCCCCATGAACGTGGGCCCAAGCAAGTCGCCATGGCGGTCGATTAGGACGCCTCCGAACGGACTTGCGCCATCGCGCGTGCCGCGTTGGAACGCGTAGAGCACGTGTTCGGTGAAACCCTTCGCCGAGGGAACGAGGCTGAAAACCGTGCCGCAGCCGACCCTGCAATGCGTACCGCCGCCGGCCGCCGTCGTGCCGTACAGGTTTCCGCTGCGATCGGCCACCAGGCCGGGCGTGTCGCGAGGGTACGCACCGTCGGTTCCGCCTTCAAATGAATAGAGCGTCCTTTCGCGATAGCTCGAACCTTTGCGCGCCAACTCGAAGGCCGTGCCCTTACCCTGACTGCCGCCCTCCATGGCCAGACCGTAAAACACACCGTTAGATGCGCGAAGGAGTCCCGCCCAAGGCGAGATTCCGTCCGTTCCGCCCTTGAAGCGGTAGATCACGGAATAAGAGTAGTTCGAACCCGACGGTGTCAGTTTGAAGATCGTGCCGCAGCCGGGTACGCTCGAACGAGACGGACAGGTCGTGAGACCGCCGGCGGAAGTGGTACCGTAGAGATTCCCGCTGGTGTCGGAAACAAGGGCGTCGGTCGGATTGAGGCCGTCGGGCGAGCCTGAAAACTGGTGCACGACCTTTTCGGCGTAGGTCCAACCCGACCGCATCATTTCGAAGACAACGCCGCCGCCGCTCCCACCGGCATACGTCGTACCAAAAAGCGCTCCGCTCTTGGTCATCAGCAAACCGCCGATCGGCGATCCACCGTCGTCGCCGCCGTGGAATCGATAGAGCACGCTTTCTTTCCAGCCTTGCTTGCCGGGTCTGAGTTCGAAGACGGTGCCGCAACCTGGGCCGTTGCAGCCGGATCCGCCGCCCGTCTCAGTCGTGCCGTAGAGCGCGCCGTCTTTGTCCACGATCGGTGTGGACAGCACGTCCGCGCCATTCCTGCCGCCGTGAAAGTCGTAGATTACGTGCTCTTTGCCGGCAACCGTAATTTCGTAAACGGCCCCGTCGCCGGGGTTCCCGCCGCCTTGAGTCGTTCCATAGTATTCGCCGTTCTTTCCGGCGAGCAGCCCGGCGTAGGGATGCTCGGCATCGGGGAACGGGCCGAAGCTGTAAAGCACATCGCTCGACGGCCGGACGCTCAAAGGCTGGACGCCGGCTGCAGGGATTCGCGGGCCGAAATTGCCGTTCGAACCCCCGGCGCACGCGCCTAACGAAGAAAATCCAACGAATAGGACGGTTACGACGTACCAACGCATCATCGAACTCCCTCCCGCGGCTTCACTTGTTCGGGCTCGTACTCTTGCTCTTGCTAAGGCTGGTGCTCGTGCTCATGCTCGTCGATCCCGGCAACCTGCAGTCGATGCGCGCGCGAATCACCCAACATCGCCCGCCCGTCAGTTGATCGATCCGCCAATGCCTGCCCCCGAGCTCTTCGTAGCGATAGCGGACGAAATTCTGAAACACGAACGCCGCGATCGCTACGAAAAGAATTACGGCGACCGCGCAGATAGCGAAATGCAACCATCGAGTTTGCAAGACTTAGGGCTCTCCGAGGTGCAGCGCCTAGATGTTCATCTAAATTGTCTCGAGAGTAAGCTTTACCTGCCCTACAGGCTCCTCGCATGAGCGCCGGTTAGCGCCGCCGAAACGTCACCGCCGAGGACGTCATTTATGAAGAAACGCGCCCCCTGCATTAAACTCATCCTCGCGCTTTTGAGCGGTGTCACCCTGCCGGCGGGCTGCGGCGGGGCGCCCGGCATGGCCTCCGCGCCGTTCGGCGCCGTGCCGGGTTGGACGGGGCCGGTCAACGCACGACCGGTTCTCCCGGGCCGGGACCAGTCGTGGATGACGCCCGATAGCAAGATCCGGGCCGGCCCTTTGCTCTACGTGGGAAACGGTGAAAACGACGTACTCGTCTTCAGCGGCTTTCCGAAGAAGCCCAAAGTCGTCGGCACGTTGACGGGCTTCGAAGGACCCTTGGGCATGTGCGTCGACAAGAGAGGCGACGTATTCATCGCCAACGATGGTGGTAGCGTCGATGAGTACGCGCATGGTGGAACCACCGTGCTCGCCAGCTATTCGACGAACGGTCAGGCCATCGGTTGTTCGATCAGCGCGCGCGGCGACGTCGCGGTAACCGACATCTACAGAGAAAGCGGTTCCGCCACCGGGCAGGTCTGCGTGTGGAAAGGCGGCAAAGGCAACTCGACGTGCTACCGAGACTCCGCTGTTTGTCCGATCATGTATACCTTTGGTTACGATGATAAAGGCGATCTGATCGGCGAGGGCTACGCTGCCGGCGTTAACGTTTGCGAGCTTCCGGCGCGTGCGAGTCAGATGGTTCAGCTTTCCCTCTCCAACTTCACGATCGGCTACGTCGCGGGCACTCAATGGGATGGTAAATACATCGCCCTCGGCGACGCAGACGTCGGCGGCAGTACTCACCAGTCCGGAGTTTGGGAAGTCAAGCTGTCGGACAGCACGCTCACCGCGGTCGGATCCGAAATCGTGTTCTCCGACAACTGCAACCTCGACTACACCGACGTCTTCAACCCGTTCTTCAGCGCATCGACGAACGTGACGCCGGGCAGCACCAAGCGCGCGACCAGGGTCGTCTCGCCAAACGGATATTGCTTCGCGAAGGACAAGCCCGCCGTTGATGCGTGGGCCTACCCCGCCGGCGGAATGCCGACCGCGAGACTCACGGCGGGGTTAGAAGACCCGTCCGCCGTGGCAATCAGCATCGCGAAGTAGCGCATTTCCCGCGCTCGCAAGCGCGGCGGATGCTCAGAAGCGGATGGTCGTGCCGACGAGCACGATGAGCAGCGTAATGAGCGCGTACGCGGCATAGGCGTTCAAACGCCCTTGATGGAGCTGGGCCAGCGTTCGTGCCGTCGTGTCCGTGATCCAGGCCACGGGCACCGAGACCAGCGTATCGGAAACGAACGGCACGCGCGGCAAGCCGCGCGCGAGGCCGAGGAATCGGCGAGCCGCAAGCTCCGTGACGCGCCACGTGCGCATCGGCCGCACCAGCGCCGCGAAAATCACGGCGATGGGGTTGGAGAAGCCGCGCGCGGTGTACGATGCGGCCGGATCGACGTGCGCGAGCCCCGCGTTCCACGGGGCTCGTACGGTTTGCTTGCGACGCACGGCCAGGCGCACGACGAGATACACGGCCGCGATGAGCAGCGCCAGCAGCACGATCATGTACCCGGTCGACATCGCAAAGACCACCGGATTGCTTTCACCGCCGCGCAGCATCACCACGAGTCCGCGACCGGGGAGAAGGTGCTGCCCGATCTGCGCTCCGAGATCGTGGAAGGCCTTGACGAAGTCCACCGGTAGGGGCTGCTCTTGGGGCGTGGCCTCGGGAGCGAAGAACGGAGGGACGAGCACGCTTGCGGCATCGATCGGCAACGCGCTCAAACTCTTGCCCAGGATGGGGATGAGGTACGTCGGCGTGACGCCGAGCACGAAGCAGGCCAACGACAGGAACGCCAGCGCAGCCGCCATCGCGCGCGGGGGGTCGCGAGGGACCGGCGCGGCGCTACGACGCACGCCGAGAAAGCTCATGCCGAACGCCTTTGCAAAGCACGTGATCGCCAGCGCCGCGGTCAGCGCGAGCGCTGCGCCGCAGACGGCAAAGACGACGCGCACACCGATGCTGCCGATTGCGGCACTGCGCAGAAGCGATTCGAAGAGCACCCATTCGCTGACGAAGCCGTTGAGCGGCGGGGCGGCTGCGATCGCCAGCGCACCGATCAAGAAAAAGATCGTCAGCCGCGGCATGAACTTCACGAGGCCGCCGAGGCGATTCATGTCGCGCGTGCCGGCGCAAAGATCGACGCTCGCCGCGCCGAGAAAGAGCAGCGCCTTGTAGGCTGAGTGATTCAACAGATGATATACGGCCGCGACGAAGGCGATCACGGCAAATGCGGCAAGCTGCTCGGCCATGAAAATGAAGCCCGCGCCGAGCGCGGCGATCGCCAAACCGATGTTTTCAATCGAGCTGTACGCCAGCATTCCTTTCATGTCGTCGTTCGTCGAGGCGCGCAGGATACCGAGCAACGCCGATGCGGTGCCCACGACGAGCATGACCAATCCCGGACCGAGGAGCGGGATCGGCGCGAGGTTCCAGTTTACGAGCACGATGCCGTAGACGCCGAGATTGAGAATCATGCCGGAAAGCACCGCCGAGATCGGACCCGGCGCAACCGGATGCGCCATCGGCAGCCAGGCGTTCACCGGGATCAGGCCGGCTTTCACGCCGAAGCCGAAGAACGACAGCAGAAAGACGGCCCACAAAAGGGCGGGCGCCAATCCGTGCGACGCCACGGCCAGGCTGGTAAAGTCCAGCGCCCCGCCGCGACCTAGAAGCAGCATCGCGACGAGCGCGGCGATCGTTCCCGCCTCACTCATTGCAAGCATGACGTAACCCGCGCGCACGTTCTCGCGTTGCCGGTATTCATATGCGACCAGCAAAGCGCTGAAAATCGCCATTGCTTCCCAGGCGATGAAGAACGAAACGACGTCCGCGGCCAATAGAATGCCCGCGATGGAAGCAAACAGCGCATGATATTCGACCGCGAAACCGCGCAAAGGATATTCGTGGAGGTACCGGTTGAGATAGGCGGTTGCGAAAATCGAGGTCGGCAGGTACACCAGCGCAGCAATGCACAGAAAGACGGCGCCGGTCGGATGCAGCGCGATTGCCACGCGCCCGAACCCCGGGATGACGCCAAACGTCACGGCGAGCGAATGGCCTGCGAGGCCCGACGCGCCGAGCCAGAACAGGAACAGCGACGCGAGTGCCGCGATCCAGCCCATGCAACGCGCCGCCACGCGTTGCGGAACGACGAGAGCCGTCAGAATGCCGGCCAGGCAGATTCCGAAAAAAGCCGTCAAGGGAATCATCGCGCCGGCGTTGCCGACGGCACGAGCCGCCTCGCTCATCGGGATGGAGAAGGCGTCGACCAGATCAGCGCCGGTTGCAAGCGAGGGAAACGCACTCGCCAGTACCGGCGCAATGTAGCGAGCAAGTACGCCGAGCGCGATGCAGCCGGCCCCGAGCAATCCCATGCCCAGGAGCATCGGCCACGCCGCTTCTCGCGGCTGCGGCGCGTCGCCGTCGCCGTTACCGCCCGGAGAGGTCAGAAAATTCGTCGCAAGCACCTTCATGAACAGGTTAAAGGCGAGTACGGCGGTCAGAGCGATCGCAAAGGCGCTCGCCGCGAAGACGATGCTCGCACCGATCGAGCCGAGCGCGCCGAGGTGCAGGACCGACTTCAAGATCAGCCACTCGCTGACGAAGCCGTTAAAGGGCGGAACGGCGGCGATCGAGAGTGCGCCGATCGTGAAGAACGTGCTCGTCAACGGCATGTATCGGAGCAGGCGCCCGAGCCGCGTCATGTCGCGAGTACCGGCGCAGGCATCGATCGCACCCGCACCGAGAAAGAGCAGTCCCTTGTAGATCGAGTGGTTGAGCAAATGGTAGAGCGCGGCGACCAACGCCAGGATCGCGAACGGAACCTGATGCACGGCAGCCAGCACGAAGCCGGCGCCTGCCGCCGCGACCGCCAATCCGATGTTCTCGATCGAGCTGTAGGCGAGCATCGCTTTCATGTCACGGCTGATCGCGGCGTAGAGAATTCCGATTAACGCCGAGGCCGCTCCGACTGCAAGGACGATCAATCCGGGCGCAATCGAGCCGATCGGCGCGAGTTGCCAGTTCACCAGCAAGATTCCGTAGACGCCCAGATTCAGGATGACTCCGGAAAGAATCGCGGAGATCGGAGCGGGCGCGACCGGATGCGCCATCGGCAACCACGAGTTGACCGGAATCAAGCCGGCCTTGACGCCGAATCCGACGAACGAGAGGAGGAAAACCGCCCAGGCGACGGCAGGTGCGAGCGTGTGAGCGCGTGCGCTGAGATCGGCAAACCCTAACGGACCGCCGTGCGCTAACAGGAGAAAGGCCGCCAGAGCGGCGATCGCGCCGGCTTCGCTCATGCCAAGCATCACGAATCCCGCCTGTAGGTTTTCGGGCCGCCGGTATTCGAAGACCACGAGCAGGTAACCGAGAACGGTCATCGCTTCCCATGCAATGAAGAACGCGATAACGTCGTCTGCCAGCAGAATCCCGGCGATCGATGCAAAGAGCGCGTGATACTCGATTGCAAATGCACGCAGGCGGTACTTCGAAACATAGCGTTGCAGATAGGCGGTGGCGAAAATGGAAGTCGGCAGATACACCAGCGCGGTGATGCACAGGAAGATCGCGCCCAGCGGGTGCAAGGCAATCGAGACGGGCCCGACGCCGTGAACGAGACCGAGCGTCGCTGCAAACCCGTGTCCCGACACGCCGAGCGCCCCGAGCCGGAAGAGGAAAAGCGATGCGCCCGCCGCGATCCACCCCATGAAGCGCGCGGCCAAGCGCTCGGGGACGACGAGCGCGCAGCAGACGCCGAACGCGCAGCAGGCGAAAAATCCGGTCAGCGCAAGCGCTACGCCGCTCATTGCGCGACCGCCCGTGCGGGAGCGCGCTCGACCGTAACCAGCAGCGCGTGGATGATTGCCAGCGGCGGCGGCGGGCAGCCGGGTACGACGACGTCGACGGGGATCACGCCGAGCGCCCCTTCTTGCTCGTCTCGCGTCGAGCGGAAGATTCCACCGGAGATGGCGCACGCACCGACCGCGATGACTCGTTTGGGCGCCGGCATCGCGTCGTAGGTGGCGCGCAGAAGCGGCCGCATCGCCGGCGTCACCGGGCCGACGACGATCAGTGCGTCGGCTTCGCGAGGCGTCGGCGTAATGAAGAAGCCCAAACGATGCAAACTGTAGTACGGGCCGGTCAGCTGCGCGACCTCGCTGAGGCATGCGCTGCAATCGCCGCCGTCCACGACGCGCACGTGCAGCGATCGTCCGAAGGCCGAACCCAATCGGCGGCTCGAGTCCTGCAGGCCTTCATCGGTCGGAGATCCCCATTCGTAACCGAGATCCCAGCGCATTGCCGCCGGCGTCGCGCGCGCGCAGCGGTAGCAGTCGATGCAGCGCCCACGATCGACGGTTACGGTTCGATCCGAGGCGAGCAGCGCGTCGGTCGGGCAGAGGCCGGCGATCGACCGCGCGCGCTGCGGATCGTCGCAGCTCGTATCGCTCGGAAGGCCCGGCGAAACTCCGGCGGCCGTCTCCGCGCGCTTCGGATAGCGCGTACTCTTGACCCCCTCGCGCAATCCTTGCAACACCCACTCGCTCATCTCACGTCCTTTCAGCAGTCGCTCTCGGCGACCGAAAGTCCCAGCGTCGCCAGCGTGATCGGAAAATCCTGAAAGCTGAAGCGTTCCATTCCCAAATGAAAGCCCAGCCAGTTACGGAACGACGGCGCGGCGAGCCGGTAGCGCACGACGGCGCCACGTTCGTCGCACTCGAGCCAGTGGAAGGCCGCGCCGCGCGGTGCCTCGATCGAGGCCAGCGCGCTGCCGGTTCGCGGAACGATCGGCACGCACACCGGACCTGCCCGAAGTCCCGGCACGACTTGTCGAACGAGACGCAGCGAACTCGCGCACTCGCGAAACAGAACGCGCATCCGTGCGGCCCCGTCGCCCTGATCCTCGCTGGCCGCGCGAAGCGCAAGCCGCCGGTAGCCGCCGTAGGGCCGCAGCAGGCGCAGGTCCTCGCCGGATCCCGACGCGCGCGCGACCGGGCCGACGAGATCGTACTCTCGCACGTCTTCGGGCGAAATGACGCCGATGTTCTCGAGTCGATCGAAGAACGAGCCTTCGAATCGCAGAGCGGCTCCGAGACTCCGCAATCCGCCGTGAATCTCTTGCAGCCTTTCCACCGTCGCGATCAACCGCGCATCATCGAAATCGCGAGTGAGCCCACCGACGTCGATCAACCCGAAGAGATAGCGGTGACCGCACAGCTCGCCGGACAGCCGCAGGAGCTCTTCTTCGAGAATAGCGGCTCGGCTGGTGGCGACCGCCAATCCGGTGGACTCGCAAATCTCGCGAATGACCGCGACATGCGCGCGATAGCGCTCCAACTCGGCCAAGTACGTGCGCAGCATCCGCGCGCGCTCGGGAACGTCGATCTCGAAGATCCGCTCGGCGGCGCGCGCGAATCCCCACGCGTGCGCAAACGCCGAACGGCCGTTGCACCGCTCGGCCAGCAGCAGCGCGTCGCGCACGGGTCGCCCTTCGGCGAGGCGTTCGAGACGGCGCTGTTTGTAGAAAAGCCGCGGAACGGCGCGGACGACGTTTTCGCCCCAAGTCTCCAGCAAAAACAGCGCGGATTCGGCCGAGCCGCTGTAGACCGGTCCGACCGGCATCGTAAACGAACCGGGCTCCGCGGACGCGGGAAGCGCCTCCCGATCCGAATGTCCTTCGAAGCGCGTCCCGGTTTCCTCGGAGATGCGCCGCTCTTCCCAGTACGCGGCCGGGAGTACCGATCGCAGGCTCGCGTGCGGTGCGCCGGCGTCCGGCGTCGAGACGAGCTCAACCCAGCCCGGCGCCTCGATGCCGCAAAACGCGTAATGCACCTTCAACCGGTCGTGCTCCGAGACGGCGAGCGCCGTTGCAAACCGCATTTGCCGATCGCTCGCCAGCCAATGCGCGACGCCGGGCAGCACCGAACGCCGTGCGTCGATCACGAGTGCATCGGAGGACGCGCTACGTTCCACGCCGACGCCGTCGCCCCAGCGAGCGACGATTGCCCGAAGAAGTTCGCCGTCGCGCAGGGTCGTCATCGTGCCAGAATGCCGGCGGCCTGTTGCATCAGCGCGTGCAACGGCGGAGGAACGAACAGACCGAGCGCCACCACCGGAACGGCGCCGATGGCGAGTGCGGTCGCGCAGGGAACGGGTAGAGAACGCGCGGCGGGCATCGGCTCCGCCGCCGAATTCGACGCTTCGCCGAAGACCATTCGATTGACGTGGTAGAGCATGCCGAAGAAGGCGATCACGATGAAGAGCGCAAGCAATCCCGCCTGCACGTACTGGCCTTGCCCGAACCCGGCCCGCAGAATCGTGAGCTCGCTGAAGAACACCGCAAACGGCGGCGCTCCCGCGATCGCCAGCGCCCCCAGCAGCAAGGCGATCGCGACGCCGCGCGAGCGCTCGACCAGACCGCGAATGGACGCGATCTGCCGCGAACCGGTCAGCAGTAGCACGCTTCCGGCTGCATAGAAGCAAAACGATTTGGTAACGGCGTGCGTAACGATTTGCCAGGCCGTTCCATACCCGGCCAAGATTCCGCCGAATGAGGCGGCCGTCAAGATAATGCCCATGTGCTCGACGGTCGAAAAGGCGAAGAGTCGTTTATAGTCGTGCGTTTGGATCATCAGGAATGCGGCCCCGCCAACCGAGACGAGCCCGAAGACGAATCCCCATTCCTTGGCATGTACCGCCGGAGCTGCCCCGAAGATCGGCAAAAGCCGCAGGATCACGTAGAGGACGGCGGTGGTTTCGATTCCGGAGAGCAGCGCGCAAACCGGGGACGGCGCCTGGCTGTGCGCATCAGGCAGCCAGGTATGCATCGGAATGAGTCCGGCTTTCGCGCCGAATCCGACGAGAATCAGCAGAAACGAAACGCGCAAGAGCGGCGGCGGCATCGCGGTTGCGATCGAGTGCAGGCCGCTCCAGGTGAAATCGGTCGCATGCGCTGAATGCATCGCCCAAAAGAGCACGAGGAACCCGAGCACCGCGGTGGTCGCCCCGAAGAGCGTGATCGTCATGTACTTCCAGGCCGCTTCGAGCGCCTCGGCGGTGTTCTCGAAAGCCACGAGAAAGATCGAAAGCAGCGTCGTGAGC
>JASHOM010000029.1 GCA_030041115.1 Vulcanimicrobiota bacterium | reverse complement strand
CTCTTTCTGGTTCGTCGTCGCGTAGTCGACGAGATTCTGCATGCCGGGGTTGGCGGACGAGCCGGGCCTCAGCTGCGTGGCGTCCTCCCATGGCTTGGGAGGCGGAAGCCCGTAAAACGGCGGCTTATCCGAGTCCGGCGGATAGCTTACGCAGCTATAGCTCGTTCCGTGTTTGGCCGTCGATGCGGGGTAATATGCGGCCGATGATCCATACTCGGCGATGATGACCGGCTTTACCGTGCTTCGCTTGATCTGCTCCCAGACGGCACCCAGCGAGGGGCCGCGATACACGTCGATACCCCACGTGTCCACCTTAAACCCGTATTTCTCGCCGTAATAGGGCGTCTTGAGAAAATCCTGCCCACTGACTTTCTCGACGCCGTCGATCATCGTCGTCGTGGTGAGCTTCTTCGCGCTTGCTTCTTTGAAGCCGGCCTTTATGTTACTGTTGATGTCATTGAGCGCCTTCCACCAATCGGGCTGAACGACGAGCGATTCAGAGTTGATCTCGTTACCGATGGAGATGCCCATCAGCGCCGGATAGGAACCGTACTGACTGGCTGTTATCTTAAACGCCGCAGCCAGCGCCTTTTCGTAATCCGGCTGCAAGACGTCATAACCACCGAATTGGAGGCTCAGCACAACGTAGATCGGATGGTCGCCGTCGTTCCATGCCGCCGTGAGAAATTGGTCGATCTTGCCCGTTTCTTGCGGAAACGGTTGCTGCGGCCCTAACATCTTATAGTTCGGAATGTCCTTGAATCCGGCGAGCGCTACGTTATAGACCTTGACCGCATTGACGCCGTCGGCGCGCATGAGCTGCAGGTCTTTCTCCCAAATTCCCTTGTAGGCGTTATCCAGCGGGTTGGCAACCGGAGTTTGGTTGTAAAGCGAGTCGATCTGACTGGTTCCGTAGTCAACGCCCTTGATGAAAAAAGGCTTGCCGTCGAGGAGCACATTACGAAAGCTCACCGTGAACTTGGTGTTGGTCGTCGCGTGGTGAACCCTAGCCAAAGCGGTCGTCACGGGTACACCAACCTGTGATTGCGGTCCGCCGCAGCCGGCGAACGTCGCTGCGGCCGCGCACGTGCCCAATGCGTACCGGCGAAGATATAACCACGCCATCATTACCTTCTCCTCGAAAGTCAACGCTTTGCCGTAGAGGCCTCCCGGAGGCTTCGCTTGCTTTCGTTTGGGTTCCGCCGCAAGGTCGAAACGCCCTTCGTTACGGGCTCGCCGCTCGCGCTTGTGAGGCACTCATTCGGGGCGGCGCGCATTGATGCGTTGCTCGGAAACACGGTGACGAGCGCTCTTGCGAAACCTGTCGGCAGTGTCGCCCTTCGACAGCCCTTCGACTCCGCTCAGGGTGACACTTGAGGCTTTTCCTTATAGCGCCAACGGATAGCGCCGACGGGAATGGAACGTGAAAGTCGCCGTCCCGGCCGCGTCCGGCCGTAGTCGAGAGCCGCTCAACGTTCGAGCAGGCACGGCCCCAAGGGTCGTCTCAGCGACCCTCGCGTACTATAGATAAGATGGACTCTCGCGGACCTCGCATCGCGGTAGTCGACGACGAGGAAGATATCCGATGCTTGCTTAGCTCGGAACTCGAGGCCGCCGGTTTCGAAGTGCGCGCGGCGCGCGACGGCCCGGCCGGCTTGGAAGCGATCCGCAACTGGGAACCGGCCCTGATCTTGCTCGACGTCATGATGCCCAAGATCGACGGCATCAGCATTTTGCCGCGCTTTCGGGCGCTGACGCAGGCGCCGATATTCATCCTCAGCGCCAAGGGCGAAACCGGCGACAAGGTGCTCGGCCTCGAGCGCGGCGCCGATCAGTACGTGGCAAAGCCGTTCGAGATGCCCGAACTCATCGCGCGGATCCGTTCGGCGCTACGCCGCCCTCAGCTCGACGAGCCCGAGATTCTCACCGACGGCGATCTCCAGATGGACCGCAACCAACGGACGGTTCGACGCGGCACGCGCCAAGTTTTCCTGACCACGCGTGAGTTTCGTCTGCTGGAGACATTCATGCGCAAGCCGCGACACGTCTTCAGTAAAGACGAACTGATCGATCGCGCATGGGGCACCAGTTCGGAAGTCTCTCAGAACTGCGTTGAAACGTACATCTCATACCTCCGAGCGAAGCTTCGGTCGGCAGGGCAACGCGAACCGCTCATCGTCACTATTCGCGGGGCCGGTTACGCCTTGCGCGCATAGCGCGTGCGCCTGACGTCGCTTCGCAGCCGGCTGATCACCTGGTACATCACGACGGGTGCACTGGTCGTACTCTGCTTTGCCGCACTTGCCGGCGCCGTAACGGGCGGGATGCTGGCCTACGAAGGCCGCGAAGCGCTGCTGTCGGCGGCTCGGCAGATCCCGGGACTCGCGACCGCCTACCCCTCACGACAACGAAACACGAACGCCTTCGACGCATACCTCATGCGGCGCCTCGCCCCACTGCCCGTGTTGACGCGCACGGTCCCGCAATCGGCGCCGCGTTTTCCCCTGCATCGTGGCGATCGTCACGCGTTTCCCGCCCAGAATTTGGTCGTTCGCATGCTCATGGAGGAGATCCATCCTCTTGACGTCGCGTACGACGGAAGCCGTACGACGATTTTCGTCGCGCCGTCGTTTTACGGACGATCCATTGAATGGTACGTCATCTTGATGCTGATCGTTACGGTAGTCGTCATCGTCGCGTCGTGGCGAATGGCGCTCGTCGTCGCCGCGAATTCGCTCGATCCGCTCTTGCGCACGACGGCGGCGCTGAATCGCTTCGGCGACGGTGATTTCACGCCCGCGAGCGTCTCGACCAACGACACGAGCGAAGTCGGCGAGCTTGCGCAGGCCTACAATCGCGCGGTCCAACAGATCACGCGCGCGCTCGAGGAGCGGTCGCGGGCCAGCGCGGAGCTGCGTCAGTTCGTGGCGGACGCCGGGCATCAACTTCGTACGCCGCTGACGGTCGTCATCGGGTATCTGAGCTCGATGGCCGCGCGCAGCCCGTGCGTGGCCGATCCCGCGCAGCTAGCGAAGATGCTCGGTCAGAGCCGCCGGATGAAGACCCTGATCGACGAGCTCATCATGCTTGCACGCCTCGAACACGTCGCGCCGCTGGGAGAAACCTCGTTTGACGTCAACGACGTCGTGCGGGAGCTGCCGCAGGCCTTCTCGGCGGAGGATCAACGGCGGCTGCACGTCGAGCTCGATTCCGGGGCGGTGACGATTCATGCGGCCGATACGGAGTTTCGCGAAGCGCTCGTCGCCATCACGGATAACGCGGTGAAATATGGCGGCGATGGTCCGGTGACCATTAGCGTCGGCCGTACCGGCGATGAGTGCGAGATCGTCGTGCGCGATCGGGGCCCGGGCTTCTCGAGCGAAGATTTCAAGTCGGCATTCGATCGCTTCTACCGAGGCGGCGCTTCCGAGGGGACGAGCGGGACGGGATTGGGCTTAGCGATCGCGGCCAAGGTCGTCGCGCGCGCCCGCGGCACCATCGAGCTTCGGAACCTGCAGGGTGGCGGCGCGGGCTGCGTTATCCGCGTGCCGCTGCTCCGAAGCGCAACTGCGTTGACGTGACCGCATCTTCGACACTGAGCCCCGGAGCGAGACTCTTTCTAGGGGTGCATCATCTCCGGGCCGCCGTG
The DNA here is from genome assembly GCA_030041115.1 of Vulcanimicrobiota bacterium. Classification (GTDB taxonomy): domain Bacteria; phylum Vulcanimicrobiota; class Vulcanimicrobiia; order Vulcanimicrobiales; family Vulcanimicrobiaceae; genus Cybelea. The sequence continues at coordinate 3,357 of JASHOM010000029.1, read as the reverse complement.
TTCGCCCATCGGCGGATGCGGCGTCAGCGTCATCAGCACGATCATGCCGGTGCTCAGTTGCGGGTGCTGCCGGGGCGGACCAGATCCGGGACCCTTGTCGCCGTTGGGACGCGCGGGCAGCTCGCTCTGCAGCTCGCTACGCATCTGCGCGCGAAGCTGACGCCGCTGCACCTCGAACGACTGCTGCGCAGCGACGATTCGCTGCCGTTCGTACGACGAGAGCGCGCGATCGATCCGCGCCGCCGCGTCCTGGAGATCCGGATTGGGTTCGATTGCGAGTTGGCCGATCAGCGATGCCAGCTCGCGACGGTGAGCGGGCGTGAGCGCCGATAGCACGTCGTAGCGCATCTGCTGGCGGAGTTGCTCCTGCTGCGCGCCGTAACGCGCGAACGTGGCGTGCATCGCCTGCTTTTGCTGGTCGGTCAACTGGGGTGGGGCACCGCTGCTCTGGGCAAGTGCCGGAATGGGTAGCACGCTAAGCGCAAGGGCTAGCGAGAAGAGGTTTCTAGTCATGAGCCGATCTTAGATTTTACCGTCTTGGGGTGTCCTGAGAATCCACGCCGTCCGCGGGCGCAATTGATTCCGCGAGGCTACATATCGGACGGGGAAATCTGTTTGCCGACCCATTTGATCACATCGTCGCTGCATTCCAGCTCGATGTGCGAAAGCCCAAACGTCGTAGGCGTGGGGCTCGGAATGTCGGTCGAGTTAGCGGCCTTGGTTTCGACCACGCCGTCCCAAGGAAGCTCGACGCCGCTTCCGTCGATGAGTTGCGGCTTGAACTTCTCCTCGGAGATGACACATACGCCGTAGAGCGTGTACAGGCAAATCCACTTCGTCCCGGCTACCTCGACGAAGTTCGGCTTCGTCGTCATCGCTTTGACGTGATCCAGAATTTCAGTGAGATCTCCGGAGCCGGGCCGCAACGAGGCGACCATGCCGCTGTCGAAGGCGCGATCGACGACGCCGGGCGGCTCTCCGAAATACCAATCCATCAAGCCCAGGATCATGCCCATCCGCCAGTCGTTGTCTTTACGGGCGAGAGGCGTGCCTCGCAGCGGAAGTGGACCGCCGAGCGTTACGACGTTGTCCACCGTCAGCTTCTTCTCGACCAGCGGAACTGCCGCGAGCGTAACGACGGAGCCATAGCTGTGCGCTTCGATCGTCACGCTCGAAACGCCCGCGTCCGCAATCTGTTTCAAGAAGTCGGCAAACCGGTCGCCGCCGTAATACGGAGGCTCGTTCCATTTGTAGTCAAAGCCCAGGACCTGCTTGAAACCGCCGGCATCGGCGATGCGCTGCGGGCAGGGAGTCTCCGTCGACTTCGGACTCGGCGTCGGGAAGGCCGATTCGACGCTGGAAAAGATGCCGTGAATCAGCACGACCGTCTTCAGATTCGATTGGATCGTCCCGGTCTTACTCCATACTTTGCCGGTCCAGTATCGCGGGCCGGGCGTTTCCATCGCGTATCGGATGTTGTCCGTGCCGAGCGCTAACGTCAGACCCGTGGCGCCGTCGAGAAGCGAAGCCGGCAGCTCCGCGGTGATGCGCCGGCGCGGCGCATCGAGCACTCCCGGCGACACCCAATGCACGCCGGTCCCGTCGGCGTACGCGATGACGGCGACCAGCGCGTGCGACCTGCGAATCGCCGCTGCTCGACTCGGGGGATAGGAAAGCCGCAACGGTAAGTTGGCTTGCCCGGCCGCGTGAAACGCCGGAGCGAACGCGACGTGGAGCGTTCCGGGAACGATCGACCACGTCTTGGGCGCCGGGATCACGGCACGCGCATCGTACGTCACCTTCATCGTGCTGTGGCCGGTCGCCGGGAGACTCGGCGTTACCGCGTTTCCGGGCCCCTGCGTACCGCCGCACGCGACCAGTGCGATGCCGACGAAGCCCAGCAGAATAAGCGAAAACCGGCCAAACTTACCAAAGGCAGTAGCTTTCATGCTCTAGCGTTCGACGGGCCGCCGTTCCTGTCATTCAAATCTTACCGTCGGATTCTGCGACCCGTCGAGCGGCGTGACTCGCCGCCCCAGTAACGGCCGGCGCCGTTCACGCAGCGGAGGAAAGCCTCAACGCTGCATCAACGTTTGCGACGGGGCTTCGCCGAACATTACGCGATAGTCACGCGCAAAGTGCCCCATGTGCCAGAAACCCGATTCCGTCGCGACGTCGATGACGCGCGTAGAGCGCGGAGAGGCGCGCAACAACATGCTGCGTACGGCGCTGAGTCGCAACCGCTTGAGATAGTCCATAGGGCTGTAGCCGGTGACTGCTTCAAATGCGTTGATGAGAGAACGCGTTCGCATACCGCAGGCTTGGCTCAAGTCGAGAAGCGTTACGGTTTCGGCGACGTGCTCTCGCATATAGGTTTCGCAGGTTCGGACCGCGGCGTAGCGACGATTCAAGCAGTGCGATCGCTCGACGGAATGGCCGTCGATCTGTTCGAGGGTGGAGGCGAGCAGCGGAATGAGCGCACCGCTCGCCGTCGAGGGCAAGAGTTCGCGATGAGCGCACATGTATTTTATCGCGACGCGGAGCCGGCCCGCGGCAACGGGATTCCTCATCACTTTGTTCTGTGCGAGTTTATCCACGACATCGGCCGCGTCGACCGCATCGGGAAACCGCTGCTCCAATTCATCCCGATCGACGGCGATCGCGAGCAAGCTGCTGGGGCCCGTCGTGCGAACGTCGACCTCGTTACCGACCGCAACGTTTGCGCCTTCGAATGGAGAGCCTCGCCAGCGCCCTTCGGTCGCCGACTCGATCGTCATGACGCCGGATCTGCCGGACGCCATTTGGGCGTGTCCGTGGAACGCTAGGTTGAACGTTCGCGACGAAATGGTGAGTGGGGCAACTTGCAAAACCTTAAAGGCGACGTCCAATTGACCGGGTTGGAGCTGCTGCCAAACGATCGTCGAGCGGACGAGCGAGATGAGTTGAGATTGGTCGATGAGCTTTGTGTGCTCTGTATCCATGTCGTTCTTTCTGATCTCGCTTGATCGCACGATCAGCTCCCGCGCTGCGCCGAACAGCTCTCCCTCGCGTAAAATCGCGGTAATTTTATCGTTTGCTAGGAGCCTGTGCTAGGTTAGCAAGCAATTCGGCCGCGCCTCTTCGCTCGCCTCCCTCATCGCGCGGCTGCTCGGCCCTTCCCGGCCGGGCCCGGCAACGTTTATCGACGGAGAGCCAGCGCCTGCCGGGCGTAGGATCGACCTATCGAGCGCCGAACACCTTGCTATCCCAGACTGAGGGATGCCGTTGCTTTCCTTTGATTTGATTTTGGAGGGTACGTCTCATGAAGCGCTTGCCTCACGTCGTCTGCGGGTCTCTCGTCGCGCTGCTGTTGCCGGC